>DBNV01000004.1 GCA_002299865.1 Desulfonatronaceae bacterium UBA663 | reverse complement strand
GAAAAAACCGTGAAACTTCAGCGGCTTTATTATCCCACGCAAAAACCCATCCCGCTCATAGATAAAATCATAGGTGTGTCTTCCAACGAAGGCGACCTGGTGGCTGACTTCTTCTGCGGCTCCGGCACCACCGCCGCCGTGGCGGAGAAGCTGGGCCGCAAATGGATTTGCACCGACTTGGGCAAGTTCGGCATCCACACCACCCGCAAGCGGCTGATCGGCGTGCAGCGTCAACTCAAGAAAGAAAACAAGCCCTACCGCGCCTTTGAAATCCTCAACCTCGGCAAGTACGAGCGCCAGCACTACATCGGCATCAACCCCAACCTGCGCGAGGCGGAGCAGCAAAAACAACTGGAGAAAAAGGAAGCAGCTTTCATTGACCTGATCCTGCGCGCCTACCGGGCGGAGAAGACGACGGGCTTCGCCGCGTTCCACGGCAAAAAGGCCGGGCGGTTGGTGGCCATCGGGCCGGTGAACCTGCCGGTAACGCGGCTGTTCGTGGAGGAAATCATTCTGGAGTGCCGCAAGAAGCACATCACCAAGGTGGACATCCTGGGCTTCGAGTTCGAGATGGGGCTGTTCCCCAATGTGCTGGAAGAGGCGCGGAGCAAGGGCATTGACATCGCGCCGAAATACATCCCCGCCGAGGTGTTCGACAAGCGGGCGGTGGAGAAGAACCAGGTGGTCTTTCACGATGTGGCGGCCATCGAGGTCAAACCACATGTCGCCAAGAACAGCGTGGCGGTGGAACTGACGGACTTTTCGGTGTTCTATTCGCAGGACTCTATTGCCCACGCCGAGGCGGCCATCAAGAACAAGGGCAGCCGAATCGTGGTGGAGAGGGGTCAGATCGTCAAGGTGAGCAAGGATAAGGACGGCATCGTCACCCGCGAGACGCTCACCAAGGACTGGACGGACTGGATCGATTACTGGGCGGTGGATTTCAACTTCGAGAGCAAGCGCGAGATCATCCGGGTGAAGAACGAGGAAACCGGCGAATGGGAAGAACGGTGGACTGGTGATTACATCTTTGAAAACGAATGGCAGAGCTTCCGTACGAAAAAGAACCGGTCGCTGGAATTGAAGAGCATATTTCATGAATGTGTACCTGGGAGACGCAAGATCGCGGTCAAGGTGGTGGACATCTTCGGCAACGACACGATGACGATTGTCGAGGTGAGCGTGGGCCGGAACGGAGGGGAGAAATAATGGGACTGCATAAGGACTTTCCGACGTCGCCGCACGCGATTCTCGATCCGGGTATCCGCTGGTTTCCCGCCGATGAGGCGCTGCGGGATACGAGCATGGATAAGCTGATGCCGCCGCTGGTGGCGACGCTGCGCAAGAAGGTCAAGGAGTTCCGCGACGGCGGCTACGTGGGCGCGACGGACACCAGCCGGAGCCTGCTCAACTGGTGGTTCAAGACGCCGCACCTGTTGCCCAAGGCCGATGGGACGATGGCGGAGTTTGAATACTACTTCGCCCAGCGCGAGGCCCTGGAGACGATCATCTACCTCTACGATGTGGTGAGGGCCAGGGACAAGTACGATCTGATGCGCTTCGATGCAAGCGGCCTTGTATCCGGAAGCATGTTCGACGAGACCTGGCGGCGTTTTGTGGTCAAGATGGCCACCGGCACGGGCAAAACCAAGGTGCTGAGCCTAGTGCTGGCGTGGAGTTTTTATCACAAGCTGTACGAGCCAGAATCGGAACTGGCGCGGAACTTTCTGGTGATCGCGCCCAACATCATCGTGCTGGACAGGATTTACCGGGATTTCCACGGCCTCCGTATCTTCTTCGACGATCCGGTGCTGCCGGACAACGGGTTTGACGGGCGCACCTGGCGCGACGATTTTCAACTGACGCTGCATCGGCAAGACGAGGTGCGTATCACCCGGCCTACGGGCAATATCTTCCTGACCAACATCCACCGGGTGTATTCGGGCGACGACATTCCACCGTCGCCGGATGATGATGACATGCGGGATTATTTCCTGGGCAAGCGGCCCACGGGCGCGACCACGGATTCCAAGGTGGACCTGGGTATGATCGTCCGGGATATTGACGAGCTGATGGTGTTGAATGACGAGGCGCACCACATTCATGATCCGCGCATGGCCTGGTTCAAATCCATCGAAGACATCCACAACCGTCTGTTGCAAAAGGGGGCTGCCCTTTCCATGCAGGTGGACACGACGGCGACGCCCAAGCGTAACAACGGGGCGATTTTTGTGCAGACCGTGGCCGATTACCCGCTGGTGGAAGCCATCTCACAGAACGTGGTCAAGCATCCCGTCCTGCCCAACGCCGCCAGCCGTGCGAAGTTGCAGGAGCGGCAGAGCGCGAAGTACACCGAGAAATATGCCGACTATATCCATCTGGGCGTGATCGAATGGCGCAAGGCATACGCTGAGCACGAGAAGATGGGCAAGAAGGCGATCCTGTTTGTGATGACCGACGATACCCGCAACTGCGACGACGTGGCTGAGTATCTGAAGGGGCATTACCCGGACCTGAAAGACGCGGTGCTGGTCATTCACACCAAGAACAACGGCGATATTTCCGAAGCCGCCTCGGGCAAGGGCAAGGACGAACTGGAGAACCTGCGCAAACAGGCCAATGAGATCGACGGAATGGACAGCCCTTACAAGGCCATCGTCTCGGGGCTGATGCTCAAAGAGGGGTGGGACGTGAAGAATGTGACCACCATCGTGGGTCTACGTGCCTATTCCGCAACGAGCAACATCCTGCCCGAACAGACGCTGGGCCGGGGCTTGCGCAAGATGTATCCCGGCGATGTGGAAGAGTATGTCAGCGTGGTCGGCACTAATGCCTTCATGGACTTCGTGGAATCCATTCAGGCCGAAGGTGTGGTGCTGGAGCGCAAGGCGATGGGGGAAGGAACGGGGCCGAAGACTCCGCTGGTGGTTGAAGTCGACAAGGAGAACGAGAAGAAGGACATTGCCGCACTGGACATTGAAATCCCGGTGCTGACGCCTCGTGTCTACCGGGAATACAAAAGCCTGGGCGATCTAGACATCGCCGCGATGGGGCATCAGCGATTGTTATATTTGCAGTTCAGCGAGGAGGAACAACGCGAGATCGTGTTCAAGGACATCACGACCGGCGAAATCAAACATGTGACCTATCTTGACTCCGCGAACGTGACCGACTTTCGCAGCGTGGTGGGCTACTTCGCCCAGACCATCATGAAAGACCTGCGGCTGGTCAGCGGCTATGACGTGCTCTACGGGAAGGTGAAGGACTTCATTCAGACCCAGCTTTTTGATCGAGCCGTGGACCTGGAGAACATGAACACCTTGCGCAACCTGTCCGAACTGGAAGCGACAAAGACACTCATTGAAACCTTCAAGAAGCAGATCAACGCGCTTACCATCAAGGACAAGGGCGACGCCCGGATTCAGGACACGATTAAACTGCGCAAAACCCGGCCCTTTGTCGCCAAGGAGCAAAAGCATCTGATCCCGAAGAAGAGTGTGTTCAACAAGATCATCGGGGACAGCTATCTGGAATTGATGTTCGCCAAGTTTCTGGATGAATGCGAGGACGTTGTCTCATACGTGAAGAATTACTTTGCTGTGAATTTCAGGCTCGACTATGTGAACGCCAGTGGCGATATCTCGAATTACTACCCGGACTTCATCGTCAAAAAATCCGAGAAGGAAATATACATCGTCGAAACAAAAGGCCAGGAAGATCTTGAAGTGCCGCCCAAAATGGAACGGTTGAAACAGTGGTGCGCGGATATCAACAAGGCACAGTCAGCGGTTCGATATGACTACGTGTATGTGGATGAGGAAAGCTTCGACAAATACCAACCGAAAAATTTTGGGTCTTTGGTGACGAGCTTCAGGGAGTACAAAAACTGAATTCTGTGCACCGTCGGCGTGCTCGGGGCTCAACCTACGGATTTCACTGGCCTGTGCCCACCGCGAAGCCCTGAAGCCACCACCCTCACGAAAAGACTTGCGCGCGCCCGAGAGAAGAAAAACAACGCTTCATGGCGAAGCCGGGGTTAGGGCCGAGCGGCGAAGCCGAGGCGCGGCCCGGGCACAAATGAAATCATTCTCCGGAGCGGATGCCCTCCAGCCAGATCTCGGCCTGACGGCGGACCTTGGGCTCCTGTCTGGCCTGGGCAAAAGTCGCCCGGGCTTCCTCCAGACGGCCCTGGTGATATCTGGCCATGCCCAGCAGGAGCAGGGCGTCCGGCCGGACTACCGCGCACCCGGCCCCGGCCGCATGTTCCAGGTGTTGTGCCGCCGCGCTCCAGTCTTCGATTTGCATGAACAACCGGCCGATGCGCAGGCGGGTGGCGCAGTCCTCGCCATGCGCGATCTTTTGGATCAGGACCGCGGCGGCCTTCTGTATCTCCCGGGCCTGGAGCCAGGTGTCGGCCAACAAATCCAGGTTTTGGGCCGTGGCCGGGATACGGCCGTCACTTAGGGCCTGTTCCAGGATCCTGGCCCCCAGGTGCGGGGCTTTGGCCTGGCGCAACATCTGCGCTGCCTGGACAAGATCCTCGGGCTGGTCGAACACGCCTTTGTGATAGCCCGCAGCGAGCACTGCCGCAGCCTGGCGCTCCCGGTTCAGGCCCAGGTGCGTCGCGGCGAGCTGCGCTGCAGCAAGCTGCTGCCAGTAGCGTTTGTCGGTTGGCCGCTGTTCCATGACTTCGAGCAATTGGCGGATCAGTTCTTCGTATTGTCCGCCGTGGTATAGGGCGGCCAAGAGCATGTCGTACCATTCGTCCCTTGGTCTGGAACCGGCCTGTTTGGTTTCCTGGACGGCCGCTTTCAGGTGCAGGGCCGCAGTATCGTAGCGCCCGGCCTCGTAAAAGATCCAGGCCGCACGGACCCGCTGCTGCGGAGAGACTATGTCTATTTGGTCCAGCCAGGCGCTCATGCGCCGGGCGGCATCATCATGGCGCTCCAACAGCACCAACATCTGGGCCGTGTCGGCCAGGACCTGCAAACGCGAGGCGTTGTCCAGGCTGTCCAATTCCAGGGCCTTGTCAAAGGCTTCCAGGGCTTTTTCGGGCCGCCCGGTTTCATTAAACAGGAAGCCGCGCATCCGCCAGGCTAGAGCCAGGGCGTAGGGTTCATGGGCGAATTCCCGGACAACCTCTGCCAGGACCGCGTCCGCCTGGGTCCAATTTTCTTGCAACAAGAGTGTCTGGGCCGCGCCGAGCTTTTGGTGCGCAGCGCGGGAGACCGTGGGCTTGTCGGCCTGGGCCAAGGCAAGGGCAGGGCAAAACGCCAAGAGCATGCAGAGTATTGCCAGCCTAAAACCCAACGGGCTGACAATGGAACGAGCACCAACAAAAACTGGATTCTCGCCTGCGTCGGAACGACATGATAGATTAGGCGCCTTTGCCACGGTCATTCCGGCGCAGGCGGGAATCCAGAGCAAAGAATGGTCTTTGAAGGAAAAAACATGGCTGCGTGTAATTGACTTGCGGCCAGAGGGCATGTTCACCCCTCCAACTTGAAGACAATGGTAATGGTGGCCATGGCCGGGACGGGTCTGCCGTCCTCTATCTGGGGATGAAACCGCCAGCGTCCCAGGGCGCGCACGGCTTCCTGGTCAAAGATGCCCTTCCTGGGCAGGGCCTCCAGCACGGTCACGTCGCTGACCGAGCCGTCCGGGTTGACGATGAATTCCAAACGCACCCAGCCGGAAATGCCCTGCATTCTTGCCCATCTGGGATATTCCGGGGGGATTTGGGAAATTGGAGTCAAAGGCTGGGTATAGGCCGCAGGACCTGTCGGGGGACCTGGCAGGGCTTCAGGCGCGGCCACGGGCAACCCGACCAGAGCCAGGTCCGTTGAAAAGTCAAAAGCCGGCATGTCGAAAGAGGGCGCCTGGGCTGCGGTCTGCCTGGGCAAGGTCACGGCCTCCAGGCGGGGCAGGGGCTTGAGTTCTTCGGGCGGTTTGGGTTTTTCTAGTTCGCGCCGGCGCACGATTTGTTCCTGGTCGTCCAGGCGGATGAACTGGGGCAGGGGCTGGCGGTGCTTTGCATCTACGCCCATTTCGCCCCGGCTGACCAAAAAATTCATGAGCATGAACAACCCCAGGGCGGCCATCAGGCCGAAGCACAGGGAAAAAGCAAGCCGCGCCGGAGTGTTCATGGTTTGTTCATGGCTTGCTTGCGGCAACGGCTACGTTGTGCACCCCGGCCAGGCGGACCTGGTCTAGGATCTGGATCAGGATCCCGGTGCGGGAGGCCTCGTCGGCCTGGACAATCACGGCCCCCTCAGGGTTCTCGGCGCGCAGCCGCTCCACGTTGGCACGCACGGCCCGCACGTCCACCTGGCGGCCGTCGATCCACACCGCGCCGGACTCAGACACCGCGATCATGATATTGCCCAGCTCCTGACGCTCGGCGCTTACTGCGGTGGGCCGGTTCACCTCAATGCCCGCCTCCTTGACAAAGGACGTGGTCACGATGAAGAAAATGAGCATGATGAAGATCACGTCCATCATCGAGGTCATGTCAATCTGGGCGCTGTTCTGTTCGTCGGATCGTCGTCTGCGTCGCATGGGATTTAAGGGTCATAAGGGTTGGAGGTGCGAAGGTTATTTTGCTTCCAGCATGTCTTGCTTCAACACGTCTTCGGCGTGCCGGGCATGGGCCTTGCTGCCGCATTGCAAACGGATGCTGAACACAAACCCGGACAGGGCCACCACCAGACCGGCCATGGTCGGGATGGTGGCCATGGACACGCCTGCGGCCATGGCCCGGGGATTTCCAGTGCCGCTTAAAGCTATCACGTCGAAGACATGGATCATCCCGGTGACCGTGCCCAGCAGCCCCAGCAGCGGGCAGACCGCGACCAGAGTGCGGATTGCCGTCAGCGAGCGGGTCAGGCCCAGGCGCAGTTCGGAGACGTCCTTGCGCAGCATCATCAGGGCGAGGCGGCGTTCCTGGAGCGGCTGCCTGCTGCGCCTGGCACGCATTGCTGCCAGATCCCGGGGAAAAACCCGCCAGTGATGCCAGTAGCGCTCAATGATCAGGGTCCAGAGAGCTACGGCCACCAGAAGAATTACCCAGAGAATCGGCCCCCCGGCGTCCAGAAAGCGGTGCAGGTTGAGGATCGGCTCGGTCATCACAATCCCCGCGTCCGCTGAATATGCTCGGCCAGCAGCCCAGCGCCCTGTTCCTCCAAAATGTGCACCAGCCTCCGGCTTTTGGCTGCGGCCACGTTGTGCAGCAGCAACAGCGGAATGGCCACGAAAAGCCCCAGGGCCGTGGTTACCAAGGCCTGGGAGATGCCGCCGGCCATGAGTTGGGGATCGCCAGTGCCGAACAGGGTGATGGCCTGGAAGGTCTCGATCATGCCCACCACCGTGCCCAAAAGGCCCAGCAGCGGCGCTACTGCGGCCAGGATTTTGATGGTCCGCAGGCTCCGTTCCAGGCGGGGGACTTCCTTGAGTACGGCTTCGTCCAAGCGGATTTCCAGGATTTCCGGATCCACGTGGCGGTTAGCACCGCTGACTTGGAGAATCCGGCCTAAAGGGTTGTCCGACAACGGGATTGCGGAGTTAAGCTGACGCCGCACGCGGCGGTCCTTCGCGAACAGGATCGTGTAACGAACCACAAAAAGGATCAGGCCGAACAAGCCCAGGCCGAGGATGATCAGGCCGATCTCCCGGCCCTGCTTGATCCGTTCGAAAAGCGTGGGGGACTGGACCAGATGGGCCAGGATCGCGCCCCTGGAGGGGTCCAGGGCGAAGAGGCGCGTCTGGCCCGGCCCTGACTGCTCCAGTTCCCGAGCCAGACGCAGCAAGCGTCCTTGCGGCTGGCGCGGCAGTTCCAGGAACTGGTTGCGGCCCTGGATCTGGGCCAGGTACAGCCCGTCGGCCACGATGTTGAACGGTCCTACCCGAAGAACGCTTTTTTCCTGTTTCGTCCCGTCGGGCAAGACCACCTCGCCGGAAAAGCGGTCTACCCGGCCCGAGCCGACCATTTCCTCCAGGACTATAACCCACATTCGCTCCAGTTCGGCTATGCTCGGCAGGGCGCGGCTGCGGCTCAATTCACCGAGAAACTCCAGGGTGTCGGGCTGATCAGCCATGGTTAGGGAACCCAAGAACTGGGCATGAAAATCCCCGGCGCTTTGGCGCACCACGCCGAACATTTCGCCCAGTCCGCCCTGTTCTTGGCGCAGGACCGCCTCCAGTTCCGTGAGGGTGGTTTCGTTGGCGTCGAAAGACGTGAGCAGGCGATCCTGTCTGGCCTGTTCCGTGCGCACTGCGGTGCGCGCCTCCTGGATTTTCGCGCGGGCTGCGTCCAGGTCGGCCCTGAATTCTTGTTCGCGTTGCCGGTTGATTTGCTCTTCGACCTTGGCCCGCTGGCGGACCTGTTCCAGAAAGGCGTCCAGACCTGTTGCCGACTGGGCAAAGGCAGGTCGGCACCAGGCAGCGGCCAAAACCATCATCACGGTCAATCCGGCAATGAAGGTGATGGAAGGCCGCCTCATGGCTTAAGTCTCCGGCTGGGCGACAGAGGCGCCACCTGGGGTTCGGAAAGAGGCTCGGAGACCGTGACCATGACCTGGATCAGTTCCGGTGCCGCCTGCCGGGCCGCGATACGCAAGCCCTGGCGGATGGAGTGGTTGTGCCTTGCTTCCAGGGGCGCCCAGGATCGGCTTCGGGCGTCCCAGAAACCGCTCTCGCTGTGGTCCAGGGTCTGATAGGACAGAACGAGCCGGCCGATGCGCAAGAATTTAACGCTGCGCATGGGGCCGCCTGCGGTGTCCAACTCGCCCTGATAGGCTTCGATGGTCCGGCCGTAGTCGGATTCTGTCTGGTAGGCCTGCATGATCTGGCGAAACTTCTCCGGGACGTCCACGTCGGCTCGGCGCATCAAGGCCCGCAACCCTTCCACCCGGGCCATCCGCTCCTGCAAACGAAACGGCAGATCCGCAGCTATGAAGGCCTCCAGCCCGTCCAGCATGCGCAGCATCAAAGGCACGATCTCGCGCTGAGTGACCTTGATGTCCTCGATCTGCCGGCTCAGCGAGACCAGTTCGGCTTCCTGGGAGCGAAGCATGTCTTCCAGGTTGTCGTTGTACACGGCCAGGTTCTCCTGTTCGCGCCGCAGTTCGCGGTACTCCTGGACCAGCCGGAGGGTCTCGTCGGCCATGGCGTCCACCCGGGTCTGGGATTCCTGGGCTTGGCGGACTATCGCGTCCTCGGCCTTGATGGCCTGGGTCATGAGGTCGGCGGCAAAGACAAGGGTCGGCCAATGAAGGGCCAACGATCCCAGGATCGGAAACAGCAAAGCCCAAAGCATGAGACGTCGTTCAATCAAGCGAAACACCTTGCACATCCTTGTCGTTCATTACAGCAGGGTCATAAAAAAGCCGTGCTCGTCCCGGCAAGTGGAGCAATCCGGGTAGCGTTTTTAACCAATAAAATCTAAAAACAGTGCTATGCAAGGAAAATGATTTTTGATTTTATACTACCCAGAGAAAATAATTTTTGATTCTAAATTATATCTTATTGTAATGATTTTGACAAGCCTAGAGTTTAGAGTTTCCGCCAACCAAAC
>DBNV01000001.1 GCA_002299865.1 Desulfonatronaceae bacterium UBA663 | reverse complement strand
CCGGCTGCCTGACTGCCTGACTGAAAGACGTGGTGTTTTTAGCAGGTCGAAGTCGGTATTTCCCTGTCTGCCGACGGACAGGAGGGGACCACGGCAACGGTTTCGATTTCCACCATGGCGTCCAGGGGCAACCTGCCCACTTGAAAGGTGGACCGGGCCGGCGGGTCCGTGGGAAAGGATTCGGCGAAGGCCTGGTTCATGGCCTTGAAATCAGCCATGTCCTTGAGCATCACCGTTGTTTTGATGACATGGGCCAGGGATGACCCTGCCGCCTCCAGAATTGCCGCGATATTGGCCAGGATCCTGCGGGTCTGCTCGGTTACGCCTCCGGCCACGAATTCCATGGTTTGCGGATCCAGGGGCAGTTGCCCGGAGATGAACAGCATGTTCCCGGCTCTCACGGCCTGGGAATAGGGGCCTACGGCTTTGGGCGCCTTGTCCGTGGCAATGCATGTTTTCATATCGTTTCCTCATCAAATTTTTGTGGTCATCATCACGATAGCGCACGTCCTAATCTCCAGAGGGAAAGCGGGGCGCAGCATCCCTTGTCTCGAAGCAACGAGTTGCCGAACACCCCTTCCGTTGACCGGATCGAGCATTAAGCAGACTAAAGATAGCGGTTTTTTCTGCATCCCAAAGCAACTCCGGACAACGGGGCGGATATCCATGTAAACGGTGCAACTCCAGGCATGATGTCCACGCCAAAAGTCATCGTCAAGCAAGCCGCCATTCCCCAACGTTCCTCCCGGCAAGGAGACCCTGGGCGGCTTCCAGGGTTGGTTGAGCGGAAAAGACGATCCAAAGGAGTCTTGAGACAGCAGCCTCGCACATCCTGATGAACTATTTCAGCCAGCGATTATTGCTGTAGCGGAACAGTTCCGTGACCTTGCGTCCCTTGACCGGCACAAAGGGGCCTTGCAAGGCTTCTTCGTGGGTTGATGCGACGCTTTCAAAGGTCCATTCCAGGTATTCCAGGCGACCGATGTAGGTCAGAGGCGAGTAGGAAACCTGTTTTACGGACCAGGAAACCGATTCTTTTTTTACTGCTGAGTAGCGCCCTACAAACCGAGCATCCTCAAAAAACACCTGGATGCGTTCCTGATTGGAAATAAGGTTTCTGTTGATTTTGGCGATCCAGTCCGCAGAGAACAGGGCGAATTCCCGTTCGATTTGTTGTATCCGCAGGTTGTCGGTGTGCTGGAGTTCCACGGCCCGGGCCTCCATTGGGGCAAAGAACATCAAGGCCCAAAACAGGACAAGCAATGGGACTGCTCGTGGTTGAGGCATAATACCGTCTCCTAAATTTTAATGTAATAAATAGTTGCACCGACCAAGGCTCTTGAAAAATGATGCCGGCGCGGCCGACAAGCATCCTTAAGGACGGCAAGGACGGCGTCCTTCGATCTTGGGAACGTTGACGCGGAAACGATGGCTCGGAGTTTTTGCATCATGCAGTGCTGCTCAAAAGTTTCAAGGTCGGCTTGCCATGCGTGGCAAGTGCGGCCGAGAAGACAAATTTTGGACGGACCACAAGCACAAGTAAGTGCTACCCTCCTAAAAGGAGGATAGCACCATTGCTTGCATTGTCAGCAGGAAATGGGGTTATTCGAAACGCAGTTCAACGCGGCGGTTCAGGGAACGGCCTTCGCGGGTCTTGTTGTCGAACTTGGGCCGGATCTCCCCATGGCCCACGGCCTGGAGACGTTCGGCCTCAATGCCTTCCTTGATCAGGAAGTTGCGCACGGAGGCCGCGCGGCGCTCGGACAGGCCCTGGTTGTACACGTCCGTGCCGATATTGCAGGTATGGCCTTCCACTACTACGTTCCTGATGGGACGGGCTTTGATCATCTCGGCGGCTTCCTTCAGTACGGGCACGAATTCCGGCTTGATGTTGTACTTGTCAAAATCAAAATGCACGCCGCGGAAGACAATGACTTCTTCGATCACCGGTTGGATGACCGGGGCGGGGATGACTTCGATGACTTCAATGTCGTAGAAGACCTTGCGCACGAAGTCGGCGCGCTTGGCATCGTCGAGGAGATCCATGGCGTCAGCGGAGACGGTGCATGGATTGAGCATGGCGAGTTGATTCACCAGGGCTTTTTCCTTTTCGGATTGGGCGAAGCTGATGAAATGAAAGCAGATGTTGTTGCCGTATTTGGCATACATGTTTTGCATCACGGGCACGGGGTGGGGGCCGATGTTGGACTCGCCGTCCGTGACGACGATGACGGCCGTGCGCTGGGCAAGACCGCCGATCACGGCGTCAAGAGACTGTAAACCATACCCCATGGGGGTCTGCCGACAATAGATTTTCTGGCCTTCCTCCAAGCCGGTCACGGCCTGACCCAGAGCCGGCCTGGAATACGGACCCACCGCAGCGTACTGCTGGAACGGGGCGTAGGTGAACAGTCCGGCATTGAAAGTCATGTCCGGGATGTCGTTATTAATCGCGATCAAAACTTCCTTGGCCACGGTTAGTTTTTCCTGCTTGTTCGGATCCTGGGCAGGAACTATGGAACTGAGAAAGTCGGAAGGGGCGCTCATGGCCATGGATCCGGAATGATCCACAAAGAAAATAAAATTTTCAGCCTTGGGAACGATCCGTTCGGTTTGGGCCATGCCGGGGGCCGCCAGGAACAGGGTCAGGATGAGCAAGAACGCCATGCCCACCAACATTTTACGCACTGATTTGATCATCGAAAACTCCTTTGCGCTAGAGGGAACAGTTACTGAAGGATCCTTAACAACAGCTTGTCTTCCATTTCTCAACGGGTTTAAGAGAAAAGCCGTTTCACCTCCTTCAAGCGATCAGCATGAAAGCAAAACACATCGACAAGTTAACTTCAAGACAGAACTAGAACTAGAATATTAGACGAATCGTTTAGGGATTTCAAGTCTCGTCCCGCTTGGGCCGCGGATCGGCCGCCTCCTTGGGCAAAATAAAGTAGAAGTTGTTGCCCATGGGGGTGGGTTCATAGCCCATCCGCCCACCGTGCAGCTCGACGATCTCCTTGATGAAAAAGAGGCCGTGTCCCGTGCCGGGCTCTTTTTGGGTGTTGCTGGCCCGGAATCCTTCGTCGAACAAGTGGACCCTTTCGGCTTCCGGAATATGCGGGCCGGTGGTGAATACGTTCAATTTGACACCGTCCCGTCCCGGTCCGAAATAGTTCGGCATCTCCTGCCAGCCGTAGGAGATGAATTTGCCCCGCTTGCCTTTGTCGTCCATGACCGGGGCGGTGTATTTGACCGCGTTGGAGAAAAGATTCGCGTAGACTTGGGTGATCAGGCCGATGTCCACGACCACCTCGATTTCCTGGTCCGGGATTCCAGCCAAGGCGATTTCAATCCCCCGTTCCCGCAATTGTCCGGCAAAGCGGTTGATCTGCGGGTCAATGATTTGCTTTTTAAAATTGCAGGCTTTTTTTTCGAGGACGTATCGTCCCTGTTCAAAATGGCTGCGCCGCAACAGGGTTTCCAGGAACAGGCTGGTGTTCTCGTAATGGCGCATAATTTCGCCGGACTGGTCCTCCAATGCTTCGTAGATATAGCGCATTTTAATCATGAAGTTCCGCCATTCAGGATTGTCCTGGCTAGACGCGGACAGTGACCCGGCCTGCACCTCCGTGTACAGGTCGCGCACCGCGTTGATGGTGCCTTCCAGACGGCGGTAAAACAACTTGAAATACATGTTGGGCACAATCACATTATGCCCGATGTCTTTGACCAGACTGCGGATGAACTGCAAATGTTCCTGGTTCTTTTCGCGGATCATGCGGCTGTGCAGTTGAAAACCGACCCTGTTGGTGTATTTTTCGAAGAACAGCCGGTCATGCTCGTTGAGCCGGTGGTCCGGATGAATGCCCAGCATGCCGATGAGATTGCCCTCGGGCACGATGGGCAATTGGGCCAGCAATTCCTTGTTGCCTTTGATGGGTAGGTAATAGCATCCAAGATGTCTTGTGGGTTGGGTGAAAAAGGGCGCTTCCCGAAACAGCTTGGGATTGTTACCTGATTCGGTGCACAGCGTAATGTGTTCGACTTTTTTGTCTTTGAATAGGAACAGACCGCAATCCAGGTCGAAAAAGACCTTGGGAATAAGGACGCAGAGGGTCATCAGATCTCGGGACGAGTCGAACTCCTGGGCCAAGTCGAAAAAGATGTTCAAGACCGTGCTTTGCAGGGTGGAGAATTGGTAGTCGGCGTAGTCGTCGATTTTTTCGTGAATCCGTCTTTTAACGGACAAGGCCCATTTGTGTTCCAGATAAAGCAGACAAAGGGGAGACGATTGCATCATGCGATCCATGGGCTGCCTGTGTGGGGCTTAAGGTCCGGTGCGGGTGTCCGATTACGGGGAGGATGGACGCTGTTAAAAACCCATGCAACCTATGGAGTAGTATACAGACAAATTTCGTTCCAAACAAGAGCAGTGGGCGGCTAAAAGTTCGATAAGGGTCCGCCTCGCGTTCTTTACAAGGCTGGGTAGCCTACTGTAGAAGATTATCCGTCTTTTGACAA
>DBNV01000003.1:5783-8444 GCA_002299865.1 Desulfonatronaceae bacterium UBA663 | reverse complement strand
GATACCAGATGCGAGCAGCAACTTGCGAAACATGGAGGGAGTCAATATGCAAAGAGTAGGAAACCTAGCGATACTGGAGAAGCTAGCGGCACTAGGGAAGCTAGCGGTGCCATTGGCATCAGCCGCTAACTGCAAACTACGAAACATGGATGGAGTCAATATGAAAAGAATAGGGAAGCTAGCGGTAGTACTGGTATCAGCCGCCCTCCTGCTCTCCAGCAGCAAAATACGGGGCATCTTGTTCCTAGTAGCTAGGCTGGCAGGGGAAAAAACAACCGGTAAAACCATAGGATGGGGGCTGAGCAGGCTCTTTAGGTGAGTCTTGTTCAGACTCGGCCGGTTGAGGCTATGGCAAAGGACACAGTCGTGAACTACAAACGTGCGTGATCTTTGTCCGCCCACGTCTACGGATTTAGGAAAAGCCGGCTTGCGCCGGTCGGCCTGCCTGTCGGCAGACAGGACTGATTCCGGCATAGCGCGACTTTTTGCAGTAGCCTTTGTAATGATTGATCAACCCATTGGTAGACGAATCATGGCCGGACACCAGCCCCTCGCTAAACAGTTCCGGCAGGATCGCGTCGGCTAACTGCTTGCCCAGTTCCACGCCCCACTGATCAAAGGAATTGATCCGCCAGATGATTCCCTGCACGAAAATCTTGTGCTCGTACATGGCGATCAGAGCGCCCAGAATCCGCGGGGTCAGCTTGGGAAAGAGAATCGAATTGGTGGGGCGGTTGCCTGGAAAGACCTTGTGCGGCAGGATCAGGGCGATCCGCTCAGCACTCATCCTCGCGGCTTCCAGCTCTCGCCTGGCCTCCTCCTCGGTCTTGCCCCGCATCAGGGCCTCGGTCTGGGCGAAAAAATTGGAAAGCAGCAGGGCATGGTGCTCGCCCAAGGGGTTGTGACTATGCCCCGGGGCCAGGAAATCCGCCGGGACAAGCTTGGCGCCCTGATGGATCAGTTGATAAAAGGCGTGTTGGCCGTTGGTGCCCGGCTCGCCCCAGAGCACCGGCCCGGTGGAGTAGTCCACCACGTTGCCGTCCCGGGTGACCCGCTTGCCGTTGCTTTCCATGTCCCCCTGCTGGAAATAGGCCGGAAAGCGGTGCAGATACTGATCATAGGGCAGGATGGCATGGCTTTGGGCCCCGAAAAAGTTGTTGTACCAGATGCCCAGCAGGGCCAAGATCACCGGGGCGTTCTGCTCCAGGGGGCTGGTTCGGAAGTGCTCGTCCATGATGAAGGCCCCGTCCAACAATTCCTCGAACCGGTCCATGCCGATGAACACGGCGATGGACAGGCCGATGGCCGACCACAGGGAATAGCGTCCGCCCACCCAGTCCCAAAACACGAACATGTTGGCCGGGTCGATGCCGAAGGCGGCCACCTGCTCCGTGTTCGTGGACAAGGCGACAAAATGCTTGGCCACGGCCGCCGGATCGCCCAAGGCGTGCACGCTCAAGGCGTTCACAAGCCAGGTCTTGGCGGAGTGGGCGTTGGCCAGGGTTTCCTGGGTGGTGAAGGTCTTGGAGGCCACCAGGAACAGCGTGCTCTCCGGGTCGCACCGCTGCAAGGTCTCCGTGATATGCGTGCCGTCCACGTTGGACACGAAATGCATCCGGAGTTCCGGATGGCCGTAAGGCTTGAGCGCTTCGGCAACCATCAGCGGCCCCAGATCCGATCCGCCGATGCCGATGTTCACTACGTCCCGGACCCGTTTGCCCGTGCAGCCAAGCCATCGGCCCGTCCGGACCGCCTCTGAAAAATCGCGCATCTGAGCCAGGACCCGACGCACCTCGGGCATCACGTCGCGGCCGTCCACCATGATCGCCCGTTGGGAACGGTTGCGCAGGGCCACGTGCAGCACGGCCCTGTTTTCCGTAAAGTTGATCCGCTCGCCGACAAACATCCTGTTCCGCCACGCTTCCACCCCGGCCTCCCGAGCCAAGTCCAGGAGCAGGCCCATGGTTTCCTGAGTCGCGATGTTCTTGGAATAGTCCACGAGAATATCCTCGACCAGGAGGGAAAAGGCATTGAAGCGCTCGGGGTCCTTAGCGAACAGATCGCGCATGTGCTGTCCCTTCATGATCTCGGCATGGCCTGCCAAAGCCTTCCAGGCGGGCGTCGCGGTCAAACTGCTCATGGTTCCTCCATTGGTATCGTGACAAAGAGAAGTTTTTACCTTTCGCTCAGTACTGCACTTATGCTTCCAAGGCCAACTCCACCTTCACTAAGCCGCGCACGGAATTGACCAGCAGAACCTCCTCGGCCCGCGCCAAGTCGGCCGGAGACAGGATGCGCTCGGCAATCTCGCCTTGCTCCAACAGGCGCGCCCGCATGGTCCCGGCCAAAAGGCCGCACGCGACGGGCGGGGTGTACAGCATTCCATCCATCCTGACCAACACGTTGGCCCGGGTGGACTCGGTCACCTCCCCGCGTTCGTTGTACAGCAAGACGTCATCAAACCCCGGACGCTTGGCCAGGGCCTCCTCGTAGACCGACCGGTGCGTAGTCTTGTGATACAGGAAAGGATTATTGGAATCCACGCGGCCTGCGGCCAAAATCACGCGCGGCGTTGTTGCCGGTGTTGGCGGAGGTGGCAGGTCCTTGAGCCGGATTTGCCCCTGCCGACCCAGCAGCAACCTGACCAGGCGCGGCACGGCC
>DBNV01000003.1:0-5415 GCA_002299865.1 Desulfonatronaceae bacterium UBA663 | reverse complement strand
AACCGCTTCCACATCAAGGGGAAAATCAAAGTATTCGGCGGACGCACAAAGCCTGTCCAGATGCCGTTGAAGCAGAAGATACCCTTTGCCGGGCGTCCAGAGCATGGTTTCCAGGAGATCGAACGCTGGAACGCGCCGGGACAGCACCCGGGCCTTGGTCCGGCATTCCTCGTACTCTCCGCGTGCATCCGAGTCCCAGACAATGCCACTACCCACGCCGTATTCGGCAAGGCCCCGCCGCCTGTCCACGAGCACGGTGCGGATGGCCACGTTGAATTTGGCCTTGCGGCCCGGCCCGAAGTGTCCGATGCAGCCGGTGTAGATGCGCCGGGGCGTGGTTTCCAGGTCCGCGATGATGCCCATGGTCGCGGCTTTGGGCGCGCCGGTGATGGACGCCGGCGGAAACAGGGCCGCAAAAATCTCCGCCAAGGGCCGCTTGGTATGCGCGGCCACGCTGGAAGTCATCTGCCAGACCGTGGCGTGCTTTTCCACCGCGAACAATTCCCAGGGCCTTACGCTGCCGGGCCAGGCGACCCGGCCCAGATCGTTACGCACCATGTCCGTGATCATCACGTTTTCGGCCCGATCCTTGGCGCTGCGGACTAATTCTTCGGCCAAACGTCGATCCTCGGCCAAGGTCATCCCTCGTGGCCGGGTGCCCTTCATCGGCTTGGAAAGGATCGCTTGACCATCCAGGGAAAAAAACAGTTCCGGCGAAAAGCAGCACACGGCCCAGTCCTCCAGGCCGACATACGCGGCATAAGGAGCCGGAGCGACGCTGCACACGGCCTGGAAAAAATCCCAGGGTTCAGTCCGGAGGGCGGCGTACAGGCGAAAGGAAAAATTCACCTGGTAGGTGTCGCCCTGGCGCAAATGCTCCCGGATGGCTTCCAAGGAAGAGAGGTATTCTTGCTCGGAGATGGACGCCGTCCACTCCGGCAGGCTGGAGGCTGGCGGGGAAGCAAGGCATTCCAAAAACTCGATCCGGTCGTACAGTCCGAACCACAGCAATGGAAAGCCTTGAGTCGCGAACTGGTTCACGCAAACTCGCAGCGCCGGATCAAACCCCGGCGCGGCCTCATAGGCCAGAAATCCGGCCGCGTGCAGCCCTTGCTCAGACACTGCGGCTTCAATCTGACGCAGCTTCTCCACGACCTCGTCCGCCGCATGGATCAAGACCACATCACGCGGTTTACGAAACACCAGCCATTTATCGGACAGGGCGTCACGAAGAACAACCACATTCCTTTCAGGACCTAAAGTGGTCATGACGGCGGTGTTTCTGGCGGCACTTCCGACAGCTCTTCCTTGGACGTCTTCACGACCCCGATTCCACTTAGAGACATGACCAGACCCGTCTCCATCTACTTGTGAAAACGGATCTCCGCCCGAGCCGTGTGCGCGTCCAGGGGCTTGACCACGATGTCCGCCTTCTCGTTCATGAACTTCGCAGCACTCTTGAGAATGCCTTCAAAATAATCAAACAAGGCTCGTTTGGAGCGGTAGTTCATGAACAGGACGTCCCCCTTGTCCTCATAGGTGAAACTCGGCGGCTTGATGCCCGGATGGTCCTTGGTCAACTGGGCGTGAATGTCGTTCATCTTCAGGTAGAAGTCCTTGAGGTTCTTGGCGTTGAAGTATCTGCGGTACATTTTGTGGAACTGGGGCACGGTGAACGCGCCCAGTCCGATCATGATTTCCCGGACGCTCTTTTTGGTGGAAACACTAACGATCTTGGCCATCTGGTGCAGAACATTGTCCGGATAGCTGACCGTGGGCAGGAAGACGGGATTGCCCAACTCTTCCTGCACGTGCTGGAAAACGTCCTGGCCGAAGATCGTCTTGATGTATTCCTGCATCAGCTTCGGCAACACGCCCTTCATCTCACCCTCCGAGACCGCCAGCTTGCTCGCGTCGCTGACGGTCCCGCTGAACCCTTGGGCCACGGAGAGCAATTCCTGGGCCAGCTTGGCCAGATCCCTGGTGGCCGCAGCGGTCTGGTCCGCCCCCTCGTCCGCCTCCCGGGCAATCTGAGCGATACCTTCGATGCTATGATTGATCTCCTCGGCCGCAGCGGACTGCTCCTCAGCCGCAGTGGCGATCTGCACAACCTGGGAGACCACCTCTTCCACCCGGCCCATGATCAGCTTCAGGACTTCGCTCGCCCTGGTGGAGTGCTCGGTGCTCTCCTTAACCAGTCGCTCGGTCTGCTCCATAGACGCCACTGCGTCCTGGGAGCGGCGCTGAATGGTCATCACGGCATTTTCCACCTCCTTGGTGGCGGTCATGGTCTTTTCAGCCAGCTTGCGCACCTCATCGGCCACCACGGCGAAGCCGCGACCGGCGTCCCCGGCCCGGGCCGCCTCAATGGCCGCGTTCAGGGCCAGAAGATTGGTCTGGTCGGCGATGTCGTTGATTACGTTAATGATTTTCCCGATAGCTGCGGCTTGGCTGTTCAACTGCGAGAGCACCTCGGCCAACTGACGGGCGGAGTCGGCCACGCCGCTGATTCCCTCGGCCGCCTTTTCGACCATGCCCACGCCTTCACGGGCCGAGGCCCTGGCCTCGTCCGCGGCCTGGGAAGCATTGGACGAATTCTTGGCTACCTCCAGAACCGTGGCCGCCATCTCCTCCATGGCCGTGGCCACGGAGTCGGTCTGCTCCTTTTGCTGTCTTGCCCCGCGAGCCTGCTCGTCGGCTGAGGCCGAAAGCTCCTCGGAAGCCGAGGCCACGCGCTGGGACAGCTCGTTGATCTCCTCGCCCAAGATGACTCGTTTCTTGTTTTCCTGCTCAAGTTTGGCCTGCTGCTCCTTGATAGCCTTCAGGTCCACGCACAGCAACAGGGAACCCAACGCTTTTCCCGTATCGTCACGCACCGGAGTCAAAAGGGAGCGAACGTTCCAAACCTTGCCGTTCCAAAGGTCCAGCGTCCCGTCCTTGTCCAGGGCCTGCCCGCTCTCCACGGCCTGTTCCAGCAATGTTGAGCCCGCCTGGCCGAAAAATACCTCCCCTAGCAGCCGGCCCTGGATCTTCACGGCTTCCTTGCCCAGGGACCGGCACATGCTCTCGTTGACAAAGGAGACCCGGCCCTGGGCGTCGCACAACAGTATGGGCATGTTCAGCCCGGCCAGCCCCTGGCGCAGGAACTCCACGTCCTGTTGTTTCCGGCGGACCACCCGGCCGAGGTCGCCGACAATTTTTTCCGTGCCGCCGGCCTGCTCCAACGCACCAAAATCAAGAGGCTTCCCGGCGGCGATGTCTTCTGCGGCCCGAAGCACTGCCTGCGAAGCGCCAAAGCCGCATCGCTGCACGCAGACCAGCAAAAGGACCAAGGCAACCGCCCCGACGACGAACAGCCACCAAAGACCATGCCACTGGGCAGCGGCGAACAACCCCAGGGCGGCAACGCCCAATATCCAGGTCACTGTTTTTGCCTTGGCACCGGCGCTTTCCATCGTTATTCCTCCCGGTGTTGAGTCTGTTGCTAAAATGGAGTGAGCAAAATGCACATGCTCTGCTGGACCTTATATGCCCAATCGGAAAAAAAACCAACAATCCGCATGACCAAGCCATCCATGACGCCATCTTAAAGAGTCGGCGGGGCATCTGGACACGTGATCTAAGCCTCCGAACGCAGAATGGACAATCCAAAAGCCGCCCGCAAAACAACATGGACTCCCTCTCCCAAAGAGAGCTGCAAGTGCTGCTGCACTTGGCCCAGGGATTGCGGCCAAAGGAAATCGGGCAAAGAATCGGGGGCGACCCGCGCATCGTCAGCGACTATGCCTGCCGCATTGCCAAGAAGCTGCATCTACGCAGCATCCAAGTGGTCAAGTTCGCCCTGGAATCAGGGCTGGGATTGCAATGAAGCAACTGTTCAGGACAGCCAGAACCGGTCAACGACGCTTTTTTTTCGGATCAGCTCCCGCTCCACGCTCTCCGGCGTGAGCAGGGTCAACTCCCGTCCTTGTCGCCAATATCCACGGATCAAGGTGGAACTGATCTCCAGGCAAGGCGGGGAAATCAACATGAGCCGCCCCTTTTCGGGCAAACGCCAGGCCAGGACCTCGCCCGGCGTCGAGTGCGCCGTCTCCGGGCCGGTAGCACCCGGCCAGTATCGGCTTATCAATTCCCGCATCCTCTCTTCGGCCATGCCCTGCCGGGCCGCGACCACCAAATCCGCCCTGTGCGGCAGATCCAGACCGCGTCGCCATGCGGGCAGGGTCGGCAGGTCCGAGGCCCCCATCAAAAAGAACAGCCGGGCTCCAGGCTGTTCCCGGCTCAAGGTCTCCAGGGTGTCCCAGGTATAGGACGGCCCGCGTCTGCGGGCCTCCATCAGGTTGATATGAATTCCGGACAGGCCCGCGACGGCAAGGCGCAGCAGCCGGCAACGCAGCCCGAAGGGAAACAAGCTGCTGGTAGACTTGTGCGGCGGGACAGCAGCCGGTACAAGATCGACCCGGTCCAGATGCAGCAGTTCCAGGGCCTCCACGGCCAGTCGCACATGTCCGGTATGCACGGGATTGAAGCTGCCGCCCAGAATGCCGATGCGCATGGGAACTCACACCTCACTCCCTGACCTGACCTTGCCCCAGGGCCACGAACTTGGCGCTGGTCAGTTCCCGCACCCCCATGGGGCCATAGGCGTGCAGCTTGGAGGTACTGATGCCGATTTCCGCGCCCAGCCCGAGTTGACCGCCGTCGTTGAACCGGGTCGAAGCGTTGACCAGGACCAAGGAAGCGTCGACCTCACGCAAAAAACGCATGGCCCGGTCATGGTCCCTGGTCACGATGGCCTCGGTATGGTTGGAACCATACGCAGCGATATGCTCCAAGGCCTGATCCATATCCCGGACTACGCGCACCGCCAGGATCAGATCCAGAAACTCAAAGCCCCAGTCCTCATCCCGGGCCGCCTGGGCCAAGACGCCTAAAAACGGCAGAGCGGTCGGACAGGCCCGAAAACGCACGCCGCTCTGGCCCAGCCGCTTCGCCACACGGGGCAGAAGTACATGAGCCTCGGCCTGATGCACCAACAGACACTCCAGGGCGTTGCACACGCCGCAGCGCTGGACCTTGGCATTGAACACGATCTCCAGGGCCTTGTCCAAGTCCGCCCCCTGATCCACGTACACGTGACAGACTCCCTTGTAGTGCTTGAGCACGGGCATGGTGGCCTGCTCCGTGACGGCCCGGATCAGCCCTTCCCCGCCTCGGGGAATGACCACGTCAATGCAATCGTCCAGCTTGAGCAGGTGGGATACGGCTTCGCGGTCCCGCACCGGCACGAGCTGGACGGCCTCACGCGGCAGCCCGGCGCTTTCCAGGGCCAAAGCGATCATTGTTGCCAAGGCCTGATTGGAGTGAAACGCCTCGGAACCGCCCCGCAGGACTACGGCGTTACCCGCCTTCAGG
>DBNV01000102.1:18721-27469 GCA_002299865.1 Desulfonatronaceae bacterium UBA663 | reverse complement strand
TGCACAGCTGTTGCACCGCATTCCATGGTCGGAATGTCAACCATCCCTAATCACTCAAGCCGTCCGAATCAAGCCGGAACATTGCACCGCGCCGGTGCGACAGCCCTCACGGCCATGAAAATATCCTCTCTGGACAGACTTAACGACATCAAAAAGAAATTCCCAAAAAAGCAACGGGAAAAGCCGGCCATGTTTCCTAAGGAGCGCATTGAGGAACCATCCTCGCCTCCAGACGAAATTCACGACGATGATGTTTTTGCCCGAGCCATGGCCGGGGTGAAGCCCTTAAGCAACCGCAACAAGGGCCGGGAAGTCTTGGCCGAGCCTTTGGTTCCGGCACGCCGGTTCCGGCGCGCCGGTTCCGGCGCACCCTTATCCAATGTCGATGCAGCCGCCCGCAGCGAACAGGCCTGGGTTACGGAATATCTGCGCAATCTGGTGCAGGGCAATGTGGAGTTCGAACTCAGTTATTCCGAGGAGTACATGCACGGCCACATCCAGGGGCTGGACCGCCGGGTGCTGGAGAAACTCAAGGCCGGCCGGTTCAGCGTGGAAGCGTACCTGGATCTGCACGGACTGAACGCGGTGCAGGCCAGGGAGGCAACCTACGGCTTTCTGCGCAACCAATACTATCTAGGGCGACGTTGCGTACTGCTGATTCCCGGCCGGGGCCGCAACTCCCCCGGAGGCCGGGCCCTGATCCGCGAGGAGTTGCCCACCTGGATGACCCGCGAACCCTTGCGCCGGGTAGTGCTGGCCTTTTGCACGGCCCTGCCGAAGCACGGAGGCACGGGGGCCCTGTATGTCCTAATGCGTAAATTCAGGAAGGATCTCGGCAAGGTCCGCTGGGACCTGCTCGCAGGAACCTGCCCGCACACGGCCCGCGCATCCGCGGGCTAAAAAGCGGGCGCGTCCGCCCGCTGCACCCTTAACCTTCGTCATCCGCAGGCGGCTTCGTACTCCTCGCGCAAGGAATCCATCAATTCCTTGACGGATAGGAGCTTATCCACCCGATACGCGGTGGAACCGGCAAAGGCGAATCCCAACTTCATCCGCCCTTTCTTGGCGTTGATCAGAGCCTGGGCGATGCAGTACGGGCTCTTCTTGTAATCACAAGTGATAATGCAGTGATACGGGCACTTGAAGGGTTTGCGCTTGCCCGCCTCCACGTTTTCCAGAAAGCTGTTGTGCAAGGCCCGTCCAGGCATGCCCACCGGGCTCTCGATCACGATGACGTCTTCTTCCTTGGCGTCGATGAAGGCCTGTTTAAAGGCCATGTCCGCATCGCATTCATGGGTGGTCACGAAGCGGGTGCCCAACTGCACGCCGGCCGCCCCCATGCGCAGATACTTGCAAATATCCGCACCGGTGAAGATCCCGCCCGCCGCAATGACGGGAATGGCCTTGCCGTGCTCCTGCTCAAAGGGTTTGACCGCCTCCACGACTTCAGGCACCAAGTTTTCCAGGCTGTATGCCGGGTCGTCCAACTGGTTCAGCTTGAACCCCAAGTGCCCTCCGGCCATGGGCCCTTCGACCACGAACCCGTCGGGAAGATAGTTGAACTTGGACAACCACTTCTTGCACATGATCACGGCGGCCCGACCCGAGGAAACAATGGGTACCAGTTTGGTCCGGGAGCCCTCATGCAAGTATTTCGGCAGATCAAAGGGCAGGCCGGCCCCGGAAAAAATAATGTCGATGCCTTCCTGCACCGAAGTCTTGACCAGATCGGCGAAGTTGGTCAGGGCGACCATGATGTTCACCCCGAGAATACCCGTGGTCATTTCCTTGGCCTTCCTGATTTCGCGTTGCAACGCGCGAATGTTCACCTCGACGTAGTTCTTGAACATGTCCGGCTCGTTCATGCCGATGATGGCCGCGGAAATGACGCCCACGCCGCCCTGGTTGGCCACAGCCGAGGACAAGCCGGACAGGGAGATGCCCACCCCCATCCCGCCTTGAATGATGGGCACCTCGGCGATCAGGTCGCCGAAACGTAAACTGGGAAACGGCATAATTCTTTCATCCTCACTATTCTATTGCTATTTGGACTTCCCTTTAAGGTCACTGCGCATTCGCCGCATTCGCCGCTTCGCTAACAGGTTGCCAAGATTCTTCATCCATATGTGTTCCAAAGTGGCCTTGCTTACAGCATTCAAGCAGTTTGAGCAATCAGCCGACACGGCTATTCCCCCAGATGGTGTTCGCGAAAAAATTTTTTATTTTTTGCCAAGGGTTCCATGTGGAAACTCTAACCTCTAGGTATTACTAAAAATATAAAAACAAATAAGATCAGTAAAGATAAAAAATTTTAAAAATGGTTCTATGAATTGTTCGATTTAGTGTTGACGTTGAGATGGCCATCAGGCATATCGTTCTCTAAACTTTGTTTAGAGGCAGGTCTCGGGTTGAAGCGAAGTCGCGCTCACGTCTCGAGAATGTTCGGCAACCCTTTTACGTATTGGAGACGGTATGCTTGATACCCTCCTGTTCATTCTAGTGGTGGTCCCGTTCCTCGCGGCGCTGGGCCTCTACGCGTTAAGGATCGAATCCTTGCGCATGGCTTTGGTGTTGGTCACGGCGGTGCTCTTGACAGGCGCCTCCCTGGCCTTGTTCTTCGTCGAAACAATTGCCTTCTCAACGACGTTGTTGGGCGTCAATCCGAAACCGTTAATCATTATCCTGGATTACGTAATACTACTCATTTTTCTCGGAGTGGGCATCAGCGCGCGACACTGGCTGATCATCTCCTTGTCGACTGGGCAACTGATCCTACTGACCGTTTTCCAACTGGTATCGCCTGTCCAGGACCCGGGCCAGATCCTGTTCATGGTTGACCCGCTGGCCAAACTGATGGTCGCCGTGGTGAGCATTGTCGGCTCGGTCATTATCATTCACGCACTGCCCTACATGAAGAATCATGAGGAGCATCTGCACCTGCCCCGCAGCCGGCAACCCCAGTTTTTCGCACTCATGGTACTCTTCCTGGGTGCCATGAATGGCTTGGTGCTCTCCAACCACCTGCTGGATTTCTACTTCTTCTTTGAAGTCACCACCTTGTGCTCCTTTCTGCTCATCCGCCACGACCTGACGGACGAAAGTAAAAGGAACGCCTTGCTGGCCTTGTGGATCAACAGCCTCGGCGGACTGGCCCTGCTTACGGGCGTGCTCTGGATCGCGTTTGATCTGGGCACCTTGAATATTCAGCAGATTCTTGCCGCGGCCCCTGAAGCCGCCTTCCTCCTGCTGCCCATCGGTCTGTTGTGCTTTGCCGGCTTGACCAAAGCCGCTCAACTGCCCTTCCAAAGCTGGCTTTTGGGCGCCATGGTCGCCCCAACGCCCGTCTCCGCCCTGTTGCACTCCGCGACCATGGTCAAGGTAGGCGTGTACCTGATTCTGCGTTTTTCACCGGCCTATGCGGAGACCTTCTTCTCCGTCGCGGTGGCGCTTGTCGGCGCGTTCACCTTTCTGGCCGCAGCCGCCCTGGCCATCAGCCAGTCCAACGGGAAGAAAATCCTGGCCTACTCCACGATCAGCAACCTGGGCTTGATCATTGCTTGCGCCGGAATCAACACGCCGACCGCCATCGCGGCGGCCATGTTTCTGATCATATTCCATGCCGTGAGCAAGGCGTTGCTCTTTCTGTGCGTCGGCACCATTGAGCAGCGCATCGCCAGCCGGGACATCGAGGATATGCGCGGCCTCTATGAGATCATGCCGGTTACGGCACTGATCGCCGTTCTGGGCTCGCTGACCATGATCCTGCCGCCCTTCGGCATGCTTCTGGGCAAATGGATGGCCATCGCGGCCTCGGCCGACCACATCCTGCTGGTCACCATCCTGGCCCTGGGCAGCGCGGTGACCGTACTCTACTGGGCCAGATGGGCCGGGTTGTTCATGAGCTATCCGCACAGCGGCAAAGTAGCGGCGGAAAGCCAACCCGTGCTGACCCGTCTCCCGCTCCTTGGTCTGATTGCCGGAGCAGTGCTGCTGTCGTTTTACGCCCCCTGGATATTCAATGCGCTCATCTCCCCGGCGATCGCGCTGATGACCGTCTCGCTGCCGGAGACGGTCCCGACGACATCCTGGGGCATTTTGGTGCTTGATAGGGGTTCCTTCCCCGTGATTCCGCTGTTTCTTGCCAGTGCCGTCGGCGTGCTGATCGCTCTGTACTTCTTCAAGGCCGCCGGCCGGGTTCAACTCAGTGGTCCGTATCTCTCCGGAGCCCAACTCCCGGAGGATCAGAATTCCTACACCGGCCCGTTACTGGCTTCAGTCAAACCGTCAACTTCAAACTACTATCTGGAGAAAATCTTCGGCGAAAACGTACTGAACCGCTATGTCAACACCGCAGCACTCATGCTTATTATCCTGATGCTCGGGGGGGGTCTATAAATGGACACTGCTCAAATTTTTCTGGCATTGATCGCCGGACTTTTTCTGGCGCCCCTGGCTGTGGGCGTGATCACAGGCATCGATAGACGGATCACAGCTCGTTTACAATCCCGGCTCGGTCCGCCCATCCTGCAGCCGTTCTATGACATCGGCAAATTGCTGGGCAAGGAAGCCATGCTCGCCAACCACTGGCTCGCATTCTGCGCCTTCATCTATCTGGCCGGTGCCGTTACTTCCGTGGTGCTGTTCTTCCTGCAATCGGACCTTTTGCTGATCTTCTTCGTCCAGGCCGCCGGCTCGGTCTTTTTGGTCATCGGCGCCCTTTCCGTGCCCAACTCGCCGTACAGCCAGGTCGGTGCGCACCGGGAGCTTTTGCAGATCATTGCCTACGAGCCCTTGCTGATCCTGGTCATCGTCGGCATCTACATGACTACCGGCAGTTTCCAGATTGATGCCGTGTACGCCATGGACCAGCCCTTGCTGTACAAAATGCCCTTGCTCTTCCTGGTGCTGGGCATTGCGTTGACCATCAAGCTGCGCAAATCGCCCTTTGACATTTCCGGGTCGCATCACGCGCACCAGGAAATCGTCAGAGGCGTATACACCGAATATTCTGGACCATATCTGGCCATCGTGAAAGTCGCGCACTGGTTTGAAATCGCCTTGATCCTCGGCCTGCTGTCGCTATTCTGGTCCACGAGCGTGGTGGGCTTGGTTCTGCTGCTGGGCATCACCTACTTCGTTGAAATTCTGGTCGACAACACCACCTCGCGCATGACCTGGAGATGGATGCTTCGCGCGGCCTGGATCACTGGGATCACGCTCTCCACCATCAACCTTCTTTGGCTGTACTACGGGTAAAAACTCATGAACATGATCTCACAGTTTCTCCAGACATCTCGGATCAAGTCGCCCTGGGTGCTCCACTTCGATTGTGGAAGCTGCAACGGATGCGATATTGAAACCCTGGCCGTACTCACTCCTGTTTACGACGTGGAGCGTTTTGGAATCATCAACGTGGGCAACCCCAAACACGCGGATGTTTTCCTCGTCACGGGCACGGTGAATCATCGTAATAAAAGAGTGTTAAAGAATCTCTACGATCAGATGCCGGCTCCCAGGGCCGTGATCGCCATCGGTGCCTGCGGACTCTCCGGCGGAGTATTCCGGGATGCACCGAACGTGGTCGGCGGCGTGGATAAAGTCATTCCTGTGGACGTCTACGTCCCTGGTTGTCCGGCTAAACCTGAAGCGATCATCGACGGCGTGGTCAAGGCGCTGGCGTTGTTCGCCGCCAAGTCTTGAAGGAGCATGAATATGACTGAAGTCGAAACCGCCGACAAAAAAATTGCCGTTCTTGAAACCATCGGCATTACAAGCGACACGTTGAAAAACGAAGTCCGCCGCCTCACGGGCGATGGATACCGCATCGTCACCATAACCTGCGTGGACCTGGACCATGACCATGTCGACCTGATCTATTCCTTTGACCGCGACCTGGAGATGGTCCATCTCCGGCTTAAGCAGCCCAAGGCGCAGCCTGCGCCGTCCATTTCGGACATGCTTTTTGCGGCGTTTCTTGTGGAAAACGAAATCCAGGACCAGTTCGGAACCTGCTTTGACGGCTTGGTTCTGAATTTCGAGAACTACCTGTATTTGGAAAAAGAAGTGGCGAAAACGCCCTTTTGCAAGTACAGCGTCATTCGCAAGGACGCTTAAGCACACTCTTTTGACTTCTGCATGGAGATATTATGGCCAAAACCATCATTCCATTCGGACCGCAACATCCTGTCCTTCCAGAGCCGATCCATTTGTCTCTGACGGTCGAGGACGAGATCGTCACCCAAGCTGTCCCAGCCCTCGGTTATGTCCACCGCGGGCTGGAAAAGCTGTGCGAGATCCGGGACATTCACCAGATGATCCAAGTGGTGGAAAGGGTTTGCGGTATTTGTTCGAAGATTCACGCCATGTGCTTTTGCCAGGGTTTGGAAGCGATGATGAAGGTAGAGATCCCGCCACGGGCCGCCTATCTACGCACCATCTGGTCGGAACTGCACAGGGTCCATTCCCATTTGCTGTGGCTGGGCCTGTTCGTTGACGCATTCGGCTTCGAAAGCCTCTTCTATCAGCTCTGGAAGATCCGCGAGCGGGTCATGGACATCAACGAGGCCACCACGGGCAACCGCGTCATTATTTCCGTGAACATCCTGGGCGGCGTGCGCAAGGATCTGACCCCCGAACAAATCCGCTGGATCCTGTCTGAACTGGAAATCGTAGAGCGCGAAACCAAGGCCCTGCAGTCCACGATTCTGGACGACTACACTGTCAAGGCCAGGACCGTGGGCAAAGGCATGCTTTCCAAACAGCAGGCCATTGATCTTGGCGCTGCCGGGCCGACTTTGCGAGGCAGCGGCGTAGCACAGGACTGTCGTCAATTGAAGTACGCCGCGTTTCCCGACCTGGAATTCGAGCCCATTGTCGAACATGACGGCGATTCCTATGCCCGCAACAGGGTTCGCTACTTTGAAACCCTGCAAGCCATTGATCTGGTCCGTCAGGCCCTGCATAAGCTGCCCGAGGGACCAATCCACGTCAAGGTCAAGGGGAACCCCGAGGGAGAGGGTGTGGCCAGAGTCGAGCAACCCCGTGGGGAATTATTCTACTACTTCAAGGCCGATGGGACCAAAAATCTGGACCGCTTGCGCATCCGCACCCCCACATTCGCCAATATTCCGCCCCTGGCGGTGATGCTTCCCGGCATTGAACTGGCGGACGTCCCGGTGGTTATCCTCTCCATTGACCCATGCATCAGTTGTACGGAACGCTAGGAGACGCCCCCATGATGAAAATCGTCCCCATGACCGCAATCGTGTTGAAGAATCTCTTCACCAAGAAATCTACGCGCCCCTATCCCTTTGTGATCCGGGAGCCTTTTGAGGATTCTCGAGGTGAACTTTACAATGTCATAGATAAATGCATTTTCTGCTCCATTTGCGCCCGCAAATGCCCTTCCCAGTGCATCACCGTGGACAAGGAAAAGGGCCTCTGGACCTGTGATCCTTTTGTCTGCGTGTACTGCGGCATCTGCGTGGACAGTTGCCCGACGCATTGCCTGCATCACAAGAAAACATGGCGACCGGTGACCGGGCAGCGGGAAATGATCAGCATGCAGGGCGTTCCGCCCAAGCCCAAGAAAAAGGCGGCGAAAACGGACGAGGAATAACATTTACTTCCATCGCGGCCGCAAGTCCTCATGAGGACGCTCATGCCTCACGGGCCGGGACCGGCGTTACGCTTGCAAAAAGAGGATCCCCCCGCAATGACGGGAGCGCAAACGTAGGGCGGATCCCGGCCTTTTCACTGATCCAGGAGGTACGCCCAAGCTCCTGCCGTTCATCCCAGTCGGAGTCAGGCCGTCTGCGCTCATCCGATCGTTAAGCCGACTCAACTTCCACATGCCCCATGCGGAATAATAAGGATGGTCGCCATGGACAGACAACCGGTGGTGGCCGGGAAGTTCTATCCCAAAGTAAGAACGCAGTGGGAGCCGCTGGTCCGCCGCTATCTGAAGTCGGATCAACCCGAACAGCCCGCCCTTTTGGCCATGCTTCCCCATGCCGGATACGTTTACTCCGGGGCCATTGCCGGGCAGACCCTGGCCGAGGTCAGCTTGCCGGAAACTGTTTTGCTCCTGGGGCCGAACCATACCGGACTGGGGGCAAAGCTCTCCCTGTGGCCATCAGGCCGCTGGCTCCTGCCGCAGGCGCATCTGGCCGTTGACGAAGTCCTGGCAAATGCCATCTTGGATCAAATAGGGGACATTCAACCCGATCATCTCGCCCATGCCCATGAACACTCCTTGGAAGTGCTCCTGCCCTTCCTCTGGACAAAGGCCCCGAACACGAAGATCGTGCCCCTGGCTGTGGCCGAGCACAGACCCGAGGAACTGCTGGCCTCGTCCCGTCGCTTGGCCGAAGTACTCAAGCAATGGGGGAAACCCGTGCTGATCATCGTTAGTTCGGACATGAGCCATTTCCTTGCGGCGGATGAGGCCAAGACCAAGGACACCCTGGCTCTGCGGGCCATTTTGGACCTTAATCCGCAAGGCCTCTTGAGCACGGTTCGCTCGAAAAGCATCAGCATGTGCGGAGTCCTGCCCATGACCATGGGCCTAGCCGTCGCCCTGGAGCTAGGCGCAACCCAAGCGCGCCTGATCAGGTACGGACATTCAGGGGAGGAAAGCGGAGACTATGCCCAAGTGGTGGGATATGCGGGGGTGGTCGTCAGATGAAAGCAAACGACCTCTAGGGATGCTGCGCAGGCTGTTTAAGGAGAGCGCCTGGATTTTCCGGC
>DBNV01000102.1:2617-18363 GCA_002299865.1 Desulfonatronaceae bacterium UBA663 | reverse complement strand
TCAAGCAATATCGCCTAAAAAATCAATCCCAGACGGGGACAGGAGCGAATTCCGGGGCAAAGGCCTCCTCCGGAGAGAGCCTGGTTCCGGAAACGTCCAGTTCCAGGTACTCCTCACGGTTGTCCATGAGGTAGCGCACAAACGCGTTGTTTAAGGCGTGACCGGAGCAGTATACTTCGAAATCCCCGGTCATGGGCAGTCCGAGGACCGCAAGGTCGCCGATGAAATCCAGCATCTTGTGGCGCACGAACTCATCGGGAAAACGCAGGCCATCGGGATTGATCACGCCATATTCGTCCAAGACCACGGCATTGTCCAGGGAGCCTCCCAGGGCTAGGCCGTTGCGATGCAAAGACTCCACCTCGCGCATGAAGCCGAAGGTCCGTGCTTTGGCCACCTGTCGCGTAAAACTCTCCGGCACACAATCGACGAACAGCTTTTGCGTTCCCACCAGGGGATGATCGAAATGGATGGTATAGTCGACGGTCAGGCGTTCGGACGGGTGCGCCTTGATCCACTTGCCGTTCTGTTGAAACGTAATCGGCTTCTTGAGAGTCAAGACCCTGCGAGGCTTGCTCTGGCGGCGGAATCCGGCGGCACGAAGCAGGAAGATGAATGAGGCGGAACTGCCGTCCATGATCGGCACCTCATCCCCTTCGACTTCAATGTGCAGGTTGTCGATTTCAAGCCCGCGGATAGCGGCCAGTAAATGCTCGACAGTAGCCAAACTGCGGGAACCGAAGCCCAGGGTCGTGGCCATGATCGTCTCCACCACGGCGGACGGAGACGGCTTGTGAAAGTGCACCCCGTCCTGGTCATGCAAGGCAAAAACCAGACCGGTATCCTCGGCCGCTGGACGCAGCCCGAGACGCACTTTGCGACCTTTATGCAGGCCGATCCCGGAACACTGAATGGGGCGCTTGATGGTTTTTTGCAACGTCATGCGTTCTCCTCAATGCCAACCCAACTAAGAAAAGCAAAAAACATGCCCCGCAGTATACACTCTCAACAATATGATATAAATGTTTTATTCTTATGTCCAGGCTGTAGAACTGTTTTTTTCAAACCAATGTGTTGTTTTTTTTTCTAAAGCAGTCAGTCGCAGCCCTTCATAAGCGGCTCCGGCTTCATCGCAGCGGGCACCAACGAGCCTGTACATATCTGTTCAGTCCGGCATAGTCCTTGAGAACCTTGATGTCCGACCATTGCTCCGAGCGGGAGCGGATGTCCCCGGCGAGTTTCTCGGCCTGAGTGGCGCCTGTCTCCAGAAGCAGATGCCCACCGGACTTCAAAACCGCCATGGCCTGTTCCACCAGGGGATCAAAATATTCATCCCCACGCACTCCGGCCACCAAGGCGATTCGCGGTTCAAAGTCGGCCACTTCTTTGCTGATTCGGGAGAATTCAGACTCGGCCAGATAAGGAGGGTTGGCCACAATCAAGTCCAGGGCAGCCGGGGCAAGATGCGTCAACAAGTCGGCCTGGGTCGACAACACGCGATCCCGCACTCCGTGGGCCTCGCAGTTCTTTACGGCCACGGTCAGCGCACGTGCGCTGATGTCTGTGACGATGCAGCGGGCGGCGGGCAAATGGACGAGCAGCGCCACGGCGATGGCCCCACTGCCCGTGGCCACATCAGCAAACAGCAAAGGTCGATCAGGCTGATACAGCCCAAGGACGGCGTCCACGCACAGCTCCGTGTCCGGACGGGGAATCAGGACATCCTTGGTGACGACAAGCTTAAGACCATAAAATTCCTTGCGCCCAAGGATATAAGCCATGGGCTCGCCGGTGCCGCGTCTGGCCAGCAAGGGCCGAATTTTGGAGAGATCCTGCTCCGTGAGGGGACGGTCCAGGTCCAGATAAAGATCAAGTCGCTCCAACCCAAGAGCGTGGGCGACCACTAGTTCAGCGCTCAGTCTGGGAGAATCGATCTTGCGTTGTTCCAGATAGGCCGAACTTTTGCTTAAAATGTCGCGCAGACAAGGCGGCGGGGCGGCGGACACGTGCTACTCGACTGCGGATGTTTCCGCCTGCAATGCTTCGGCCTGGTAGTGCTGCACCAAGGCGTCCACCAGTTCGTCCATCTCGCCTCCTAGGACGGATTCCAAACGGTAAAGCGTCAGGTTGATGCGGTGGTCCGTGATCCGGCCCTGAGGAAAATTGTAGGTCCGGATGCGCTCCGAACGATCCCCGCTGCCCACCTGGCTTTTGCGGTTCTGATCGTAGGATTGCTTCTGCTCTTCCTGCTTCTGCTTCAGAAGTCGTGAGCGCAAAACCTTCATCGCCTTGGCCCGGTTCTTGTGCTGGGATTTCTCATCCTGGCAGATGACCACCATGCCCGTGGACAAGTGCGTCACCCGGACGGCGGAATCCGTGGTGTTCACGCTTTGCCCCCCCGGCCCCGAGGAGCGATAGACGTCGATCCGAACATCACCGGGGTCAATCTGCACGTCCACCTCCTCGGCCTCGGGCAAAATGGCCACGGTCACGGCGGAAGTATGAATCCGGCCCTGGGATTCCGTGGCCGGCACCCTTTGTACGCGATGCACGCCGGATTCATGTTTCAGGCGGCTGTATACCCTATCGCCGGACATGGAAGCGATGACCTCCTTGAAGCCGCCCACCCCGCTCTCGTTGGCCTGGATCAATTCCGTGCGCAAACCGTGTCGCTCCGCATAACGCATATACATGCGAAACAGATCAGCGGCGAACAACGCGGCTTCCTCTCCGCCGGTGCCGGCCCGAATCTCAAGGATGACGTTCTTGGCATCCATGGGATCCTTGGGCAACAGCAGAAGACGCAATTTATTCCGCAGTTCCTCAAGCCGCTCTTCCAGAACCTCGGATTCAGCACGGGCCAAATCCTGCATCTCCGGATCGGAATCCACGAGCAACTCTTTGTTCGCCTCAATGGACGCAAGCGTCTTCTTGTACTCCCCGAAAACAGCGACAATATCGCCAAGCTCGGCATGGCGCTTGGTCAATTGTCTGTAGCGTTGCTGGTCGTTGAACACACCAGGGGAACTAAGCTCGCGCTCCAGATCCCGATATTTATGTTCAAGGCTGTTCAGTTTTGCAAACATACGAAAGTCTATTGGAGGGTTGCAACGCGATGCGAGTGGCTCAAAGCATGGAACCCCAACCCGAACCGTTGCATGGGTCGGGATGATGAGATCCCGACCCGAAGCAGCGCTGACGCGAGGATTTAGGCGTTTTGCTGGGAATTGCCCCGGAACCCGGCGTATTTCTTCTGAAAGCGATCAATACGCCCGGCGGTATCTACGAATTTCTGCTTGCCCGTGTAGAACGGATGACAATTGGAGCAGATTTCCACATGGGTATCGCCGCGTTGCGTGGTCAATGCCTCGATCTCGAATCCGCACGCGCAACGAATCGGTTTCTTTTGGATTTCCGGGTGGATGTCGCTTCTCATGGCTCAACTCCTTGGTGATTATCTCGAAACCAAACTAATTAACCTTTTCGGACACGCCTGACAAGTGCGCCTGACAAGTGTCTTTTCGCCCATAAAAAAACCAGGGCCAACGCCCTGGTTTTTAAGGACAAAGTTAAAAAACTAAGCCTGCGGTTTGGGGTCTCGTCCAATGGACCTGGCATAGCCAAGGGCCACGGTACGGTAGACCAAGTGAGCCAATTTGGACCACGGCAAATAGGCGAACAGCATGAACACGCTCACCAAGTGGATGTAGTAGACGGGATAGGCAAAGCCGACGGCATCGGCCAGTCGAAGCAACTGACTGAACATGCCGGAGAGGGTCACCACCCAGATCAGGCCCAAAAGATACCAGTCGTAATAGGAAGACTTGAACTTCGCGTCATCAAGATTCAAGCGCCGCTTAGTCATCAGCACAAGGCCGACGATCAAGGCGATGGACGCCACGTTAGCCAAAATCTTGAAGGGGTTCCAGAGACTCATGGGCGTATACAGCTCCAGGTCCGTGAAAACGCTAAGCCAATAGGCCACGGCCACATACGCCGTGACGATGAACAGCCCGATGAATCCGAAGAATATCCCCAAGTGGCCGATAAAGCGATCCTTGTTGTCGCTGCCGCACTCTTTCCACTTGGTGTGGGTCAGGATTTGATCCTTGATGACCTGCCACGTGGACTTAAGTACGTCCTTGATCGGAACCCCGCCCACAGGGGCCTGCGGCGAGTCGTTGAAGATTTTGATCAGGTTGCGGACGCCGAGAACGAAAATCACGGCCACGGCCAGGGCTATGGGCCCAAATACCAGATCAATGAACATGATGGGGAAAACAAGCCGCCACAGGACATTGCCGTACTCGTCCACGGGGGTCCCCAGGCCGGCGGTGATATACCAGGCGACCAGGAAGAGCAGGGCAGGAATACCGGCCAAAATGGGAAGATACTTGGGGGAACTCATCAGCTTGCCCATGATCGCGGGCTTAGCGACATGCTGATAGGCCATGTTGCGCGCGGCGGCCATCAGATCTGCGGGCTTAGCCCCCCTGGGACACTCGTCCGAACAGGTCCCGCAGTTGTGACACAGCCACATGTCCAGATCGCCCACCAGTTTGTTCTTCAGACCCCACTGGGCCCAAATCATTTCCTTGCGGGGATAGGGGTTCTCTTCCGGGGACAAGGGGCAGACCACGGAGCATGTGGCGCATTGATAACATTTCTTCAGCGATTCTCCGCCCGCAGCCTGCAGATCCTTAATAAACTGCAAGTCGGGTTCGATGCGGTTCACGTGAGCCATCGTTGGTCTCCTCCTAGAAGCCTTTGAATGGGTTTGCACCGATGTTGTCGATGATGTGACTCATGAACTCATCAATGATCTGCGGAATTTTGTCGTACTCATCTATGGCGACCTGCTTTTGCTGCACGCGCTCGGGCTCGAGTTGCAGGCGACCGAGGGTCTCGGCGATGTTTTCCATGCGTCTGTTGCACAGTTCGCTGCCCTTGGCAAAGTGGCACTGATAGTCGTCTCCGTGCTTGCAGCCCAGCAGCAGCACGCCGTCAATACCCTTGGACATGGAGTCCGCGATCCAGATGGTGTTGATGGAGCCCAGGCAACGCACCGATATGAAGCGCACGTAGGGGGACCATTTTTTGCCCTGGAAGGCTGCCATATCCAAGGCCGGATAGGCGTCGTTTTCGCAGACGAAGACCACGACCCGAGGACCGCCCTCGTCGATGTCGTCCGGCACCTCGTTTTCCTTGATCATGGAGGCGATCATGTCCACGTTGTATTCCTCAAAGGAAATGACGCGCTCAGGACAGGCGCCCATGCAGGTGCCGCAACGGCGGCACCGGGTCGGGTTGGGCTTGGGCGTGCCTTTTTCGTCGTCGTCCAAGGCCCCGAACGGACACTCCTCGGTGCAGCGCTTGCACTGCGTGCAGCGCACCATATTGAACTTAGGGAAGGAGATGTCGCCGGAACGGGGATGGACCGCCATGCCCCGGTTGATGGACTCAAGACACTGAACGGCCTTGAGCACGGCGCCGGCCGCGTCCTCCTCGGCCGCGCCCATAAGCATGGGCTGATGCACGCATCCTGCGGAATAGATGCCGGTGCGGCGGGTTTCGTAGGGGAAGCAGATGTAGTTGGAATCGGCGAATCCGTTAAACAGTTGCAGATCAGGAAAGGCCGGCCCCAGACGATAGGAAAGGTTGATCACGGGCTCGGCCAGGGTCGTGGGAACCATGCCCGTGGCCAGCACCAGCATGTCCACCTTGATCTCGATGTCCTCACCCAGCAGGGTGTCCTTGACGGTGATGACGATTCCGCCGTCGGAGTCCTCGGCCACTGCGGCCACTTGGCCCTTGGTCAGGAAGATGCCCGGATCGTTCTGGGCCGCCTTGTAGTAAAACTCCTGCAATCCGGGAACGATCATGTCCTTGTAGATCACGAAGGCCTTGGCCTCGGGGTTCTTTTCCCGCACATACCCGGCCTGCTTCAGGGAAACCACGCAACACACGGAAGAACAGTACGGCAGATGCCCCTCTTTTGCGGACCGCTGACCGGCACACTGGATAAAGGCAACAGCCCTAACCGGACGTCCGTCCGAAGGCCGCAGCAATTCGCCCTTCTTGGCCATCAACTCCATGTCCACGTTGGTAATCACATTGGTGAATTTTCCATGGCCCAAGGGTTCGAGAACATTCTCACCCTGTTCCACCACCATGGCTTCCACTGTGGCTTCTCCGTCCTGGACCTTGCAAGCCGGCGCGTCCTTCGCGACGACGCGAGCGGTCGGGTCAAAAGGCTTCCAGCCGGTAGCCAGAACAACGGAACCGACCGGGATGCTCTCCTCGCTGGCCCCGTTCTTGATCACCGCGGTATATTGTCCGGGAGCGCCTTCCAGCTTCTCCAGAATGGCGTTCGTGATCACCCGAATTTTCTCGTGCGCCGTCACCTCGTTGATCTTCTGGTCGATGTTCGGCATCAGGACTTCGGCATAGGGATGAAAGTAAGGCGCTCGCTTATACATCTTCGCAGCAAACCCGCCAAGCTGACCCTCTTTTTCCACCAAAACAACATTGTAGCCGAGCTTCGCGCCGCCCAGGGCTGCGGTCATGCCGGTATTGCCGCCGCCCAGAACGAGAATGGTCTTGGTCACCGCGGGAATTTCGGCTTGCGGCGCGGTGTACTTCTGGAGCTTGATGATGCCCATGCGGATATAGTCCTGGGCCATCATGCGCAGGGTTTCAGGCACTTCGCCTGCGGCGGTCCGATCGGCTTTGGGGCGGTTGTAGGACCAGACACACTGTTCGCGCAGATTGACCCGCTCCAGCACGACATTCTCACCGAAGCGGAAAACATCCCATTTGACGCGGGGAGAACAGGCGCACACCGCAACCCGATCCACGGTCTCGGCATCCACGTCAACCTGAATTAGGGCCTTGCCTTCCTGGCTGCACAGCACCGGAGCGGTCTTCACCACCGGACAGCTTTTGCCGTATTCGCTTTGCACGAATTCTGCCAATTGCCCGGTATTGAGCTGAGGGCCAATGTCGCATCCTTCGCAGATATAGACACCAATTTTGTTGGACATTGCTTACCTCCCTACCACGGTTTGAATAGCTTTCAGCGCCGCACCGGTCGCAGTCTGAGCCGAACGCATGACATCCAAAGGCATTTTGGCGCACCCGGCGGCACTGAACCCGTCTTCCTGCGCAATGCAAAAGCCTTCCTCATCCAGTTTCATGTCCATGGGCAGAGTCTGACCGACGATGCTGGGCTGCATGCCGGTGGCCAAGACCACCATGTCGAAACGCTCTTCCTTTTTCAGGCCGCCGATGATGTCCTCGGCCGTGACCAGCACGTCGCCCGTGGCCCCGTCCTCTGCGACCTTGGCCACCTTGCCCTTGACCATCAGGACTTTCTCGTCCTCGCGGATCTTTTGCAGGAACTTGTCATACCGTCCGGGAGTACGCAGGTCGATATAGTAAATGACGATCTTCGCATCAGGATGCTGGGCCCGCAGGTAGGTGACCTGTTTCAACGAAGCCATACAGCAGATATAGGAACAGTAGGATAAATGCGACTCGTCACGCGAACCGGCGCACTGCACAAAGGCGATGCGTTGCGGCTCCTTGGCGTCGGAAGGACGGACGATCTTGCCGTTGGTCGGACCGCTGGGACTGGCCAAGCGCTCCATCTGCATGTTGGAAATGGCGTTCTTGATTTTGCCCGCGCCAAGAATCTTCAGCTTGTCCAAATCGTAGGGCTTCCAGCCCGTGGCCCAGATCACCGCACATACGGTCAACGTGATTTCCTTGGGCTGCTCGTCCAGATCCACGGCGTTATAAGCACAGGCCTCCACGCACTTGGAACAGGTCTTGCCGAGGCAAACCGCCGGATCAATCACGTACCGCAGGGGAAAAGACGCCAAGTGCGAACGATAAATGGCCTTGCGCTTCTGCAAGCCGAGATCGAATTCCGAGTCGGCCTCCACCGGACAGACCGCAGTACATTTGTCGCAGGCGGTACAGTTGGTGTTGACATACCTGGGGCTGAGCTTGACTTTGGCCGTATACGCGCCGGGTTTGCCGGAGATGGAAACCACTTCGGCCATGGTGAAATACTGTACCCGCGAATTGTTCTTGATGCGCTGAAAATTGATCTCCAATCCGCAGGAAGGCGGACAAAGCTTGGGAAAATATTGGTTCAACTGGGAGACGCGCCCGCCCAGATACGAACTTTTCTCAACAATATAGACCTCATGTCCAACCTCGGCGGCTTCCAGTGCGGCGGTGATTCCGCTGAAGCCGCCTCCCACCACAAGTATTCCTGAATGTTCCATCCTTTCCTCCGTGCAGTTTTCCTGACATTGGGCCTTCAAGGTCCAAAGATATGGTCTAAACCTCGGATGCAAGCCCGCCTTGTGGACTGGCCTTCACCCGAGGTTTAGACAATCGTGAAGGACTCCGCGCCCTTTCGACAAAAGAAAGCTGCGGGCCTTGCGGCCCGCAGCTCGTAACCCAAAGGTTACGGGATGATCTGAATCAAAGGCACCTTGAAGAATTTGGTTTCCTTTTTGATCGGATCGTACTTGGAGTTGGTGAAGCACTTCCACTCATCGTCGTTCAGTTCGGGGAAGTCCATGCGATAGTAGAAACCGGGGTACCGGGTTTCCGTACGGAACTGGATGTGCTGCATGTGCAGCCGGACGGTCCACAGGCGGTGATACTGCTCCCAGCAACGCAGCAGTTCGTGCAGGTCGCGGGCGGCCAGCTTGTGGGAATCCTCATCCAGCATGTCCAGCAGCTTCAAGCCGGTTTCCAGCAGCTTAGCAGAGGTCCGGTAGTAGGTGGAGGTGCCGGCGCCGTATTCGTCGGTGCACTTCATCAAGCGGTCCATGAAGTTACGCGGCGTGATGTACATGGGGTTGACCACCGGATCCGTGGAAGCGGACTTGCCGGCTTCGTAGTTGTAGTGCGGCTTGTAGATCATCTTCTTCAGTTCTTCGGCCGTCTCCTTGATCGTGGGCTTGTAGTCCTTGTGGTCCACAACCCAGCGCACCATCTGCTTGGCGGCAATACGGCCCTCGGCGTGGGAGCCGGAGGAGAACTTGTGACCGGAAGCGCCGACGCAGTCGCCGGCGATGAACAGGCCGTTGACCGTGGTCATGCGGTTGTAAACCTTGCCGTTGTCAGCCTTGATCTTGTAGGCGTCAGGCACCCAGTCCTCATCGGGGCCGGAACACCAGATGCCGCAGCAGCCGGAGTGCGAACCCAGCAGGTAGGGCTCGGTGGGCATGATTTCGGAACCAACCTTCTCAGGCTCAATATTCAAGCAGGCCCACAGGTTGGCCTGGCCCACGCACATGTCGAGGAAGTCTTCCCAGGCCTCGGCCTCAAGATGCTTTTGCTGCTTCTTGTCCATAGTAGCGAAGGTGGTCTGCAGGGCGGTGGCGGTGTCCATGTAGATCGGACCGCGTCCGGCCTGCATTTCTGCCAGCATCATATGGTTGCGCAGACAGGTGGGGATGACGTGCCCCTTGGCATAGCCCTTCTCGCGGTAGCCCTTGATCATCTCGTCGTTGGTCACGCAGTAGTCTTCGCCCAGGGCGTTGACGGCCTTGGCCTTGAACAGCAGGAACCACGCGCCGACCGGACCGTAACCGTCCTTGAAGCGAGCGGGGCAGAACCGGTTTTCCATCATGGTCATTTCACCGCCGGCCTGGGCGACCAAGGTGTAACCGGAACCGGAGTTCCACACCGGATACCAGGCGCGGCCTTTACCTTCACCAACGGAGCGGGGACGGTACACGTTCACCGCGCCGCCGCTGGCCACGAGGCAAGCGTTGCACTTGAAGATGTAGACCTTGTTTTCGCGCAGGGAGAAGCCCACAGCGCCAGCGACCCGGTTGGGCTGTTTGGCGTCCAGGAGCAGCTTCACCACGAAGATGCGCTCCAGGTAGTTGTCCTGACCAATGGCGTTCTTGGCGGCCTCGGCCACCAGGACCTTGTAGGATTCGCCGTTGATCATGATCTGCCACTTGCCGGAACGGACCGGCTTGGCGCCGGTGCGCAGGGACAGGCCCTTGGCCTTGGCCTCGGCGCCGTCCAGGTTGTGGTCGCCTTCCTTGATCCAGCAGGGCAGGCCCCACTCTTCGAACAAGTGCACGGAATCGTCCACGTGGCAGCCCAGGTCGAAGATCAGGTCTTCGCGGACCACGCCCATCAGATCGGTCCGGACCATGCGCACGTAATCGTCCGGGGTGTTCTCGCCCAGGTAGGTGTTAATCGCGGACAGACCCTGGGCCACAGCGCCGGAGCGCTCCAGGGCGGCCTTGTCGACCAGGATGTAGCTCACGCCGTGCTTGTCGGCCCAGGGCTTGATCTCAACGGCCGCGCCGCAGGCGGCCATGCCGCCGCCGACAATGAGTATGTCTTTTTCAATCTCAACGACTTGCGGTTCGGCGATCGGCACGCCCTGAGGGGCGATTTTTGAAGGAATTGTAGTCATGCGAAATCCTCCTCAAAGAGTTTTTGGTTTGCTTAATGCATCAGTGAAGACATGCTCGCGCCGGGCACGCACCGGGCGTGCCCCCTGTACGCCCCGGGCGCGCCCCGGGCACGCCCTAAGCGCCGCAGGTCGGCTCGGTCCAGCACTGGGTGTAACCGGCGTTGGAGAACTCGAACTTCTTGTTCAACACTTCGCTAGGCTTCTTCAGCGCGGTCTCGGTAAACAGCAGTTGGTTATTCAGGTCGCCGGGAGCGGGCTTGCCCTCGTAAGGCTTGATGGAGCCTTCAGGGGTGGTCCGGATGGGGAACTTGAACCGCTTGATGTTGCCGTTGCGGAACTTAATGGTCCACATGATGGAGTCGCCGGAACGCAGCGGAATGCTGGTGCCGCCCATGGGCGCGAAGTCGGCGTAGGGGCGGGCTTCCATGGCACCCTGGGGACAGATCTTTATGCAGGAATAGCATTCCCAGCAGGCATCGGGTTCCTGATTGAACGCCTTCATTTCCTGGGCATCCAAGATCATCAGGTCGTTGGGACAGATATACATACATGCTGTCTTTTCACCACCCTTGCAACCGTCGCATTTCTCAGGAATGACAAAACTAGGCATAATACGTCCTCCTCTAAATGTTGTAGTGTTAAACGACCAAAGACAATAAAATCAGCCGGGAAGAACAAGTCTTCCCGCGCTGTACGACAGAGGAATCCGATCAGCCGGAGGAGCCAACGTAATCTTCTTCAGCCCCTGGGCCTTTTTCTTTTCCGCTTCCAATTCGGCGCCCTTCAGCAGGCACTCGGTCAAACCTTTTCCGCCATGGGGTGGAACCAATTTAGACATTTTGTCTTCTCCTTTTTTCATAATGGGTTAAAGATGATCACCGCTCTTCATGCGCATGCGCAAGCATACTAACGGCTCAAAAAGCAGCTGCCTACGTTGAAACTGCTTGTGCATAATTTAACAAGCGATTTTTTATATGTCAACACAAGGGACAATCCAACCTTGAAGGAGTCGATTTTAAACCTTGTTGCAAAACAATGCCCAGGCCATGCCCATCAGCCAGGCTTGGGGAATGGGTTTATAGACGGAAATGGGTATATGAGAACACGATCCTCTTGAACATAGGCAAGCAATTCGTACACGACGGGGAGAAAAAATACAACCCCCTCGTCGAATACGTTAACCTTATAATCGAGCCGGGCAGGTCGGCTTGTCTCCGGATGGGAATGCGGATAAGGGTTTCTTTTTTGCACACGAGGCGTTCATGAAAAATCAACGACCCCTTTCGGCGCCGTCCAGCACTCGAGAATCATCGCGCTCCTCCTTGGAAGAAAGCCTGTTGCGGGAAGAAAATCTCCTTGCCGCGGCTTTTGTGCGCAGAACCAAGCTTCTGGAAAAATGCGCGGCCCGCAGACACTCCGGTCGAAAACCAGGTGCTGACTCGGACCTGGAAAAGTCCCTCTGGAAAATATGGGAAAGCGTCCTTAACCGCGAAGAACTCGGCTCACATAAGCTTTGGCGAACCTTCCTGGCTCACTGCAACAACCTGGCATACGCCCTGGCCGACCAGGAAGGCTTCGTGGACCACAAGGCATGGATCCTGCGTCCCGTGGCCTCGAGCAAGCCGGTGCAGCTGCACGGCCCAGCGGACGTGTTCACTTCCAAGATCCTTGCCTTCTGGGCCGCCTTGAGCAATACCACGACCTCGTTGCGCCGCCCCGCCCTCAACGACGGCCTGATCGAGTTGATCAAGGCCTTGAACCAAGCAGGAGCGGGGTTGTCCTGGGATGACCAAACCGTCTCCCACCGCCAGGCCCTAGGTCGCGGCCTGGATTGGGAACAGAAAACCATTCATGTCGGTCAGCATGGATTGACGTTGGCCCTGATGCTGGCCATGGCCGCGGGACGCCCGGGAATCGCCAAGTTCAGCGGCTCCGGGGCGCTGAACATGCACAATTTAAGGCCCTGGCAGAGCCTGTGCACCCAATTGGGCGCGCGGCTGCACCAGATCAATCCACACGCCCCCGGTCTGCCCGTGCGTCTGGAATCCAGCGGCCAGGTCCGCCTCGTCCATGTGGACCGGGAAACACCGGACGAGTTGACAATCGCTCTGGCTGCGGCAGCGCCTTTTTATCCCGCGGGGCTGCGCCTGACCTGGCCGCAAACCTACTCTCCCGGCCATGACCTCACGCAGCTTATGCACCTGCTGCGATCCTTCGCGGTCCCCGTGGCCGCCCTGGACAACGGGGTGGATATCCCCGCCGTGGCGCCCCGCATTCCAGATGAACCGGAGATCGTTCTGGACCACGGACTGTGCTCCCTGCTCTTGGCTTGGTCCAGACTGGGCAATCAAACCATAACGATCCTCGGCCGCTGGCCCGAAGGGCCCGAGGACCACGGACCCGGAGACGTGCCGGACGTTCAAAGCCGCATCGACCTCCTGAAAGCCTGCGGCGTGCAGATTACGACCGATCACCGTTCCATCACGGCAACGCCCGGGAAGTGGGCGGAGCATCCCGTCCTCGATATCCAAAATCTGCCCCAGGCCCTGCCCCTGGCAGTCGCCTTGGCATTAAGCGCTCCACGCGAGAGCACCATACTCAGCAAAACCCCTCTCACTGAACTTGACGTCATGAGCGGCTTGCTGCGCTTTACGGGCCGTACCTGCGAGAGCGACGGAGTGCGGCACCACTTCCAAAGCCGGACAACCCCTGCGGGCCGGGACGCTTCCGAACCGGCCCGCAGGGAATTGGAAGCCCCAGACGCGACATGGGGCATGGCCCTGGCCATGCTGTCCTTTGTCCATCCCGGTCTGTCCCTAGCCAACCCCGGAGAACTGACGACCCTTTGGCCACATTTTTGGAACATATTTCATAAGGTTTTATCCGTTCCCAAACCAAAACCTGCACCGCATCCCACAGAGAGTGCTGATGTCCACGCAAAAAAACAACGCCGACGCGTCCGCCTCTGAAGCCATTGCCGCCCTGGAATCGGAAATCGTCGAATTTTCCAGGCAACAAGCCGAGTGTGCGGACCGCATCAAGAAATTGATGCTTGCGGAAGACCCTGTCCGTGGAGTCGTTTTCGCCAAGGAAATATTTACGTTGCAGCAAGAAAAACTGCGCCTTGAAGTGGAGGTGCTGGCCCGCCGCAACAAAATCAACCGGATTCGCGAATTCGGCCTGCCCTGACTATTCATGAGACAGCGCAACTATTCGGCACAATATGGTCGGCATTGCCGGCGTCCCGCCGGCAATGCCGACCATACACTGGTTTCGTTACGAAGAAACTATTTTTTAAGGATGCAACAATGAATCTGACCCGGAAAATCATCCGCGATCACCTTTTGCCCGGCTCCATGGAGCCCGGTCAAGAAATCAACCTGCGCATCGACCAGACCCTGACCCAGGACGCCACCGGCACCATGGCCTACCTGCAATGGACGGCCATGGGAATGGACCGGGTGCGCACCGAGCTTTCCGTCAGCTACGTGGACCATAACACCCTGCAAATGGGCTTCCGGAATCCGGACGATCATCGCTTCCTGCGTTCCGTGGCGGCGCGGCACGGCATCGTCTACTCGCCTCCGGGCACAGGCATCTGCCACCAACTGCATTTGGAAAACTTTGCCAAGCCCGGCAAGACGCTGATCGGTTCGGACAGCCACACCCCCACGGCCGGGGGCGTCGGCTGCCTGGCCATGGGCGCTGGCGGGCTCTCCGTAGCCCTGGCCATGGCCGGCGAACCGTACACTCTGCCCATGCCCAAGGTCTTTCGCGTGCTGCTGACAGGCCGATTGCAGGGATGGGCCTGCGCCAAAGACATCATCTTGCACCTGCTGGGTCTGCTCTCCGTCAAGGGCGGCGTGGGCGCGGTCATGGAGTACTGTGGACCGGGCGTGGCCACGTTGACCGTTCCGGAACGGGCGACCATCACCAACATGGGCGCGGAACTCGGCGCCACGACTTCGATTTTTCCCAGCGATGACCAGACGCAGTTGTTCCTGGCCAGCATGGGGCGACCCGAGGACTACTACCCCCTGGAAGCCGACCCGGACGCGGCCTACGACCAGACCATAGCAATAGATCTGGACGTCATTGAACCCCTGGCCGCCAGGCCGCACATGCCCGACCTGATCGTTCCTGTGCGCGATCTGAACGGTTTGAGTGTGGACCAGGTGGCCATCGGCTCTTGCACCAATTCATCGTATACAGACCTGAAAACCTCGGCCCTAATCCTGCTGGACCGGCGCATCGCTCCGAGCACCGACCTGCTCATCGCTCCGGGATCAAAACAGGTGCTGAAGCTGCTAAACAGGGAAGGCTTGGTGGATGTCTTCCTGAACAGCGGGGCCAGGCTTCTGGAATGCGCCTGTGGTCCCTGCATCGGCATGGGCGGCTCTCCTCCCTCTGCGGGCGTCAGCCTGCGGACCTTCAACCGCAATTTTGAGGGCCGCAGCGGCACCCAGGACGGCCAGGTCTATCTGGTCGGGCCGGCCGCGGCGGCTCAGGCGGCCCTGGCCGGCCGCGTCACTGATCCGTCCTCCTGGGGCAAGCCGCCGCAAAAACCCGTTCTCCCGGAAACCGCGCCGTCCATCCGCAGCCTGTTCATTATGCCCCCGCCGCCCAAGGAATCCAAAAACGTGGAAATACAATGCGGCCCGAACATCGTTCCCCTGGAAGCCTTTGCTCCGCTGCCGGAACAGATGGATGCGGAAGTTTTGATCGTCCTGGGCGACAACGTCACCACAGACCACATCCTGCCCGGAGGCGCAGCGGTCACGGCCTTGCGCTCCAACCTGCCGGCCATCAGCGCCCATGTCTTCAACAAAGTGGATCCGGAATTCGTTTCCCGGGCGCGCAAGGCCGCGGCAGGAGTCATCATTGGCGGAGAAAACTACGGTCAGGGCTCCAGCCGGGAACACGCCGCTCTCGGCCCCCGCCATTTGGGCGTGCGCATTGTCCTTGCCAAGTCCTTCGCCCGGATTCACAAAGCAAACCTGATCAACTTCGGCATCCTCCCCCTGGTATTCGTCGATCCGTCGGATCACGCCCGCCTTGCCGCCGGCTGCAATATACGCCTGGAGACCCGCGATCTGTGCGCCCAAACCACCCTGGCGCTCCAGGTCGACCAGGCTGGCCAGACTGGAAAAATTCCGGCGCGGCCCGACTTGACCGCCAAGGAACTGAATATTATCTTGGTAGGAGGATGGCTCAACATGGTCAAAACCAGACAGGCCGACAATACATAAAACCATCCCGTACGTTTTTGGCATCATCGCGGCAA
>DBNV01000102.1:0-2263 GCA_002299865.1 Desulfonatronaceae bacterium UBA663 | reverse complement strand
TTGCTGCCGCAGCGATTGCTGCTAACCCGGCAGAAAGTCTGCCGGCAAACATATTTTTCGCGGGCCGTTTAACAACTCTTCAGCATGGCGCAGCGCGTTCAGAACTTAAGACGTCGCTTTAACGCTCGCCATATTTTGTAATGCGTGCCATAACGCAGCTTAAAGAGTTTTCAAGGTCCGGCAAGGAGCGCCAATGCTTGACTTCTTTCGTCGCAACGCCCAATCCTGGGGTGTGAAGGTTATTCTCGGGATCATCATCATTGTTTTCGTATTCTGGGGTATCGGCAGCTTTCGCGGCGAACGGGGCAATGTCCTTGCCGAAATCAACGGTTCTCCACTGCTTCTGGAGGACTTTCAAAGGGTATACAGTCAGGCCCTGGACACCCTTCGCCGGGAGAATCCGGGCATCAATGTGGAGGACCTGGAGCGCATGAACCTGCGCAGCCGGATCTTCAATCAAATGGTGGGCATGCACCTCCTGCAACAGGAGGCGGCCCGCCTGAACGTCACCGTCTCAGCCCAGGAACTGCGTCAAACCATAACCGGGCTGCAAGTTTTCCAAGGACAGGACCAGCGTTTTGATCCGGACCTTTACAAAGACTTGCTGAGTTCGCACAATCTCACCCCCTCCCAGTTCGAGGCGGATTTCCGCAACGACATGATCTTGGGAAAGATACAGGAGTTCATCATCCTGCCGGCCTATGTTTCCGAAACCGAAGTTCGCGACTACTTCCGCTATGCCAGGGAACAGGTCGCGGTGCACTATCTGACCTTCCCCTGGAGACATGAACTGGAACAATTCGCCATTGAAGACGCCGACATTGAGGCCCATTACCAAGCCAATCTTGATTCCTTCAAGATTCCGGCGCGCATGCGGATCAAATACCTCAACCTCAGTCCCGCGGCCCTGGCCCGTCCCGAAGACGTCAGCCAAGAAAAAATCTTGGCCTATTACACGGCCAATGCCCAGGCATATTTCAAACCTGAACAAGTCAAGGCCGGACACATCCTGATCAAGGTCGCCCCGGAAGCGTCCGAGGCCGAGGATGCCGCCGCGCGGGAAAAACTCCTGGCCCTGCTCGTTCGGTTGCACGAGGGAGAAAGCTTCTCAGCCCTGGCCAGGGAATACTCCGAGGACGTCAGCGCCGCTCAAGGCGGCGATTTGGGCTGGTTTAGCCGAGACGAGATGGTCCCCGAGTTCGAGGATGCGGCCTTTGCTCTGCAAACGGGAAAAATCAGCGCTCCCGTGCGCACTGTTTTCGGTTGGCACCTGATTCGAGTGGAAGACCGCCGCGAAGACGGAATCATCCCACTGGAGGAAGTCGCCGCCGCCATTCGGACGCATCTGGCCGAGGAGCATGCGCTGGAGGCACTGACCGAAACCCTGGACGCGGCCATGGAGCAGCTCATCATCGGCTCTCCCTTGGAGGAGATCGGCCAAAAGCTGCGCCTTCCGGTACGGGAAAGCGAATTCTTTTCCCTGGGCCAACCGCCGGCGGACCTGGACCTCGCGTCGGAAGACATTGCCGGGTTGTTCGCCCTGGAAATCGGGGAAATCACCCCTGCCCCGATCCTCCTGTCCGACGGATACCTGCTGGCTCAGAAAGTCGCCTTTGAGCAGGAAACCATCCGTCCCTTGGAGGAGGTCCGCCAACGCATCGTCAGCCGGCTCAGCCTGGACAAGGCCATGGCAGCGGCTCATCAAAAGGCCGAACAGACCCTGGAACGGATCGCGGCCGAAGAGACACATGCCTTTGACGCAACGGGGCTGACAACCAGCGCTCCCTTTGGAAGACAAGGCTTCATCCCCGGCTTGGGCTTCAACCCCGAACTTGCCGCGGCGGCTTTCAGTTCCCGGCCGGGAGCATGGCTGCCTACACCCTATCGCACCCAAGACGCCTTCATCGTGGTCAGGCTCAAGGAACGCATTCCCCCGTCCGCAGAGCAGTGGCTCCAGGAACAGGACATGTGGCGCCAATCCCTGCTCCAGGTCAGGCAACGGGAACTGCTCCAGGCCTTTATGGAATCTTTGCAGGCCAAGGCTGAAATCAATATCCTGCGCCAGGACGTCCTGCAACCAAACCGCTAACCCCTTGACTTATACGCAACGTCGAAAGACTTTGCGTATGCGGGGGGACGTCACCCCAACGATCATGAGATCATCGAAAGGCCAACGGAAAAGCGCGGCGCTGTCCGCTTTTCCGTTGGCCGAAACGTCGAAAATGTTAGGACGGATTTTCGACGTGGCTCTATTTGCGTTAGT
>DBNV01000123.1:15086-21509 GCA_002299865.1 Desulfonatronaceae bacterium UBA663 | reverse complement strand
CGTTATGCGTTACAGGAGACATCGTGATACTTCCACTTCATAAGCGGCTTTTAGCTGAGGCATTTGGTACGTTCTGGATCGTGTTCGCCGGCACGGGCGCCATTGTTGTGGGCGATATGAGTGGTGCGATTTCGCACGCCGGCATAGCGCTCACATTCGGTCTGGTCGTTTTCGTAATGATTTCTGCCTTTGGCGACGTGTCTGGTGCTCATTTCAATCCAGCAGTAACAGTTGGCTTTTTCCTGGCCCGACGTTTCCCCGGAAGAAAGGTACTGCCCTATATCCTGAGTCAAGTTTCCGGTGCGCTACTCGCCAGTCTACTTTTGTCGGTTTTGCTTCCGGCTCACATGACCCTCGGAGCAACCATTCCCTCTGGTTCTCTTGTGCAATCCCTGGTCACTGAAATCGTTCTTGCAATTGGCCTTATGTTCGTAATTCTCAGTGTATCTACCGGCGCGAGTGAAAAAGGTATTACCGCAGGAGTAGCAATCGGCGGCTTTGTAACGTTGGGGGCGCTATTTGCAGGCCCTATCAGCGGGGCGTCGATGAATCCTGCACGCTCATTGGCTCCTGCAGTAGTCTCTGGCCACATTGAAGCGCTTTGGCTCTACTTGCTAGCTCCGGTTGTCGGAGCTTGCCTTGCGGTATTAATGTGTCGCTGTACAAGAGAGTCCGGCTGCTGCTCGGATATCGTAGTGGGGCATAAAACATGAATACAGTCAAACTGGTTTTGTTTGTGTGCGTGGAAAACTCGAATAGGAGTCAGATGGCCGAAGCATTTGCACGTATGTTGGGTGGCAGCGCTGTAGAAGCTTATAGCGCCGGCTCCAGCCCATCAGGCGTTATCAACCCCAAAGCCGTTGAGGCTATGGGCGAACTTGGCTACGACCTGTTGCAGCATTATTCAAAATCTCTTAATGATCTGCCAGATGTTGAGTTCGATTTCGTGGCTACTATGGGCTGTGGCGATCAGTGCCCTTTTATTCGTGCCAACAAGAGAACCGATTGGGCCTTGCCTGATCCCAAACATATGTCACCTGAGGAATATCGTGGTGTCCGCAATCAAATCCGGGAAAATGTACGGTTAATGCTTCGTGATTTAGGCGTCGTTGTTCCGGGGTAGCCACGCCTAACTTAGTCAGCCCTGAAAATTCAACAACAACTTAAAAATATTTGACATTTTGTCGACTTCACTGTAGTATTTCGACCAGTTCATGCAGTAAAATTGTAGAAAACCTGTCATGGTTGAAGACATCCGGGCCAAAATACTGCGCCGAGAATATGAGTTTTCCAAGCATGTCGTTGACCAGAGTATCATTCGAAACGTCAGCGTTGCGGAGGTGCAAGAGGCCATATCAACAAGGAGTGAGGTCATAGAAGACTACCCCGACGACAAGTATGGTCCAGGCTGTCTGATTCTGGGTTTCACGAAGGCCGGGCGAGCACTACATTTGCAGTGCAGCTACCCCGGCCGTCCGCTGGTCAAGATCATCACACTGTACGACCCTGATCCGGAATTGTGGATGGACTTCAGAAGCAGGAAGCGAAAAGAATGAGATGAACGCGCATGAAGGAAACAATGACTGATACGCAAGTGACGTACACTCTCGAGGTAGGGGGGAGGTTCTACATTGTCGAGAATGTGCCTGCCCGAGTGTGCCGCGAAACCGGGGAGCAGTTCTTCTCTCCCCAGACCGTAGAACGCATCCACGCCTTGATCAAGGGGCGGAAGCCACCTGTCAGAGTGATCGAGACTCCCGTCTACGAATACTCTTAATCTGCTCAAGACGCGATCCGGAGCAAGGCGGTACGGCAGTTATTAAAGGCTTAGACGACCTAAAGACACGAGCGGCGGAAACGGAAGCGAGCAACCTGGCCACGGCACAAGCCGAGGGCGGTTTTTTGCCTTCGGCGCTCTGGTCAGGGTGACACAGATGCATTCCAGCGTCTAGAATGGCGGAACCGGGGCAAGGTGAACCTGGAGAACACTATGAGCAATAAAAAGGGTGTGTTGCGTCATGCAGTCATTGGCTTGATCTTGTCCGCTATGTTGGCGGCGCCCGTGGCGTGGGCGGGCTTTGAAGAAGGATTGAATGCTTACGTTAAGGGTGACTACACCACGGCATTGCGCGAGTGGCGTCCGCTTGCGGAATAGGGGCTGGCCGATGCTCAGTTCAGCCTCGGCGTTATGTACGATAAAGGTCAGGGTATGGCGCAGGATTATGCCGAGGCGCTGAAGTGGTATCGCAAGGCGGCGGAACAGGGGCAGGCCTTTGCTCAGTTCAGCCTCGGCGTTATGTACGACAAAGGTCAGGGTGTGGCGCAGGATTATGCCGAGGCGCTGAAGTGGTATCGCAAGGCGGCGGAACAGGGGCAGGCCTCTGCTCAGCACAACCTCGGCCTTATGTACGACCAAGGCCTGGGTGTGGCGCAGGATTATGCCGAGGCGCTGAAGTGGTATCGCAAGGCGGCGGAGCAGGGGTGGCCCTCTGCTCAGTTCAACCTCGGCGGCATGTACGACAAAGGCCTGGGCGTTCCGCAGGACTATGCCAAGGCGCTGAAGTGGGTTCGCAAGGCAGCGGAACAGGGGCATGCCTCTGCTCAGCACAGCCTCGGCGTTATGTACGCCCAAGGTCAGGGTGTGGCGCAGGATTATGTGCTGGCGCATATGTGGTTCAACCTTGCGGCGACTCGGGGAGATAAAGGCGCTGTCAAAGGCCGTGACTTCATCGCCGGCAAAATGACTCGCGATCAAATTGCCGAGGCGCAGCAACGGGCGCGGGAGTGGAAGCCGAGATGGCAATTCTAAAAAGGAACACGCCGGGCGTGTCAGGCAGCAGGCCGGGCGGCAGGCCAGGGTGTATCGTTTGGGCAGCGTCCTGGCCGAATCACGGCTCGCGCTGCTCAAAAAAAAGTTCGAGCCTCGGCTAAAATGGTGGAGGCGGGGGGAATCGAACCCCCGTCCGAGAACGGTCCGCCAGCGACGTCTACAGGCTTAGATCAGGTTTGAATCTCGCCTTGAGCATGCCCCTGACCGGGCGGTCCCAAGACCAGTTCGTCAAAGTCTCGCCTTGATTCCCGACGAACAAGAGAATCAACGCCAGCCTGAAGGGTCGTCGTTTCTATCGGCTTATCAGGCGCTCTCGCCGGAGAAACGCTGGCTTAAGCAGCCAGAGCGTATTCGCGATCGTTGGCAGTTGATTGCCTGCTGCGTGTTTTACGAGGCCTCGCAGCACCTCGGCCTGCAGCCGTGGTTTCATCATCCCCGTCGAAACCAGGGCGCCCCCTAAAGGAAGAAATATGCATATAGTGCCTTTGTCATGGTTTGGCAAGGAGTTGGACACCCTTCTGAACACCCTTTGCCAGGCCCGCTCGCGGGACCGCTCGCAGGGCCGATTGACTATCGAGTTCACTCGACTGTAACAAAGGCTTCGTACAAGCGTCACCCGGTCGTTTTATTCATGTCCGGTCTCTGGCCAACGCCCTGAAGCTCTGCACAAAAGGCGCCGCTCATGTCGCAAGAAAAAATCCTGATCGTGGAAGATGAAGTCGACATTCTGAACCTGCTGGGATATCATTTGCGCACGGCGGGATTCGAAGTCTTCGCGGCCTCCACCGGCCTGGACGCCTTGAAAGCAGCCAGGAAGCATCAACCGGACTTGGTCTTGTTGGACCTCATGCTGCCGGGACTGGACGGATTCGAGGTCTGCCGAGAACTCAAGCGCGAACGACAGACCAGCGGCATCGGCGTGATCATGCTCACGGCCCGAAGCGAGGAAGTGGACCGTGTCGTTGGCCTGGAACTGGGCGCGGACGACTACGTGACCAAGCCCTTCAGCCCCAGGGAACTGGTCCTGAGAGTCAAGGCCGTCCTGCGCCGCCTGCGCTCAGGCCCCGAGCCTTCTCCGCTCTGGGAGCGGGACGGTCTGCGGGTGGAGGGGGACAGCCACCGCGTCCTTGTGGACGGCCGGGACATGGAGCTGACGGCCACCGAGTTCAAACTGCTCACAGAATTGATCCGGCACGAGGGCAAGGTGCTCAACCGCGACCAACTCCTGAACAATGTCTGGGGCTACCAGTTCAGCGGCTACTCCAGGACCGTGGACACCCACATCCGGCGCCTGCGCAGCAAGCTCGGGCCTTACGCCGGATGGGTGGAAACCATCCGCAGCGTAGGGTACCGCTTCCAACCCTTCCAATCATGACGCTCCTTAACTCCCGCCCCCTTCCGCGTCCCCTTTTGAATCCCGAACACGAGAAGAACAAGCGATGACGACATTTTTTTTGCAACGACTCCATCAACTTAAGACGTCCGCCTTGAACATGGCTGCCCTTTGCGAAAAGGCCGTGGAAAAATCCCAAAAGGCCTATTTCGCAAGAAACATGGTCCTGGCCAAGGAAGTCATGACCGGAGACAACCTGATCAACCAGCTTGAATTAGAGGTCGATCAAAATGCCTTAACGCTCCTGGCCCTGGACCAGCCCATGGCGCACGACCTGCGCACCATCGTCGGCACGCTGAACATCAGCCTGGACCTGGAACGCGTCGGAGACGAGGCCTACAATGTGGCCAGGCGTTCCCTGTTCCTGAGCACCCGCCCCCCCCTGCCCTACTTCCCGGCCATGGAAAACCTGGGGAAAATCACAACCGAGATGTTTTCCGGAGCGATTTCCGCATTCGTGAACGAGGATGCCGATCTGGCCCTGGAAATCTGCAGGATGGATGAAAACGCCAACACGCAAAGCATCAAGGTGGTCAAGGCCGTCATCGACTACATGGTCAACGAGGCCCCGGCCATCGAACGCTGCGTACATACCATCTTCATCTCCCGCTCCCTTGAGCGCATCGCCAATCTTTCCACGAACATCGCCGAGTCCGTGATTTTCATCGCCAAAGGCGTGCACATCAAGGCATACTGCGCAGATTGATCCGCCATGCCCCTTATTTTGGAGAGAACAACATGACGTCACGACAGCCGTTTCGCGTTGAACTGGAAAGGATGCATGCGCATATCCTGCGCCTGGCCGAGGTCACGGAACAGAGCCTGGAAGACGCCGCCAAGGCCATTTTGCTGCGGGACATGGAACTGGCCGAGCAGGTGTTTCCCCGGGACAAGGAAATCAACCGCCTGGAATGCGAGATCAATGTCATGGCCTTGCATATGCTCGCTCTGTCCCAACCCATGGCCAGGGACTTGCGCTTCATCATCGGCGGCAACTGGATCGCCCGGAACATTGAGCGGGTGGGCGACCAGGCCGTGAACATCGCGGAACGCGCCATCCTTCTGGCCAGCAGGCCGCCGCTGGCCGATGCCGACATCCTGAAGCGCATCGCCGAAGCCGGCATTGAAATGTACAAGACCTCCATTGAGGCCTTCCGCGGCCAGGACGAGGAAAAAGCCCGCTATGTCTGCGTTTCCGACGAGGAAGTGGACGAGTTGGACGTGCTCATTCTGCGCAAACTCATTGGCCGGATGATTCATGAGACGCCGGCCGTGGAACGGTCCGTACATACCATGATCGCCTCCCACTGCTTTGAGCGGATCGCGGACCTGGCCGTAAACATCTCGGAAAGCGTCATTTTCATCGACAAGGGCGAGAACATCAAACACAGCTGCCAGAAACTTTAAGACAAACTTCGTTAGTCCCTGCGAAGGTATTTGTTCGCGGGAGGCCAAACTCCGTAATCCCTTGCCCTGCGGGAATGACTTTTCCAGGCGAATTGTGCTACTTTTGCCCCATGCCCGACTCCGCCGCCCTTTCCCTGCCCCCGCCAAAATCCCTCGCCCGCTGGCTGAACGGCCGCCCCTGCCCGCCAGGCGGTCTCTACCTGGTGGGTGGAAGCATCCGGAACATGTTCTTGGGCCGTCCGCTCAAGGATCTGGACCTGGTCTGCAAGGGGGCGCAAGAGTTCGCCGCAGCCCTGGCCCAAAGCCGCGGGGCCCGCTTAGTTCCCCTGGGCCAGGACCATGATCCGCCCAGTTTTCGCGTGGTCAACCTCCGCGACCACGACGACTTCCTGGACGTCACGGAACTGGCCGGACCGGACATCATGACGGATTTGGCGCGCCGGGACTTTACCGCCAATGCTCTGGCCCTGCGCCTAGACGACGGGGTACTGATCGACCCGTTCAACGGTCGCCGGGATATTCAACGGGGGTTGTTGCGCCGCGTAGGCCCCTCCTCCCTGGCACAAGATCCCGCACGCATCCTGCGCGGCTTTCGTCTTCGCGCCCAACTCGGCTGGGCCGTCACGGCGGACACCTTGAGCAACATGATCGCCGTCGCTTCCGGGCTCGCCGATGTTCCCGGCGAACGCCTGGCCCCGGAACTGCGTCTGATCCTGGCGTGTCCCGACGCGGGATGGACGATTCGGGAGATGGCCCGGGTCGGAGTACTGGAAGCCCTGCTTCCGGAAATGAC
>DBNV01000123.1:10796-14737 GCA_002299865.1 Desulfonatronaceae bacterium UBA663 | reverse complement strand
CGGCTGCAAACAAAGCCGCTACCACCATCTGGACGTTTTTGAGCACGGTCTGGCCGCCTTGGAATGTTGCGACGCCTTGCTGGCAAAGGCGGAAGACTCTTTCGGGGAACTGGGCGAGGGCATTCTTGCGGACCTTGCGGGCTGGCGTCTGTCCTGGCTGAAGCTGACCGTGCTGCTGCACGATCTGGGCAAGCCCGGGACACGCGGCCTGCACCCGCGCACCGGGCAGACCACCTTCCACGGCCACGACGCCCTGGGCGCCCGCTTGGTCTTGCAGGTCACCCGCAGGCTGCGGCTGTCCCGCGCTGAAAGCGCGTACGTCCACGACCTGATCCGCCATCATCTGCATGTGGGTGCATTGTTGACGCCCCAGGCCACGACAAAGGCGCGGACGCGCCTGCTGCGCCGTCTCGGAACGAATCTGGCGCCCGGGATCCTGCTGTGCCTGGCCGATACCCAGGCCACCCTGGGACCGGCCTCCACTCCCGAGTTCCGCCGAACCAAATTCGAACAGGCCCTGCGCCTGCTGCAAGAGGGTTGGGGTCGCGCCGAGCGCATTTTCTCCAGCCCGGCCCTGCTCTCCGGTGATGATCTGATTGCAATGGGCGTGCGGCCCGGCCCGAACCTGGGCCGCATCCTTAAAGCCGTGCGCGAGGCCCAGGACGCGGGAGAGGTCAAGAACCGCGAGCAGGCCTTGGGCTTGGCAGAAAGGATAGTGAACGGGCCAAAGAAACAAGAAGACAAAAAGCAGGTCTTCCCGACATCCTGACAGACGCATCCGCTGATCCGTCCTGGTCAGTGCCTGTCTTTCCGACCCTGCTTTGCGGCCATGGGGTGGGATTGGTCGTAGACCTGAAGGATGCGGGCCAGATCCAGATGGGTGTAGCGCTGGGTGGTGCTCAATCGGGCGTGGCCCAGGAGTTCCTGGATGCTGCGCAGGTCAGCCCCGGCCTGGAGCATGTGTGTGCCGAAGCTGTGCCGCAGCACGTGCGGGCTGATGTGCTGGGCGATGCCGGCCTTGGCTGCCAGCTTGTCCACAATTCGAGCGGCTTCGCGACGGTTCATGCGCTTGCCCCGCAAACCGAGGAAAACAGCCTGCTCCTCCAGAGCCGGACCAAAAGCCCCGCGATGCGCCAGGTATCGGCCCAGGCGCTCCGTTGAAGCCTCGGTCAGCGGCGCCAGCCGCTCCTTGTTTCCCTTACCTACAACCCGGACCATGCCCTGATCCGGATCCACATCATGCAGGTCCAGGCCCACGGCCTCGCTGACCCGCAGGCCCGAGCCGTACAGCAACTCCAACAGGGCCATGTCCCGCAACGAGCGAGGATCGGGTTGCCGGGACGCCTCCATCAGGCCCAGGGCCTGATCCACGTTGAGAACCTTAGGGTGCCGGATGTCCTGCTTGGGATTGGATACGCCCGCGCACGGACTGGCCTTGAGCACGTCCCGGCGGATCAAAAAACGAAAATAGGAGCGCAAGGAGGCCAGCTTACGGGCCACCGAGCTGCGCCTGACGCCCCGGCGATGCAGCTCCGCTAGAAAGCCGCGGACAGTCTCCCGGGAGACGCCTGCAGGTTTTTCCGGGTCCCTGCCCTTTTCCCGAAGAAACTCCTCGAACTGAAGCAAATCCCGGCCATACGCGGCAACCGTGGCCTCGGCATAGCCCCTCTCCAGGTCCAAATGGGCCATGAACAACCGGCCCTGCGTGGAGAGCCTATTGTCTGCGGTCCAGGACATAGGAACTGCCGGGCATGGCCTTGGCCTTCTTCTTCAGGTTCATGGCGATCTGGGACGCTTCGCCGAAGTGCTTCAGGCAGCCTTCGGTATTGAAAAGCACGGCAATGGATACGGTCATGACCGGAAACTCCTGCATCCGTCCCTTGCGATCCGTGGACAGAATCCCACCCCTCTCCTGATCTTCCTGGTCGTAAAAATGAGGCACGATCCCGTCGAAACTCTCCACAATGCGCTGACAGGCGGTTTCCATGACATCGATGGGCAGAATGAACACGAAATCGTCCCCGCCCACGTGGCCCACAAAGGACTGCTTGCCCGGAAAGCCGCGGATCGTGTTCACGACCACCCGCGCGGTCATCATCAGCACCTCGTCGCCCCGGGAAAAGCCGTATTTGTCGTTGAAAGACTTGAAGTGATCCAGATCCACGTAAGCCAGGGCAAAGGGCTCCCGTCTGTCGATGAGGTCCTGGATGCGGTGAATGATGGAGGTGTTGCCGGGGAGCTTGGTCAGAGGGTTGGCGTCCAATTCACGGGAGGCGCGGTGAATGGTCAAGCTCAACCGGGCCCTGGCCTCCTGCGCTGAGACCGGATAAAGCAAAAAATCGTCCACCTCGACGCTGCCGAAATCCAGTCCGGCGGCCAACGTGCCTTCATCCAGGCACAGGACCACCGGCACCTGGCGGTAGACATTTTCGCTCTTGACCATGTTCACCAGGGCCGCACCGGAAAACTGGGGCAGATCCGCCTGCCTGCCGCCCTGCCTGCCCTGCCTGCCGGCAGGCAGGGCAGGCACGGAGTCCACCACCAGCAGATCCGGGGGAGCGTTGAACACCTGCTCCACGGCCATGGGACCGCGTTGAAAGACGGTCCATTCGACATCATTGGCGGGCCACAGCTCCAGGAAAAAAGCCGTCCGGCCGGGGTCCGCGCAAACCAGGAAGAAGCGCTGTCCGCGGCCGGAAAACATGATCATCTTAAAGCCCCATGGACAATCTGCCGTCCTCAATTTCCGCCAGCACGACGTCCATGATCTTGTCCAGATGCGAGAGTTTTAAGGACAACAACTCCAGGGCTTGGGGGTCGAGAAATGGCACATGATCCTCCCCGCCGGAGCCGATTTCCAGGACCCGAGTCACGAAATCGCCCACATGCACCACGCAGGCCATTTTCGGGTAATGCTGGGCTGAAACGGGCCGATGGTGCCCGGCGATCCCGATCTTCAAATTCAAGGGCAGGTTCCAGTGGTCGGCCACCCAGGCGTTGACCCGGTCGTGGCCGAAGCCCAGGATCTTCTTCTCGGCCTCCAGATACGGCAGGTCCTCCCGTGCGACGGCTTGCTCGATCTCCTCCCTGGCTTGGGGCAACTGCACGGCCACGATGATCTTGCCCAAGTCGTGCAGCAGGCCGGCCATCGCGTACTCCTCCGGCTCCTTGCATCCGGCCTCCCTGGCGATGACGCCACAGGCCATGGCGCAGCCCACGCTGTGCTCCCAAAGTCCGGACATGGCTGTGGTCATCAGCTCAAAGACCGACGTGCTGATGATCAACCCCCGGATGACGTTGCAGCCCAGCAGCACCAGAGCGTGCTGAATGGTGCTGATCCGACCCGGAAAGCCGTACACGGGAGAGTTGACCATCTTTAAAACCTTGGCCGAGAGGACCTGATCCCTGGAAATGAGCTTGGCCACCTGCTGGGTCGATGAGCGGGGATCCTCCAGCAACTTGGACACCTCCTCCAAGACCGTGGGCAAGGTCGGCAGATCCTTGACCGCCAGCAGCAAGCCCTTGAGTTCGGTGCGCAGATCATCGCTCAAGATGCGCCTCCCGAATCGCTCGCAGGTGGCGCCGCGCTTTCCGCGCCGGCGGATTTCAACTGAAAATACTGGCGAATATGTTCGCGCACCCTGTGCATCCAAGCATCGTCGGCATGCCGTCGGAAAAGATGTTCCAGTCTGGCCGCGCGCCGGGCAAAGGGGCTTTCGCCCCCGTCGCCCATGTCCACGGGATGCCCCTGAACCGTGATCGTCTCAATCTCCATTCGCATCAGCCGCTCCAGAAGCGACTCGGACAACTCGACATTCTCGGCCACCAAGACCAGGCCGTTGTCCCGCAACACGGGTTTGGCCAAGGTCATGCCCGGCTTGGCCAGGTTCAGTGGAATCCTTTGCATGGGCGATCTTCTCCGCGCTATGTGCCGCGCTATG
>DBNV01000123.1:0-10397 GCA_002299865.1 Desulfonatronaceae bacterium UBA663 | reverse complement strand
CACTATGTGCCGCACTATGTGCTTTTGTTCGGACCTTGTTTCGTCGGGCGCCTCGCCCGACTCACTGCAACTGATAATACATCCCCGGCAGTCTAGTGACAATGGCGCGCAGTTCCAGAAGCAGCAAACGCCGGCTCACTTCGCTCGCCTCCCGGTCCAGGCAGGCGCACAGCATGTCGATATGCACGCGATCGCGTCCATGCAAAGCCTCAAGCAAGCGCAGGTCGTCCCCTCCCAGATCAGGCCAACGCTGCCCCGGGGCTAGCAACTCCGGCCTGGCCGGAGACGGCTGGGCCTGGCGCGCCTGCTGCCTGGAAGCCGACGACACCTCCGAGGCCAGCAAGGGCTGCAATTCCCTGAGGATATCCTGGGCCGTCTGCACAAGAACGGCCCCCTGTTTGATCAAATGGTGACAACCAGCGTAGGTTTCCATATGCACCGGCCCCGGTAGGGCGAACACCTCCCGGCCCTGCTCCAGGGCTGCCGCGGCCGTGATCAGGCTGCCGCTGCGCACGGCGGCCTCAATCACCAGGACCCCCAAGGCCAAGCCGCTGATAATCCGGTTGCGATGCGGAAAATTCCGGGCATCCGGTCTGGTACCCGGGGAAAATTCCGTGAGAATCAACCCCTTTTTGCTCAGACGATCCCACAGATCCCTGTTCGCCGCCGGATAGACCAGGTCCAGCCCCGTGCCCAGCACGGCGATGCTCGAGCCCACTTCTTCCAGACCCGCCACATGTGCCTGGCGGTCAATGCCTGCGGCAAAACCAGAGATGATGCTTATCCCCGCCCGACTCATGTCCCGACTGATACACCGGGCCGCGTCCAAACCGTACCTGGAACAACGCCGCGACCCGACCACGGCCAGGCCGGGGGAAGAAAGCAGGCTCACGTCTCCAAGAACGTACAATAAGAGGGGAGGGTCGGGAATTTGTCGTAAAATGTCGGGATATTCAGGGTCGGACCAGAGCACCACGCCGATGCGGCGCCTCAAGGCCGCATCGGCTTCCTGATCGGCTTTTTCACGCCAGAGGCCGGAGAGAAACGCCCGACCCTGCTGAGGACTGACCAGCTTGCGATCGATCCACTCCCCGGCGTGGTCCACGGCATTGCGCACGCCAGGATAGGCCGTCAGGATGCGCTTCCAGGTCCTGGCCCCCAGCCCCGGACTGTGGCGCAAGGCCAAACAGGCCAGATATTCCGGCTTGCGTTCCGGATTCATGCTCCTCCCCACGGGCTAAAATCCGGCCAGGGCAGCCGCTTCGCTATTCGCTCTCTCCAGTGGATTGTCCTTCACGTCCTTTGGATTAACCGGGGAGCACTGCCCTTCCTAAGCCTATTCTATCCCTGCAAACACCCGGCGCTCCGCATATTCGGCCTGTTTGCCCTTGTTCCACATCTGCACCGGCCGATAATAGCCCACAACGCGGGTATAAACTTCTGCGGGATTGCCGCATTCCGGGCACGTGGGCTGTTCGCCCCGCAAGTACCCGTGTTCTTTGCAGACCGAAAAGGTCGGCGTGATGGACAGATACGGCAGCCTGGTGCAGCTCAAGGCCTTCACCAAAAAGGCCCGCAGCGCCCCAGGATCGGCCACAGCCTCGCCCAGGTAGACATGAAACACAGTCCCGCCGGTGTACAGCGTCTGCAATTGGTTCTGATGCTCCAGTGCCCGGAAAATGCTCAAGTTAGAGTTCACGGGCAGGGTCGTGGAATTGGTATAAAAGGGCACGCCATTGCCCGAAGCCTGGATGTTCGCGTACAAAGCCTTGTCCAGCTTGGCCAGGCGATAGCTGACCCCTTCGGCCGGCGTGGCTTCCAAATTGTAGAGACTGCCGGTCTGCTCCTGAAACGTCCTGGTCAGCTCCCGCAGATGCTCCAGCGTCTTGCGCATCAGGGCGATGCCTTCCGGCGTTTCAATGCCCTTGCCCAGAAGATTCAAGCACGCCTCATGGCCCCCGACCACGCCGATGGTGGAAAAGTGTCCTTTGTAGCCGTTCTTCAGGTAACGCCTAGTGAACGGAAACATTCCCCGCTCCAGATTGTCAACGATGAGTTTACGCTTGAACTCCAGGCTGTCTTTGGCCAACTGGGCGTACTCCGTGGCCAGGCCCAGGAAGTCCGCCTCGTCATGGGCCAAAAAGGCCAGCTTAGGCAAATTTAAGGTGACCACGCCGATGGAGCCGGTCAGGTCTCCGGCACCGAACAGGCCACCGACCTTTTTGCGCAGCTCCCGCAGGTCCATTTGCAGGCGGCAGCACATGGACCTGACATCCTCGGGCTTGAAGTCCGAATTAATGAAATTCTGAAAATAGGGGACCCCGTATTTCGCGGTCAGTTGCAGCAAAAGCCCGCCTACCTCGCTTTCCCAGGGAAAATCCGCAGTGATGTTGTACGTGGGGATGGGGAAGGAAAAGATGCGGCCGTGATAATCGCCCTGGAGCATGACCTCCAGAAAGGCCTTGTTGATCATTTCCATTTCTGCCGCGAAATCCCCATAAGTCAACCGCTCGTCCAGCTTGCCGCCAATTATCACTGCTTCCTTGGCCAGATGTTTGGGCGGGGCCAGATCAAAGCTTAAATTGGTAAACGGGCTCTGCCCGCCCCAGCGCGACGTGGTATTCAGATTGAAAACGAATTTCTGCACCGCCTGGCGGACTTGTTTGTACTCCAGGCTGTCGTGGCGAATGAACGGGGCCAAATAGGTGTCTACGTTGTTGAAGGCCTGGGCTCCGGCCCATTCGTTTTGCAGCGTGCCCAAAAAATTGACCATCTGGCCCAGGGCGGAGTCAAAATGACGGGCGGGTCCGGCGGAGGAGCGGCCTTCCAGGTTGAACCCCTCCAAGAGCAGATCCCGTAGACTCCACCCGGCGCAATATCCGGCCAGGCCGAAAGAGAGGTCGTGAATATGAAAATAGCCGTGCTCATGAGCCTGGCGCACTTCGGGAGGATACTTTTCCAGGGCGTATCGGGCCTGGACCGTGCCGGAGAGGTGCAGCATCAACCCCTGGAAAGAATGGGCCATATTCGCGTTCTCCGCCACCCGCCAGTCAGACTTGTTCACGTAGGCGTCGATGGTTTCCTTGATGTCCAGGTAGGCGGCCTTTTGTTCCCGGATTTGACGGCGTTTTTCCCGAAACAGGATATACCGCCTGGCTGTGTCGAACAAGCGGGATTGCATTAACATGACTTCCACTTGGTCCTGGACCTGCTCCTGATCCGGAACCGTGAGCCTGGCTTCGACAAGGCGCTCTTCCACCTTGCGGGCCAGCCTCTGGGCCAAAATGGCGTCCTGGATCCCGCTGGCTTTGAGGGCCTTGAGGATGGCTGCGGCAACGCGGTCCACGGCCCAGGTCTCAATGCGTCCGTCGCGCTTGCGAATATGGGTCAACATGGGAACTCCTCTGTGAAACATTTGCGAGGTGGACAAAAATAAGCCTGCGTCACCAACTCGAATCCGGAGGGCAGCATCCGCCGGACCTGATCCACGTCTTCGACTGACAGTTGGGGGACAATGGTGCATCGAAACGCGAAGCGGCCTCTATAAGCATCGGCCAGGTCGAACATCCGTCCCAGACAGGCTGCCGCCTCTTCCGAAGCGGCCCGGCCACCGGTCAACAGCGGATATTGCGCTACCGGCCCCTTGACGTCCACGACCACCAAATCCACCACATCGCCGCGCAGACACCGCTCCACCACATCCGGATGCATCCCATTGCTGTCCAGCTTGATGGGCAGGGAGAACCGCACCCGCAACTCCCCCAGCCAATCCGCGAGGTCAGCGGACAAGGTAGGCTCGCCGCCGGTAATCACCAGGCCGTCCAACCAGGCAGCGTTCGTTTCCAAAAACGATTGCACGTCAAAGGGGGAAACCAGAGGCAGGCTCTCGGGCACCCAGGCCAGGTCGGAATTGTGACAAAAAGGGCATCGCAGATCGCAACCGCCCAAGAACAAAACGGCACTGATCCGACCCGGCCAGTCGCACAGACTCATGGGTTCCAGGCCACGCAACCTGGACCACGGGGAGAAAGGCTTAAGCATAAATTTCGGTGCAGCCCCTTAACGCCGCAAGGACTTTCGCCAAGCATCCGCGTGCCTCGCGAAACATGCTCTTCAGGCCGGGACAATATCCACGACCGTTTTACTTAAATTTTGGTCAATGCCCCTTCATGGGCGAAAAAAACGCCGTTTTTCTCCGCCGCGTGCGGCCCCGCCACATGCGGCTTCTTGGAGACATGATCTTGATACGGGGTCAAGGTCACGCTGTAACCGAACGTAACCTCCAGGGGAGCCGACCTGCTGAGCTGGTCCGGTTTGAGCACAAAAGAAAACCCCACCCCTTGCTCCGAGTCCAACGGCAGAGCGGAAAACACCCGCAAATCCTGGGCAAGGATCCGGCCGCGGTCATCGGAAAGATAGGCCGCCAACCACAGGTTCTTGATCCAGGTCACACCCTCCGGCAGGCTGTCCATGCGAGGTTCGGCAAACCCGTTGAGAACGTAATACCCGTCAACGGACTCGGCCGTAAAGGAAAAGGTCCAGAAACGCATCTCCAACTCCTGGGGGGTATTCAAGACCCAGGGCTGACGCTGCAAATGACCAACGCTGGCATAGGAGCACCCCCACAGGACGAATGCGAACGCGATGTACAACGCAACAAAACAAAAGTTTCGAAACCGCACGATTACCCTCCTCAAGGTCCAGGGATCGGCCAATTATCGGTCTTTTAGGATCACTCCGACAAAAATATACCTAAAACCAGCGGCGGGGACAAGCCCCATAAGAGCCTACCGCTTAACATTGCGGCAGATCGTTCATGCACTGAAAAATCAAGGACAAATTTTCGACGTCACGAAAGAGATTCAGCGTCCGGCCAAGGCTGGCCTGGAGAGAAGGTCGCGCACGGAAACAATCTGTATCCTCTGATCGCGTTCCTTTTCCCAAATCTTCAGGGCTTCCAGGGTTTCCGGATGCGGATGACCGATGGCGACGACCTCTCCAAAGGAGAGGGTAATGCGCTCCGCCTTGCGCAACTGAAACAAAATGGCCTGTACGTCCTGAATATTATCCAGAAAGATATGCCGTTGCAGATGAAGCAGGCCGACCCGGCGGGCCTGCGCAAGAGCCACGGAATCGCTCGTGGTCAGACTGTCCAGAAAAAAAAGGCCCCGATTCTTGAGTTCTTGGAGTACGATAAACATCCCGGCGGCGTCGGCGGTGAAGCGCGACCCCATATGATTGTTCACGCCGATGGCCTGGGGCATTTGGGCCAGATTCTCCGCCAAAATGGCCTTGATCTCCTCATCGCCCATGCCCACGAACAACGCTCCGGGGCCGGGATCGGCCCTGAAGGGATAGCCATGCGGCTCCATGGGTTGATGCAACAGGATGTCTCGTCCCCGCTCCGCGGCCAATTGGGCCACCTCCCGGGTCTTAGAACTCTGAGGAAGGATGGCAAAGGTCACCGGAAAACTTAAGGACGCAAGCATCTCGGCCTGGTCCAGGTTCTCGCCCAAATCGTCGATGATCACCGCCAAGCGGGGACCTGCCCTGGATGGAGGATAAAGGGGCGAAGGGGGCTCCTGCCTGCGCCCGTTGAATTCCAGGAACAAGGTGTGGGTCGGAAGGTTCAACAGGGAAATCCGCCACTCCTGTTGCAATGCGTCCTTGCGCACGGAATGCAACTGAGCGCCTTCCACCCACTGCCGAAGGTTCTCCTGCAAGGAATCGATAAACCCGTGCTTGTCCGGATCAAGGCCGATGGCCAGAGATTGCGCATGGTACTTCTGTCCGTCGCTGCTCTTGACCTGGATGTCCAGATGACGAATCCGGCGGGGGTCCAGTTCAAGGCCGAGGATCGTCTGCACCAGGACCAGATCCACTTCCTTGATTTTCTGCTCCAGCAATTCGTTGTCAAAGACTTCGTAAACCCGCCCTTCCGATGTCCCGGGACGAACGGTCGCGGGTGCCGGCGGCGCCACATTGGCGCGCATCTGTTCGGTGGGGCCAATGGGGGGCAGCGGGGGCAGCTTGGCCACGGGGATGGATGGCGAGGGTAATTGCACGGGCTTGGCCTGAGGTGCCGCAATGGTTTCCAAAGCGGCGAGCGGCCCTGAAGGAACAATTGGATCCGACAGGGGAGCGGACGGGGGAGCAAGGTGCAGCACCCAAACCAAGACAATAGCGGTCAGCCCGGCCGCAAAAGCCGGTACCGTAAGCCAGAGACGCGAAAACTGCTTGGCTGGACTAACCCGGCGCGAGGGCTTGCGGCGTTTAGTGTCACCCTTGGCCTTTGTCGATGTTTTTTGGCCGTGCCCCTTGCCAGGCGTCTTGCCGCCGAGTGTCTTGCCGCCGGGCGTCTTGCCCGAGGCTTTGCTCAAGTTAGCCAAGAACCCCCCGTCTTGAAAACCGGCAAACTAACGCAGGGCTCGCAACCTGGGCAGGGCCTTGACCATTTCCAGGGCCATGCGCAGCTGGTTGTCCCGTTCCAGCATTTCCTGCACCTGGGATTTGGGAAGTACGGGAGCTTGGGTCTGATCCGGACCGACTTCCAGATGCCTGTTCAAGTCTCCCTCACGGATGATCGGCATCCGGGCGTCCTTGTCGTTGCTTGGCGGCACGAAGGGCACGAAGGGTACAAGGATGTCCGGGTCAATGCCTTTGGCCTGAATGGAGCGGCCGCTGGGCGTGTAGTAAAAAGCCGTGGTCAGCTTGATCCCGGAACCGTCGAACAGCGGGATGATGGTCTGGACCGAGCCCTTGCCGAACGTCCGTTCGCCGAGGATCAGCGCCCGGTCGTGATCCTGCAGGGCGCCGGCCACGATCTCCGAGGCTGAGGCCGATCCAGCGTTGATCAGGACGACCATCGGCGTATCCTTGTCCAGGACCGTTCTGGAAGCCTCGAAATTCATCTTGGCCTGGGAGGCCTTGCCCTCGGTGTAGACAATCCGCCCCTCGCTTAAAAAGGCGTCGGCCACGGCCACGGCCTGATTGAGCAGGCCACCGGGATTATTCCGCAAATCCAGAATCAGGCCCTTGTGGGACGCGGCCTCCTTCTTTCTGAAGGCCGCCCGCAAATCGTCCATGGAGGTTTCCCTGAAGCTGGTCAGGCGGATCAGCAGCACGCCGGGCTCCAACTCGAACAGCTTGACCGTACGCACTGGAATCACGTCGCGGACGATGGTCACCTTGCGGGGCGTCGTCTCGCCCCGCGACAAGATCATCAGTTCCACCGACGTGCCGTGCGGCCCTCGGATCAGCTTGACCGCGTCCATGATGGAGATGTCCTGGGTCGATTGGCCGTTGATTTCCAGAATCTGGTCTCCGGACTTCAATCCCCCCCGAAACGCCGGAGTATCCTCAATGGCTGAGACAACGGTCAGCTTGCCGTCCACCACGCTGATCTCGATACCGATGCCGGTAAACTCCCCGGAGGTGTCGATCTGCATCTTCCGGAAAGCGTCTGGGGTCATGAAACTGGAATGGGGATCCAGTTGTTGGAGCATCCCGTGGATGGCCCCTTGGATCAGTTCATTGCGATCCACTTCCTGCACGTAGTAGCGTTCGACCAGATCCAGCACTTGGCTGAAACGCTTCAGGGGAGAGTATTGCTCCTCGTCCGTGGCCATCCCCTGACCAAAAGTGAGGGCCAGAAAAAAGAGCAGCAGCACCGTGCCGACCCAATGAACAACACGCATAACAACCTCCGAACGCATCACGCGAATATGTTCCATCAACCAATGGATGATGTTGACGACAAATTATTTGGCAGCCAGCCAATGATTTGGATTAACAGGATTCTGGTGAAAACGCAATTCAAAGTATAAGCCCGGCCCGTCCACCTTCGGATAAAAACCGGCCGAACCGAGACGCTCATCCTTTTCCACTTCCTGCCCCACGCGGACCGAAACATCGCTCAGGAACGCGTACAAACTGTAATAATCCTCGCCATGATAGATGATCACCACGTGACCATGTCCCCGTAACAAGTCGCTGTGCACCACTTTGCCCCAGGAAACCGCGTGCACGGGGGCCTTCTCCGGCATGGCCAGACTCACTCCCCGGTGCGGAGGATTGCCCCCAGGACGAAAGTCATCCACCACCTTGCCCTGCCCGGGCCAGGGCATCTGCCCCTTAAAGTCCGTGAATTTTTTCGTACTCAACAGTTTCAGCTGGTAATTCAGCTCTGTAATGGTTTGCAAAATGTCCTTAAGTTGTTCCTCGGCCGAAATCCTTTGCGCGCGCACTTCTTGAACACGCCGCAAGAAGTCCAGCTTCTGCGTCAACAAGACATCCTTAGCCGCGTTGACCAGGTCTATTTGGGAAGCGATCCGCTCCCTGGCCGACTCGACCCGGACCTGGGCCAAAGCCAGCTCCCGACCCTGCACCTGAAGCGTAGCCATTCGCTCCTGGACCATGGCGTAAACCCTGCCAAGCCAGGAAAACTGTCTGTCCACCTCGGCCCATGAGCCTATATTTTGCACATCCTGTTCCAGCCCCCTTAAATGCACAGGCCACAAGACCACCAACAGCTTGCGAAGTTCCTCGGCTGTTTGATTGCGGGCCAAGTCAAGTCGCCTGTACTCCTCCTGGATGTCCTGCTCGGTTTTCCGGAGTTGCTCAAGCTCTGTTTCCAGGCCGGCGACTTCATCCTCCGTCTTTCTGATGCGGCCTTCCACCTGTTGCAGATCTCCGAACAAGCCGCGCTCTTGCTGGGAAAGTCCGCGCAGGAGTCGTTCATGGGTCCGCATCTCCGCTTGCTTTTGCTCTAAGACCCGACCGCCCCCCCCCGCTCCACTCTGGGCAGGGAGATCCAAAGGCGCTACAACCATTAAAAGCGCCACGAGGCCCGCCAAGAAAATGGCGGCTCGAGGCACTCCTCCGCGTAAAGGGACACAGGAAAGAGGACGAAAACCCAAGAAAAACGTCATAGGCATTCCATGCAGGAGAGGGAGCCGAAGACAACCCGGGAAGCCGTTGCCAGAGAATCATGCCCCGTCAACCATCAGATACAATCTTTTCCTTTCCTCGCGCAAGCCCTTCCTAAGCGCCGCTGTCGCTGTGTAAAGAGCAAATAAACCGTCCGGTCTTGTAGCTAATGAATTGTCCGGCTTTATTACCCAGAGCAGAAAATATTTAACTAGACAGCCTTTGCGCAGGCAACATGTTTTCCATTAAAATATCTTTTGACTTTCTGCAGCCGTCGCTGATGGCTGCGCAGGAAACTTCGAACTTTGCTCATCAGCCCAGGGACTTGTCTTTCGCCTTGCCGTCACTAAGGGCGCTTTATATCCTGATTCACCAATTCGTCGGGGTTCAGCTCGGGACTGTAGGCCAGCATGAAAAAAAGGCGAATCATTCCCTTCTGTTGTGCAATCCATTCCGCAACTTTCTTCGCCTTGTGCACCGAATGGCGATCAACAATGACGTATGTCACGCGGCCGGCTTGCTGTTTTACCAGGCGTTGGAGAAAGCTAAGGAAGATCTTTGTTGTGAAGCGTTCACCAAAAATCTTGAAACACATTTCACCCTTGTTCGTTACTGCGGAAATCATGTTGCAGCCGAATCGCTTGCCGCTTCGCCTGATCACCGGCGTTCGCCCCTTCTTAGCCCAGGTGGTTCCGGCTGGATGGTCGCTGCGAAGCCCCGTTTCATCAGCCCACCAGATGCGCGCCTTTTCAGACTTGGCCTGAAGCCGGATGGCCGGGTAGTTAGATCTAAGCCAGTACCGCACCTGCGCTGGGTTTTGTTCCAAGGCCCTCTTGGCAGGCTTTTGCGGCGACAATCCCCACTTTTTCAAGTAGCGCCCGACGGTCCAGCGCGACAGGCCTGTTCCGAACCGGCAGGCAATCAACTCCGCGACCAAATCTCTAGTCCACAACAAACCAGGAAGACGCAACTGGTCGGGATTCCTGCCAAGCACAGACTTACGGATGGCTGCTTCCTGCTTGTCCGAAAGCTTGCCACCTTTGGGACGGCCCTTGGACTTGCTTTCCAGAGCCTTCTTGCCGCCTTTGCGAAAAGCATTGACCCATTGACAGACTGTTACTCTGGTTACCCCGAATATTTCCGCCGCTCGTGTCTGGGTCATCCAGCCTTCAAGAACTGCCTTGACCGCCTTGCTTCGGATCGCGTCTTGAGCAGATCGAGAGAGCTTCCTTCCATCGTTGTTTCCCATGGGAAAACAATGTCATAGCATGACAAAAATATCAAGTATTTTTTGCGCTGATTAATAACGGCCCGGACGATCCACGATTTCAGGCTCACCAAGGCCAGCTTGGAGAAAAAGCGACCGCATGGCTGGCGTATCCGGCAGGATGTCATCGGCCACGGTCTCATGGGTGCCGTGATACCGGGCCGGCTCTTCCCGGCTCATGAGATGGACGATGATCATCTCC
>DBNV01000130.1 GCA_002299865.1 Desulfonatronaceae bacterium UBA663 | reverse complement strand
TTTCTACAGACTCGTTAGGCGATCAAACCGCAGAACTACAAGGCCCTCTATGTCATTGAAGGTGAGACACTCGCCTGTTGAGAAATTAATGTAGGGCGGGTAGGAGTCTTAAGCATGAAATCTACACCAGTCATTATTTCGGTCTGAACCAACAACCCATAGACCCGGAAGTTCCCGAGGTCGTCAAACGCAGAAAGCATACTGCTGCCTACGCTACCGCTAAACTCCGCATTCTCCAAGCAGCCGACGCCTGTGCCGAGCAAGGCCAAATCGGGGCCGAGCTCGCGTAGAGAGGGATTGTACCATTCTAACCTTACGACATGGCGTAGACAGCGCGATGAAGGCATATTGCAAAGTTTATCTCGCAAACGGGGCAGGAAAAAGCCCACGGCCCGATCCCTCTGAGTTTGCTGGAGCATGACCTCGGAAATCCAGGCCTGATAGGGCGCATAGCCGCGCCGCTAGGGTAGATCCCGGGGTAGGTCCCGGGGCAGATCCCGGGCATGGGCCGCGAACCAGTGCAGCAGGGAGCGGAGAACGACTCAATGTCGGGCACGGCGTTTTCTCGGGGGCTGGCCCTGGGCTGATTCCTCGGGGGCGAGCCGCAGCGTGATTTCCAGGCGGGCCAGGCTGACCTCGTCCAGGATCACCCGCACTTTCTGTCCCATGCGCAGGGCCCGCCCGGTGCGCTGCCCCAAAAGTTCCTGCCTCTCCGGGAAAAAGGCGTAGTAATCGTCGGTCAGGGAGGACAACCTGACCATGCCCTCGGCCAGGACCTCGGAAAGTTCCACCCAAAAGCCGAAATCCGTCGGCGAGGAAATCACCCCGGTGAAGGCCTCGCCGACCCGGTCCATTAAAAACATCACCGTGACCCGCTTCAGGATCTCGCGCTCCGCCTCCATGGCCCGGCGTTCCCTGGTGCTGAGATGGTCTCCCAGGGCCTTGAGCCGCTTGGGCGAGATTTTTGGCCCGCCGCCGGACAGTTCGGACTTCAGGGCCCGGTGCAGCTCCAGGTCTGCGTAGCGGCGGATGGGCGAGGTGAAATGGGCGTAGCATCTAGAGGCCAGGCCGAAGTGGCCCAGGTTGTCCGGAGTGTACTTGGCCTGCATCTGGCTGCGTAAAAGCAGCCGGTTGACCAGAAATTCCAGATCCGTGCCCCTGGCCGCGGCCAGGACGGCTTGAAGCGTCCTGGGGTCGGCGGGTTCGCTCTTTTTGGGCAGGCTCACGCCCAGTTCCGTGCGCCCCAGGAGCTTGAACAGGTTGCGCAGCTTGTCCTGATCCGGCGGTTCATGCACCCGATAGAGCATGGGCTGGCCGCGTCTGGTCAGGAATTCGGCTACGGCCTCGTTGGCCGCGATCATGAATTCCTCGACGATCTGGTGCGCAAAGTGGCGGGGCCGGGAACGGATGTCCGCGGCCTCGCCCTGTACGTCCAGCAGGATCTCCGGGTCCGGCAGGTCGAAATCCAGGCTGCCCCGTCCGTGGCGCAGGGCCTTGAGCGCCCCGGCCAAGGCCTCGGCCTGTTCCAGCATGGGCAAAACATCCCTGAGCTTCTCCCTGGCCGCCTGATCTTTTTCTTCCAGGGCCAGATGCACCTGCTTGTAGGTCAGGCGGGCGCGGCTTCGCATCACCGCGGCATAAAAGTCCGCTCCGGTCATTTTCCCGGCTGGGGAGAAATCCATCTGCGCGACCATGACCAAACGGGGGACGTTGGGGTTCAGACTGCATAGTCCGTTGGACAGCCGCTCCGGAAACATGGGCTCCACGGACTTGGGGAAATAATAGGAGTTGCCCCGGCTCCTGGCCTCCTCGTCCAGCGGGGCAAAGGGCGGTACGTAGTGGGCCACGTCCGCAATGGCCACCCAAAGGGTGAAGCCGGCCTTGGTCCTTTGCACGCACACGGCGTCGTCAAAATCCTTGGCTGTTTCTCCGTCTATGGTCACCAGGGCCAGGTTCCTCAAGTCCCGGCGGCCTTTGAAGTCATCTTCCGCCGGCGCTTCCGGCAGCTCCTCGGCTTGGTCCAGGACCGGCTCGGGAAACACTGTGGGCACATGATGGTTGAACTTGACCAAGCTTTCCTGGACCGCCAGCTCCGTCTCCCGGCCCAGCACGGCCTGGATGGTTCCGGCCCAAAGGTTTTGTTCCAGGCGTTCGCCGATCCGGGCCAGGACCACGTCATCCTTGACCGGGAGGGTCGATAAGCCGCTCTTGGGCGCTTCCAGAAGCATGTGGAACCCCAATTTGGCGTCCGTGGACTGGCCCAGCCAGGCCCCTTTGGCCCGGACGTCCTGGATTCGCACGGCATAGATCTCCGTGCGTCGTTGGAGCACCCGGACCACCCTGCCCTCGGGGTTGCGGCCGCAGCGGCCCGGCAGCAGGGCCACGCTGACCCGGTCTCCGTGCCTGGCCTCGCCCAGATCCTGGGTGCTGATGAAAATGTCCTTGCGCCTGTTGTCGTCCGGGATCACGAAGCCCACCCCGGAGCGCTGGATCTCCAACTCCCCGGCAACCAACTGCATCTGCTCGGCCAGACCAAAGGCGTCCTTGAGCCGGATCAGCCGGCCCTCGCTGATCAAGACGTGCAGGAGTTCGTCCAGGTCCTTGCGCTGCCGGCCGGCCAAGCCCAAGGCCCGCATCAGCTCTCCGAATCCCAGGGGCTTGCGGGCGCGGCGAAAGACGTGCAGCAGGCTTTGAGCGCTCAAAAGTTCGGAGGGTCTTTGTTTCTGGGCCATGTTTTCCCCCACTGCCGGCGGAAATATTGTTGATGGTGTGTCGTACGGTACTGTATCCGCTGAAGTTGAACAAGACGGAGCCTTGCGCATTTCGGAAAAACCAGTGTCAGTGGTAAATAGAAAAGTCCGGTTGAGCAGCAAATAAACTGTCCGGCACCGTCCGGGAACGGCTGCTCTGCTTTGGACTAAGTGGGGCGGGCCTCACGCTGTGCCGTTCGCATACGCAATACTGTTCGACACAGGCACAACACTGGATGCTGGCTTTCGCCTGCCTGCCGGTAGGCAGGCAGGATCGATTCCGACATGGCGCGACTTTTTAGAGCAACCGCAGATAAGTTAAAAAACAAGACCTGACCCCAAATACATGCCGCAACCTTTACTGCAAAAGCAGTCACACCTTGCTGATGGCAAAGCCCACCTCTTGAGAGCTACAAGAACTCATCTTGTGCCTTGGCGACCATCTGCGGCGAGAAGGGGCGCCAGGCCAAGGGCTCGCCCTGCAGCACGGGAAAGTGCGACTCGAATGTAGGTCTGGCCTTGTGGTACAAGATGCCTAACGGGATGCGCTCCCCCCACTCACGGGCCAGTTTGAGCGCCGCATCCCAGTCGCTCACATCGTGCCCCTGCACGTAATAGCCCCGTTCTTTATACCACGCATAGGTATTGCGCTTGTTGAAGGTGACGCAGGGCTGCAATATATCGATCAAGGCATAACCCGGAAAGGCAATCGCCGCCTGCATCATGCTCTTGAGCTGAGCCTTGTCGCCTGCAAATGCCCGCGCTACAAACCCCGCTCCCAGAATGAGCGCCACTGCTAAGGGTGCAAAGGGTTCAAGGAACACGCCGGCGGTCTGCAACTTGGTGCGCATGCCGGGGTCGCTTGTCGGGCTGGCTTGCCCTTTAGTCAATCCATACACTTGGTTGTTATGCACGAAATGGGCGATGTTCGGATTGCGGCGAATGGCATGAATAAAGTGGTTGCCGCCCTCGCCGTAAGTATCGCCATCGCCGGATTCCACGATGACGGTAAGCGAGGTGTTGGCCACCCGGGTGCCCACCGCCGGCGGCAGTGCTCGTCCATGCAGGCCGTTAAAGCCATTGACCCGCACGTAGTGGGGCATCTTGGCGGCTTGTCCGATGCCGCTCACCATCAGTACCGTGTGGGGAGCAAGGTTCAATTCAGCTAAAGTCTCGGCCAGCGTTTGCCGAATAGGAAAGTTGCCGCAGCCGGGGCACCACGAGGGGTCTTGGCCGAGATAGTCTTGTGGCTTAAACATAATTTTTCACCTCACCGACAATTTCTGCTGCCGTAAAGGGGCGACCGTCAAATTTGAGCAGGGCGTGACTTGTTTCTAAACCGGCTTCGCGCCTAAGCAGTGCCGCAAACTGGCCGGTAGCGTTGTTCTCAATGCATAAGCTGACACGGGACTGCGGTAAAAGCTGCGCGATTCTGCCCTGCGGCAGCGGCCACAGGTCGCTAAAGTGGAGCATCGCCGCTTGCCCGCCAGTAGCGCACAGCATGTCGATCGCTTCGCGGATGGCGCCATGCGTGGAACCCCAGCCAATGAGCAATATTTCTGCCGTGGGGTGACCATAGAACTCCGGCTCATCCATTTCGGCACTGACCAAGCCCATGCGCGTGAGGCGCTTTCGCATCATCGCTGTGCGGGTCGCGCCGTCTTCGATGATGTGTCCGGCTTCGTCATGCTCGTCGCTGTCCGCGAGCACCACTTCACCGGCGTACTGTCCGGGCAGCGCCCGGGGCGACAGCCCGTCGGGAGTGTAGCGATACCGTTGATAGGGTTTCTCGCTCAGCTCTCCTTCAGCTAAGTGACGGTTATACACAAGGCGAGAGAAGTCATAAGCGGGTATGGTGCGCACCGTGTCGGCAAAGTACTGGTCAGTCAGGAAGATGACCGGCATCTGATACTTGTCCGCGAGATTAAAGGCCTTGTTCAGCCGATAGAAAGCGTCTTCGAGCGAAGTCGCTGCGAACACCGCGCGGGGAAATTCGCCGTGTCCGCCAAAAATAGCGAAATTTAGGTCACCCTGCTCCGTGCGGGTAGGAAGCCCAGTAGCAGGACCCGGTCGCATCGCCAGCACCACTACGACGGGCGTTTCTGTCATGCCGGCAAGAGGACAAGCCCTCGACCATCAGCGCGAAGCCCCCGCCGGAAGTGCACGTCAGCGAGCGCACTCCCGCAAATGAGGCCCCCAGTGCCATGTTAATGGCCGCGATTTCGTCTTCGGCCTGCTCAACCACCAAGTCGTACTCGCGCTGTTTGCCGGCCAGGTAGGTCACTAGCCCGGTCGCCGGCGTCATCGGGTAAGCCGAGACAAAGCGGCAGCCACTAGCCAGTGCCGCCATGCCCAGCGTCGAATTGCCGTCAATAAAGAGCGGCGGCAAAGTCGCGGTCTGCTGAGACAATGCCACTGTTGCTTGGCGCAGCGGTAACGCCGCAGTGAACCCGGCACTTAACGCTGTAAGGTTCTGCTCGCGCAGGGGAGAGGAGTAGAGTTCACTCAGCAGTTCTTGAGCTTTGGCTAACGGCTCGTCCTGTGAATTTTTCGGAAGTTCACCAACGAGCGCTAGCAACGCACCTGCAGCGACAGTGCTCGCCAGTACAGCTCCGCCCGCCGTGCGGGCTAACGCGCTTAAAGCAACAGGAACGCCGCGATGCTCAGTCATCGGCAAGGGGAAGGCGTCAGGGTCAAAGATGATCTGCGCGTTCGTCGTAAGGCGTACACTATGCAAGGCAAAGGTTTCCGCATTAAGCGCAACCATGAAGTCAACCTGATGGGCAGGCGCCCAAGGCGTGGTTTCCTCGACACGCAGCAGCACAAAGTTGTGTCCCCCGCGCACACGGGACATATAGTCTTTGCTTAAATGCACGCCGCAACCTGCACGCATTAGCGTCTTACCCAAAAGATGGGCGACAGTGTCCATGCCTTGCCCGGCCGCGCCTCCAATCAAAATGTTCATAGCTTCAGTAGCTTCAGTTCCTCAACAACAGGTGTGTTCTCGTTCGGGTTAGAGGTTCCTGTTTGTGTAGCAGCGTGTTGCACTGCGTTACTGAGCAGTTCATAGCAGGAGGTCGGCGGGGGTGTCCGCCTGCCCCTGACGTCTGCCCCTGATGCCTGACAACAACCTCCTTCTCTGGGGAATTGGGTTAGGCCTTGGATTTTGATGCTGGAGCGTGCATGTCTCGGAAACGCACAAGTTAGGTCTTGTCGTGCGTACTTCCGGCGGATGTCAGCAAAGAATTGTTCGCCGGGGATGGGCTCAATCCGGCCTTGTTCGATTTGGGCACTGCGCCTTTTCGCTTCCTTCGCCCAGAGGCGGTCAAGATTGAGCCGTGTCGAAAGATTCGGGCTCGCGAGAATGCGGTCAACGAGGCCGATTCGCACTTCTGCCGGAAGGGCCGGCACCTTGCGGTGATGATCTTGCTGGCTGTTGTCGGCAGAGGAGCCTCCTTTTTGGCCCTATCCGTTAATGCGGCGGCGGAGATGCTTGTCCGGACGCCACATCCTGCCGCGCCGCCTTGCGCTGCGCGGCCTGGTACATAAACGTGCGCAGGGCCACTTCCCGGTTGGGCTGGATCGCTCCGTCGTAGGATGCGTCTAAGTAGGGCACGTTCATTTTCAACAGCAGGGGCTTGAGAATGGCCGAGGTGACGGCACCGGGCATGCAGGTGAATGGAAAAACGTTGACCACCCCATCGAAATGGTCGTGCACGTATTCCAAGGCCCCGCCGATGCTCAGGGCGGCCTCGGTGCCGATGTCAAAGGTGAACAAGCGCTCGTTGTCCAGCATTTCTTCCACCGTGGCGATGGTGTAGTCGCCCTGGATGTCCAGGTGCTCCAGGGTCTTTTGATAGACCTGGTTCTGCCGCCAGTCCTGCCAGGTCATTTCGATGCGGCTGTCGACCCAGGCGCGGGTGACGTCCACCAGGGCCTTCACGTCCTTGCGCTGCCAGGCCTGCCGCCAGTCCTTTTGGATGTTGCGGTACTGCTCAAAGGCCACGTAGTTGACCCATTCGCCCAGAGAGGCGTTCACAACCTCCGCGCCAAAGCGCTCCAACTCGCGGATGATGTTCTGGTTGGAGTCCGGATGGACGCGTACGTAAATTTCGCCGACAATGCCGATCCTGGGCTTGCGCGGCCGGGTCGGGTCGATGATCATCTTGGCCTGGGTTGCGATCTGCCCCAGCAGGCCGTACAGGGCGCTAAAGTCCCTGGCCCGGCCGCGTTTTTCAATCAGGGCGATCATGTCGTCCAGGGCCTTGGCCATGAAGGCGTCGGTCTGGCCGGGCTCCTTTTCATAGGGTCGGACCCGCCAGGTGATGCGGTCCAGGACGTCGGCCAGGATCATAGTCACATAGGCCAACCGGCGAAAAAGCTTGGCCTGGTCGCTGGGCAGGATCCCGGTGGAGGCGTAACCGTCCGCCGAGGACAGATAGAGAATGGGCATGTCCTTGAATTCGGGGAAGCGGTCCAGGACCAGACGCTGCACTTTGTTGTACATCCCGAAGCGGCAGGGGCCGTCGGACTCGGGCATGAAGTAGACGTAGTTCTTGACGTTGAATGCTTCACCCAGGCGTTTTTTCTCTTCTTTCAGGAAACCGAGGATGTCGCCCAGGGTGACCTGATAGGGAAAGCATTCTTTGCCCGAAGAAAATTCCTTGCCTAAATGCAGGTGGGTATAAGTGGGCAGAACCTGGGCCGGCATACCGAAAGCCCTGAAACTGGCGGCCAGAAGCCGCGAGCCGATGGGGGCCATGTCCGGTACCAGCAGGGTCCGGCCGGAGACGTTGAACCGGCCGACCTGCTGGGTCAGACGGTCCGCAAAGGAATCTGTTTTTTGCGTTTCCATGCTGTTATCCATGTGGCTGCACATTCTTGATCACGTTTTGGAAGGCCTCGATGCGAGTCAGCATCCCGGCCACGGCGCTGTGCTCGTCTAGTTCCAGAATCAAAAACGGTTTGTCGTTGAGCACGTGGCCGTAGAAGTGTTCGATGAAGGAGTCCGGGCCGCAGGAGAAGTTGGTTAAATAGACCCCGAACCAGTTGGGCGTACGGGCGATCTTTTTTGCGGCCCGCAGGATCCGTCCCCCCAGGTCCCAGTACATCTTGGGAAAATCCTGCAGGGATTCATCGTCCACGTCAAGAAAGTCTAGGGGCAGAGCCTTGATCCCCAGCTTGGCCATCTGCCGGCCGAGTTGCAGGTTGAGCCGTTCGTCATACAGATTGTAGGGCCGGCCCGTGACGATCCAGACGGGCCGTTCGTCCGCATGGGCCAGGATTTCCCGGCCCTGGCGGCGCAGTTCGACATTGAAGGCGTTTTGTCGCTCCCAGGCCGTGCGCAGGGCCCGGCCCACCACGCCTTTTGAAGGCCGCAAGGCTTTGGGCAGGCTATTGTATACGGCCTCTACCAGCAGGTCCGGTCCATCCCTGAGGAACAGGGTGGGGCGGATGATCCGGGCGTCGTCGATGCGCAGCGCGGCCCGGACCAGATACTGGGAGCTTTCCACCAAGGGGCAGAGCCGGCCCTTTTCCTCCGGCCCGGCCGTCGTCATGTTGATCACGTTGGGTAAAAACAGGTAGTCGGTCTGCTCCATGAGGTGGCGGACATGGCCGTGAAAGACCTTGACCGGGAAGCAGGTTTCCGCAGTCATACTTTCCACGCCGGCCATGACCATGGCCTGGTTGGTGAAGGGACTGAACCGAACGGCCAGGCCCAGTTCGGTGAGCAGATGAGCCCAGAACACGCCCCAATCCAGGGAGTGCAGGCTTAAGGGCACGCCAACCAGAGGCCGCTGGTCTCCGACCGGATGTTTTTCGGCCGGGTGCTTTTCGTCCAGGTGCACCCCGGCTTCGGCCACGGCCTGTGCAAAGAGTTTCCTGCGCAATTGGAAGTAGTCGGTTTCCTTGCCTAAGCTGGACTGAGCGGTTTCGTAGCGTCCGCAGTCCCCGCCCCAGACGCTTTTTCGGGCGCCGAAATTGTAGATCTTGAGCTTGCACTCGTTGTGGCAGTGTTTGTCCGCCTTGCAGATGCTTTCCTTAAAGGCCACCTCCAGGCCGGCCAACGCTTGCAGAGCGCGGGATTTTTCCTCGACGCCTTTGCTCATGGCCAGTTCCCGCACGGCCAGAGCCGCGCCGAAGGCGCCCATGACCTCCCGGTGCTTGGGCACGAGAATGGGCTTGTCCAGGACTTTTTCAAAGGCCGCGACAATGCCCTTGTTCAGGGAGGGGCCGCCCAGGAACATGATCCGGCGGCCGATGCGCCTGTTTTCCACGACCTGGTGCAAATAGTTGCGGACAATGGCGTAACACAGCCCGGCGATGAGGTCGTTGCGGACCGCGCCTTTCTGGGCGTAGGCGGTCAGGTCGGACTCCATGAACACGGTGCAGCGCTCGGCCAGATTCACCGGGTTTTGGGAGGACAGGGCCACCTCCTGGAACTCGCCGAAGATATTGATCTTCATCTTGTTGGCCAGTTCGTGCAAAAAGCTGCCCGTGCCCGCGGCGCAGACCTTGTTCATCATGAAGTCCGTGGGATGGGTTCTGTCGATGGCGATGTACTTGGAATCCTGTCCGCCGATCTCGAAGATGGTGTCGATCTCCGGGTCCACGGCCACTGCCCCGCGGGCATGGGCCGTGATTTCGTTGATGATCAGGTCTGCGTTCAGAAAATCCCCGACCACGTTGCGGCCCGACCCGGTGGTGGCCACGGCCTTGAGCCGGATGCGCGGGCCGATCTCCTCTTGCAGATGCCGTAACAGCCCTTGGGCCACCTCAATGGGCTTGCCCTGGGTGGGGACGTAGCGCTTGTGGATGATCCGACCCTGGTCGTCGATCAGGGCGTATTTGGTGGAGGTTGAACCGATGTCCACGCCCAAATAGGCGTCCAGGACCCCCTTTTCGGACAAGGGCGGCAGGGTGTTGTCCGGGTTGAACGTCGTGTATTCCAGGGACAGCGGCTTGGTCCGGGATACGGCATCCACTTTTGCAGCGGCCGGTGAGCGGAGCATGGCGAGGTCCACCGTGTTGCGGGCATTGGCGCGCATGGACTGCAACGCAGCGCCCAACGCGCCCAGGGAGGCGTGATGGGCCGGGACCAGCAGGCTGGGGAAATACTTGCGGAACGCCTCCACCTGGAGGCGGTTGGAGGCCATGCCGCCGATGAAAATAATCGACTCGGCCAGGGTGCGGTTGGCCACGATGGTGCTCATGTAGTTGGCCGCAGTGCCGTGATGCAGCCCGGCGATGATGTTGGGCAAGGTCTCGCCCTTGTTCTGCAGGTGGACCATGTCCGACTTGGTGAACACGGTGCAGCGGCAGGCCACGGGCGCGGGATAGGTGCTGGTCCGGCCCAGGGCGATGAAATCCTCCAGGACCTTTTGCAGCTTTTCCTGGTTCATGTCGAAGGCTTCGCCGTACATGGCGAAGGTCAAGCGTTCGGCCTGCTGGTCGATGAACGAGCCCGTGCCCGAGGCGCAGGGGCCGTTCACGTTGAAGGCGGCCAGCCGCCAGTTGCCGTCCTGGTCGTAGTCCAGCTCGAACAGGGCCGCGTCCTGGCCGCCGACGCTTAAGATGCTGCGCACTCCAGGCGAAACCTTGGTCGCGCCGAGCACCTGGGCGATGGTTTCCACCTCAAAGGGCGCCTGCAGCAGCTTGCTGATGGTCTGACCCTGATTGCCGGTGAAGGAGACGGACCTGATCCGGTCTTTGTGGTGGCGGGAGAAGACTTCGTCCAGGACCCGGGCCGTCTCGTCCAGGACAAGGCCGAAGTGCCTGCGGTAGGGGGACTCGAAAACTATGTTTTCCTGGTCGTCGATGACAATGCAATTGACGCTGACCGACCCGACGTCAACGCCGACATGATAGGCCATACAGGGGTACTCCTTGGAGCGAATAGGCAAATCTTTAAGGGGGTGTCTTTCCTAAGAGGAAGCCAAAAGCTTGATGGTTGAAGTTTCAGAAAAGCCGACGGGTCGGCATTCCGACAACAGCCTTGCCCGCTATTAACGCATGCCATTATATCCACGACAAGCCAGGGAAGCAAGGGTGGAGCACGAATTTAAGCGGTCATTTCTCAAGCATGGCCCGAAGACGTTCGAATTCCTCAGGATTGATTTCTCCGACGGCCAGCCGGCGGCGCAGGATTTCCATGGCCTGGTCCGGCGCGTCCGCGTCCGGGTTGTTCTCGCGCATCGGCCCGCCCGGTCCGAACAGATAGCGCAGCAAATACATGATCAGGGCCAGGACCAACCCGATGAAGATGAATTTTGTGAGCATGTTCAGCCAGCCGCCCAGCAGCGTCGGGCCGAAGGGCCAGTGACTCCATTCGGACGGCCCATGGGCTGTGAACAGGAGTTCGAAAAACAACTCATCCAGCATGTTCATGCACCTCGATGTTTTTTAAGTTTTATCCGGGGATGTTTCCGGACGGATAGCGGCCGCGGCCCGCTATCCGCTGACCGCGCGCACCTGCTTGAGATCGGTGAGGCCGCGCAGAACCTTGAGCAGGGCGTCCTGCTTAAGAACAAGCATCCCGTCGGCAATGGCCTGATCCCGGATTTCCTCGGTAGGACGGCGATGCTTGATCAGGTTTTTGATCAACGGACTGGTGGTCATGAGTTCGTGGGCGCCGGTGCGGCCTCGATAGCCCTGATTGCACTGCCCGCAGCCCTTGGGCCGACACAGGGAGATTGCCCTGGATGCGGGGATGAAACGTTTGAATCCCGGGCCGAATTCCCCGGCTAAGTCGTCCAATTCCTGTTTTCCAGGCTGATACGCCTCCTTGCAGTGCGTACAGAGGGTCTTGACCAGGCGTTGGGCCACGACGCAGAGCAACGAATCGGCGAAATTGAACGGATCCAAGGCCATGTCCAGCAGCCTGGTAATCGTCTCAGGGGCGGAATTGGTATGCAGCGTGGTGAATACCAAGTGCCCGGTCAGGGAGGCCTGCACCCCGATCTGCGCGGTTTCCACGTCGCGCATCTCGCCGATCATGATCACGTCCGGATCGGCGCGGAGAAAGGAGCGCAGGATGGTGGCGAAGCTTAGGCCGATCTTGGGGTTGATTTGAACTTGGCGCAAACCCTCCTGGGTGATCTCCACGGGGTCCTCCGCGGTCCAGATCTTGCGCTCCGGCGTATTGATATAGTTGATGGCCGAGTGCAACGTGGTGGTTTTGCCCGAGCCCGTCGGGCCAACCACGATGATCAGACCGTAAGGCTTGAACACCGAGGACTTGAACTTGGCCAGGTTTTCATCGGACATGCCCAATTTTTCCAAGGGCAACGGCTTGCCCGACGACAGTACGCGCAGCACCACGTCCTCGTGGTTTTCAATGGTCGGAACGATGGCCACCCGGAATTCCGCGATTTTGCCCAATTCCGGCAAACGCATCCGGATCTTCCCGTCCTGGGGCAGGCGACGTTCGGCGATATTCAGGTGGGACATGATCTTGATCCGGGAAATCAGGGACTTGGCCATCCCGGCGCGGATCTTTCGGAATTCGTGGCATGAGCCGTCAATGCGGAAGCGCACGGCGCAAAATCTGTTCTGCGGGTCCGGTTCGATATGAATGTCCGAAGCGTTGCGCCGCCACGCCTCCACAAGCAGGGCGTTGACCAGCCGGACCACCGCGGAATCGCTGGGGTCTGTTTCTGCATCAAGCTCCGGTTCACTGGTCTGCACTGCGATGGAATCGCCCAGTTCCAACAGTTCCTCGGAGTCCAGCCGACGAAAAAACATGTCGATGTAGCCGTGAACATCTTGCCGCAGGGCGACCCTGGGTTCGATCCGACTGGTACCGAAGATGAAGCGGATTTCATCCAAGCGGGAAAGATCAAAAGGATTGGACATCAGGACGATGATCGTCCCGCTCTCCACGGCGAGAGGGGTCCAGCCGGAGCGTTTCAGATAGTCCGGATTCAACTTGCGTTTTTCAAGCAGTTCAAAGGGCGGGTCCAGGTTGGGATCAAAATCCATGAAGGGAACTTCGTAAAAAGCCGCCAGGGCGGCGCCGAGATCCTTCTTGGACAATTTCAGTTCCCGCAAAAGCATTTGGTCCAGGTCCTCGTCGTTGTCCTTGGCCTGGCTGGTGAGTTGCTTCAGTTGGGTTTCAGCAAGAAGCCCTCGGCTGATGAGCAGGCTGTGGCGATGTTTGGGCCGGGTCTTGTCCTGATCCGGGTCGCCCAGTTTTTCCGCCAGGCCGGGATAATCCGGTTCCAGACGATGCACCTGCCAAAAGGCCTGTCTGGCCTGGATCTGGTCCCCGGACTGTTGCAGGGCCAGTCCGAGTTGGAAATACAATGCCGCCTGCTCGTTGGTCGCAAGGCTTGCTTCCAGCAAGGCATTGGTCAGGAAGTCCGCCACCGTGCGGTGTTCGCCCAAGGCCTTCCAGGACTGCACGAGCAGGGAAATGACCGCGAAGCTCCTGCGGCCGCTCACGTAATTCTGGTGCAAGAGCTGCGCGGCTTTCTGAAAGTTGCCTTTGCGAAAGCAGGATTCTCCCTGGAGATGGGCAGGCGTGGCGGTCATGGCGAAACGATCTTCATGCTGTCGTCTTGTTGGGCGTCCTTGAGGCAATGGTGTCACTCCACAACGCGGTCCGCTGCAGACGTTGCCAGGTCCTCAGGGCCTTGTTCCGTCTGTCGTCGTCCTTTGCACCTGCTCTAGGAATGCAACTCCATGTACTTCCGGCAGCAGAGGATTGCAATAAAATTGACTTGTCCGGTCGCGGAATTTATGATTACCCCCGGTCACGAGACCATTTTGCGCACGATCCCCTTTTTATTCATCCAGATACCTTATCCCTACAACGATACATG
>DBNV01000109.1:10415-11479 GCA_002299865.1 Desulfonatronaceae bacterium UBA663 | reverse complement strand
CCGACCGAAGCTGGGGAGGGGGCGTCGAATTCGAAGCCGCAACGCTTCTGGCCGAAACTCGGAAAGTTTTGGGGCGCAAGGGCATGGCCGTAAAAAATGAAACAACATCCACTCAAGCCCTCAGACTCTACCGCGACCTGGCGGACTGGTATCCGCTGCTGACGCCGGTTGGCGACTACGCGGAGGAGGCCGCCTTTTACCGGCGCTTATTCGAGGCCCACTGTAAGCGGCCGCCTCGGACTCTGCTTGATCTGGGTAGCGGCGGCGGCCACAATGCAGCCCACTTGAAGGCGGCGTTGGCCTGTACTCTCGTCGACCTGGAACCGGCCATGCTCGCGCTGAGTAGCCGATTGAATCCGGAGTGCGAGCACATTCAGGGCGACATGCGCTCAGTACGGCTCGGGCGCGTCTTTGATTGCGTTCTGGTGCACGACGCGGTCAGCTACATGACCTCGCGCAGCGATCTTGCCAGCGCCATTGCCACGGCCTTCGCTCACACCGCCCCCGGAGGGGTCGCAATGTTTCAGCCGGATTTCGTCTCGGAGACCTTTGAGCCGGGTGCCGAGACCGGCGGCAGCGAGGGGAATGGGCGCGGCCTGCGCTACCTCGAATGGCGCTGGGTTCCCGACTCAAGGACCGACATGTACGTGACCGATATGGCGTACCTGCTCCGTGACGAGAGCGGCGCGGTCGAGGTTGTCCATGATCGCCACGTTATGGGTCTGTTCCCGAAATCCGTGTGGCTGGAGCTGATTGCGGCCGCCGGCTTCGAGCCGCTCGTGGTCCCCTTTGAGCACAGCTCGTACAGCGACACCGGACACGAGGTGTTCCTCGGGCGGCGACCTGTTTCCAATGGAGGGGCCTGACATGAACGTAACCCTGCCGCGCTTCTGGGAGATCTTTTTCGAACTCTATGAGTCGCTCCCCAGGCAGGGGCCGGGCAACCGCGCCTGCGCCGCAAGGGCCCTTGCTCTTTGTCGCGATCTGCCGCCCGCGCCGGCGGTGCTCGATCTGGGCTGCGGCGTCGGCGGGCAGACATTCCATCTTGCCGAGCTTACATCAGG
>DBNV01000109.1:0-10030 GCA_002299865.1 Desulfonatronaceae bacterium UBA663 | reverse complement strand
GGTCACCGAGCTTGGGCTCGCCGAGCGGATTCGACCTCTGGTCGGCGACATGGCCGAACCCAGGCTGCCGCCAGCGAGCTTCGACCTCGTCTGGTCCGAGGGGGCGCTCTACAATATCGGCATTGAGAACGCCCTGCGTGTCTGCCACAAGCTGTTGCGCCCCGGCGGCTGCCTCGCCTTCACCGACGCGGTCTGGCGCAAGGAAAACCCGCCGCCCAAGGTCAAAGCGAGCTTCGACTTGGACTACCCGACCATGGGCCGAGTCCCCGACGTCCTGACGGCGATCGAGAGCTGCGGTTTCTCGCTCATCGGCCACTTCACCCTGCCGGACGAGGCATGGTGGGATGATTTTTACACGCCGATGCAAAGCCGCATCAAGGAACTGCGCGGCAAATATGCGGACAACGACGAAGCGCTCGCCGTGCTTGACCAACTTGCGCAAGAGCCCGAGATGCATAAGAGGCACTCGGATTGCTACGCCTACGAGTTCTTCGTGGTGCGCCGGGTGGGGGCTGGTATAGGATCCTGTAGCTGAAAGTAGCGCAACATATTGATTTAAAATGAAATTTGTAGCTGAAAAACATTTAGCGGCTAAACTTCTTTTTAAGAGGGGGTGATCAATTTGGGCGATTTATGGGCCAAACTGCTTACACGCCGGAAGCTGTTAGCTTTATTGGGGATTGGTGCCGGTGCTTTTGGATTGCAGAGGCTTTGGCCGGCTGACGAACCGGCTGCGGAGCCGTTTCCTGATGTTGGCCAGGAGCGGGAAGCAATGTTCTATCATGCCTTGGATGGGAACCGGGTAGAATGCAAGTTGTGTTTCCGCCAATGCGTAATATTGTCTGGAGCGCGTGGCTTTTGCCGCAACCGGGAGAACAGAGGAGGCCGGCTGATCAATATAGTATATGGACTGCCATCCGCCGTTCACGTTGAACCGATTGAGAAAGAGCCAATGCATCATTTTTTGCCTGGCAGTGACGTTCTTTGTATTGGCACTGCCGGCTGTAATTTCCGATGTAAATTTTGTCATAACTGGCATCTTTCACAGCGCAGCCTAGAAGGGATGCTCTTTACTTACGAACTCCCGCCGGAAATAGTTGTAGCTGAGGTCAAAAAACTAGGTGTGCCCGGTATTTCCTTCACTTATAACGAGCCTACTGCGTTTTATGAATACATGTATGATGTAGCCCGCCTGGCCAGGGCTAATGGCATACGCATTATTTTCCACTCCAACGGCGCGATGGCTATAGAACCCCTGCAAACACTGTTGACATATACCGACGCAGTGACCATTGACCTGAAAGCTTTCAGTGAGAGGTTTTACCGGGAGATTTGCCAAGCCGAGCTGGCACCGGTGTTGCTTGGATTAAAAACTATTAAAACAGCGGGCATTTGGTTGGAGATCGTCAATTTGGTTATTCCTGGCCAGAACGATACCCCCCAGGAAGTGCGGGAGATGACCGCTTGGATTAAGGATGAATTAGGCCCGGAAGTACCGCTGCACTTTTCTCGCTTTTTCCCAAATTACCGGATGACGGATGTAATCCCTACGCCGGTTTCAACGCTGGAGAGCTGCCGGAAAATCGCAATGGAAGAGGGGCTGAAATATGTCTCCGTTGGCAACGTCCCCGGACACCGGTATAACTCTACCTTTTGTCCTGGCTGCGGGAAAGTAGTTATCCGACGGCACCATTTTACGGTGCGTTATGTCAAGATAGATGCCGGTGCTTGCCGTCATTGCGGGCATTTAATCAGAGGAGTATGGCAGTGAAAATGCTGCCCGCTTTTCAGTATATCGCACCCGGTGCGGTTGTAATCGGAGCAGTGGGCATTGCTGCTCAAGTTGTATTAATTCGGGAGCTGCTTGTTGTTTTTCAGGGCAATGAACTGGTTATAGGAATCCTTTTGGCTAACTGGTTAATAACGGAGGCGATAGGGGCTCTGATGGGAGCGCGAATTGCTCGCAGCAAAGCGCCTCTTATTTGGTATTTCTGGCTGCTAATTCTTTCAGCGATCGCTATTCCTCTGGTGATCTATGCCGGCCGGGCTGCCGGTATTGTCATCGGAATTCCCCAAGGCGCTGCGTGGGGATTTGCGGAAATGCTGCTGGTTTCACTGGTTTTGTTTGCTCCTATTAGTTTGCCCCACGGTGCTCTGTTCAGTCTGAGTTGCCGCCTGTATCCTGAAAGGAACAGCGAGTCCGGAGCAACTCATATTTATGTGCTGGAAACACTAGGCACCCTGTTGGGTGCTTTGTTTTTTACACTTCTTTTGCTGTTGCAAGTTAATGTCATGATTATCGCGCTGTACTTAGCATTAACTTTGCTGGCGCTCGCCTTGTTTACTGCCCCTTTGGCATTGCGACCGCCGGTCCAATATGCTGCTGCGACGGTTTTGCTGGTGGGATTAATAGCTGGGTTGTGGTTGGGGCCAGCCCTGGACAGGTCTTCTTTGCAATTGCGTTTTGAAGAGACAGTGGTTTTCAGTCAAAATTCCCTGCATGGCAATTTAGTAGTTACAAGAGCAGCCGAACAAACCACCTTTTTTTATGATGGCCGTTTTCTGGCCAGCGCACCGCTGCCGGATGTGGTTTTGGCTGAAGAAAAAGCTCATTTCCCTTTGTTGGCGCACCAAAATCCAGAAAATGTGCTTTTGCTGTCAGGGGGGCTGGGAGGGATAGTCGGGGAGATACTGAAACATCCGGTAAAAAACCTTGATTACGTAGAATTAGACCCACTTATTTGGCAGGCCGGGAAAAAGTTTGTCCCAGGCTGGGAAGATTTGCTGCAAAAGGAACCTGTCCGCACTTTGACAGGAGACGGGAGGCTGTTGTTGCAGCGCGACCTAGGAGACTACGATGTAATAATACTTGGTCCGCTAGATCCGACGACCCTGCATCTGAACCGGCTTTTCAGTCGCCAGTTTTTTGAATTAGTAAGAGATAATCTAAGGCCAGGCGGAATCTTTGCTTTTTCCGTTCCTGGGTCTTTGGTTTATCCAGGCCCAGAACTGCTGGAACTTAGCCGGGTACTCAATCATACGGCGAAAGAGGTCTTTACTCAGGTATTTCTTATCCCAGGTGATCGCAATTTATTTCTGGCTTTTAACGGAGAAGCGGCAGGCATCACAGCGCAAATTGCGTCCACACGACTTGCAGAGCGGCAGATTCAAGCCTTGGCAGTTACTCCTATGTATCTTGATTATCGTTTGGATGAGCGACGTCTGGCATGGGCGGCTGAACTGGTTTCTCCGGCGCCCGCCCTCGGCCGGAACACTGATTTTCGTCCGGTGGCCGTTTATCATATGCTGGCTTATTGGGGTGCTATGTTTTCACCGTCAGTTCAGGCAGTTTTCAACACCATCAAGCAACTGCCAACTGGATTGCTTTTGCTGATTTTGCCGCTAATGGGCGCCTTGCTGCTTTTTTGGCTTGCTCGTAAAAAAAGCGGTTTGCCGGGGGTTGCCCTCTATGCTACAGGCAGCACCGGCTTAGCCGGCATGTGTGCGGAACTTTACCTGCTCCTCACTTTGCAGATTATGTACGGCCATATTTATTTGCAAATGAGCCTTTTATTAGCCTTGTTTATGGCAGGTGGTGCAGCAGGGGGTATGTTGGCTCAAAAATGGCTGAAAAAAGGAGTTTCGCCCCTTTATGTGCTGGTAAAGACAGAAAGAACCATGTTGTTTGTCTTTCTAGCGCTGTTGCTCATTTCCTTTTTGCCTTTTCAGTATCTTGGGCCAGCCTGGACGCTAATTATTTTTATGTTTTTTTCCCTACTTACCGGCAGTCTGGTGGGATTGACCTTTCCTGCGGCAGTACATCTGCAGCCGGAGGGAAAAAAGACAGCCGGTGTACTGTATGCCGCAGATTTACTTGGAGGCTGGCTGGGGGGACTTGTTGCTGCTTTATTCCTCATGCCTTTACTTGGGCTGCGGGAAACGCTGGTGGTGATGATGCTGATTAAGGCAGGTTCGTGGCTAGTGCTTGAAAACCATTGCCGACAACAGATGGTCAAGGGTTAGTCGAACCTGAAAAAGTCTCAATATTAGATGAAAATAGAGCCCAGGCGTTTATTGTCCGGAAAAAGAGCCTTTCCAGATGGAAACCAAACAATGCGTACATGGCGGAGAGGGTGGGATTCGAACCCACGTGCCCCGTTTTGGCAGGGCAAGTCGATTTCGAGTCGACCCCGTTACGGCCACTTCGGTACCTCTCCGCAACCCCTTCATTGTTCAAACAAAGGCCCGACGCTTACTTTCTGCACGCCTGAAAGAATTCGCGCAGGACTTTTCCACACTCCTTTGCCAGAACCCCTTCCAGGACCCAGAAGCGATGATTCAGCCAATCCAGGTCGTTGACGTTGAGCCGCGACAACACTGCTCCCGCTTTGGGATCCCGCGCGCCGAACACCAGTCCTGCGATCCGGGCTTGAATCATCGCGCCCAGGCACATCAGACAAGGCTCTAGGGTCACCGCGAGGACTGCGCCGCTCAAGCGATAATCGCCGACCCTTGCCGCGGCCTCGCGCAGAGCCAGTATTTCCGCGTGCCCGGAGGGGTCGGTTAGCCGCAAGGTCTGATTGCGGGCCGCCGCCAGAACCATTCCGCCGGCATCCAGGACCACCGCCCCCACCGGAACCTCGCCCTGCTTGCCGGCCAGATCGGCCTGCTCCAAAGCCAGCAACATGGCCTGGTTCCAGGGACCGGATGCAGCCGGCACTACACCTGAAAGATCATTTTTTGTACGAGATGGCCCTTGATGTGTCAATGATGCGCCTTGGACGGATCTTTCAGTGCTCGCAAGCCCTGCTAGGGCAAGCCCTTCCCGGGGCAGCAGGGCTTGCCTCCAACGTCATCCCTGACGACGCAGATACTCCACTCCGTTGGCCAGAAGCCGAATCCCCAAAGTCCCCTGCTCCCCCCTGGTCCAGGCCGGGTGGTTGGTGGGATGGTTGTACGCCTCGGGGTGGGGCATCAGTCCCAGGATACGTCCGGAAGGGTCGGTCAACCCGGCGATACCGCACGGCGAGCCGTTGGGATTGTACGGGTATTCCGTGCTCACTTGCCCGGTTTCCGGGTGTACGTAGGATAAGGCCACCAGTCCTTCGCGTTCCAGGGCCGCCAGTGTTTCTTCATCCCGGGCCACGAGCTTGCCCTCGCCGTGGCGCACGGGAAAGTAGAGTCTGTCCAGTCCCTTGGTGAATACGCACGGGCTTCGATCATTGGCTTGCAGATAAACCCAGCGATCCTCAAAGCGAGCCGAATCGTTATGACTCAAGCTGACCTGCCGCTCAAAATAACGCCTGCCCAGGGCCGGCAGCAGGCCCAGCTTGACCAGGAGCTGGAAGCCGTTGCAGATGCCCAGAATCACCCCGCCGGAGTCGAAAAAATCCTTCAACTCCTCCAGAAGCGGGCGGCCGAGTTCCGTTTTGGCATGGCGCCAGCGCAGGGCTGCGGCCTGGGCCGCGCCCAGGTCGTCTCCGTCCAGAAACCCGCCGGGGAAAATCAAAAAATTGTACTCCCCCAAACGCTTCTCTCCGGAAAGCAACTGGGAAAAATGCACCACGTCCGCCTGATCCACTCCAGCCAGCAAGGCAGTGTGGGCGGTTTCCCGCTCACAGTTGGTGCCGTATCCCGTGAGGACCAGGGCTTTGACTTGGGTCATGACGTCCGCCTCCGTTGTTCCGTTATGTCAGCAAACAGCGCTGGGGACAAGCAATTTAGAGGCTAGGTCAATATCCGTCAACAATTCACTGAAGTAGCCTTTTTTTTGTAAACAGGGCAAGATGCCTCTGTTTGTGGCGGGAGGTGTTGCGATATGTTTTCCGTCAAAAAAACAAAACATCCTGCATGTTTTTCATAACTTCCTGGAGCCGCATGGAAACCAAGTTCATCTTCGTCACCGGCGGAGTGTTGTCTTCGCTGGGCAAAGGGCTGGCGGCGGCGTCCATCGGGGCGCTTCTGCAGGCACGCGGCCTAAAAGTAACCATTCAGAAGCTCGATCCCTATATTAATGTCGATCCGGGGACCATGAACCCTTTTCAGCACGGCGAGGTCTACGTCACCGACGACGGGGCCGAGACGGATCTGGATCTGGGACATTACGAGCGCTACCTGAACATTTCCATGACCCAGCGCAACAACTACACCTCGGGCAGCATCTACAACTCCGTGATCACCAAGGAGCGCCGCGGCAACTATCTGGGCGGCACGGTGCAGGTCATCCCGCACATCACCGACGAGATCAAAAGCGTGATCCTGGGAGTGGTCCAGCATGACGAAGACGTAGCCATCATCGAGATAGGCGGGACCGTGGGCGACATCGAAAGCCTGCCCTTCCTGGAGGCCATCCGCCAGTTGCGTTCCAACCTGGGCAAAAACAACGTGCTCTACATTCACCTGACCCTGGTGCCTTATATCCGGGCCGCAGGCGAGCTGAAGACCAAGCCCACCCAACACAGCGTCAAGGAACTGCGCAGCATCGGCATTCAGCCGGACATCATTTTGTGCCGCAGCGAGATGGACCTGAACGCGGACATCAAGTCCAAGATCGCCCTGTTTTGCAACGTGGACGAAGACGCGGTGTTCACGGCCAAGGACGTCAAAAGCATTTATGAAGTCCCTTTAGCCCTGTACGAGGAGGGCGTGGACCAGAAGATCGCCATCTTGCTGCGCCTGCCGGCCAAAAACGCGGTCCTGTCGTGTTGGAAGGTGCTGGTGGAAACGCTGCGCAACCCCAAGGACGAGGTCCGCATCGCCATTGTCGGCAAATACGTGGATCTGCGCGAATCCTACAAAAGTCTGCACGAGGCGTTGATCCACGGCGGGGTGAGCCACGAATCCTCCGTAAGCCTGGAATATATTAATTCTGAGAAGATCACCGAGGAAAACGTGGCCCAAAAACTTGCCGGCATCCATGGCGTTCTGGTGCCTGGCGGATTCGGGGTACGCGGGGTGGAGGGCAAAATCGCGGCCATCCGCCATGCCCGGGAGCAGGGCATTCCCTTCTTGGGCATCTGCTTGGGCATGCAGTGCGCCGTGATCGAGTTCGGCCGCAACGTGTTGGGGCTGGAGCGGGCCAATTCCCAGGAATTCGACCCGACAACGCCCAATCCGGTGATCTATTTGATGGCTGAATGGTACGACCATCGCGGCCAATGCCTGCAAAAGCGCGATGTGAACTACGCCAAAGGGGGTACCATGCGCCTGGGCGCTTATCCGTGCCTGATCAAGCCCGATACCAGGGCCTTTGCCGCATACCAGACCGAAGCCATTGCGGAGCGGCACCGGCACAGGTACGAATTTAATGCTGACTACGCTGAACTATTTGAAAACGCTGGAATGTTGCTCAGCGGCGTCTCGCCGGACAACGCCCTGGTGGAGATCGTGGAGCTGGCCGGGCATCCGTGGTTCGTGGGTTGCCAGTTCCACCCGGAATTCAAGTCTCGTCCGCTGGCCCCCCATCCCTTGTTCCGGGATTTCATCGGCGCCGGCCTGACCTTCAAGAACAAGGGCTAAAGCCGGGAGCATGATGAATACGGACTCCCAAGCCCTTTACGAGCGCTGCCTGACAGCGCCTTTTGTCATCGCCGGCCCATGCGTCCTGGAAAACCTGGACTTGGCCCTGGAAGTGGCCTTGCGCCTGGCCGAGATTGCAGCGCGGCGGTCCCTGACCGTGATTTTCAAAAGCTCTTTTGACAAGGCCAACCGCAGTTCGCTCACTTCCTTCCGAGGACCCGGTCTGGAACAAGGATTGGAATGGCTGAACCAGATCAAGGAACGCACCGGACTGCCCGTGGTCACAGACATTCATGAGCCGCGGCAGGCCGGAATCGTGGCCCGGGTCGCGGACGTGCTCCAGATTCCGGCCTTTCTCTGCCGCCAGACCGACCTGCTCACGGCCGCCGGAGAGACCGGCCGGATCGTAAACATCAAGAAAGGTCAATTCCTGGCCCCCTGGGACATGCGGCCGGTGGTTCAAAAACTGCGCGCCACGGACAACGGCAAAATCTGGCTGACTGAGCGCGGCGCAAGCTTTGGCTACAACAACCTCGTGGTGGACTATCGCTCCATCCCCATCATGTCCGAGCTGGGCCACCCGGTGGTTTTCGACGCCACCCATGCCGTGCAGCTGCCTGGCGGCAAGGGCCATGCCTCGGACGGCCAGCGCCGGTTCGTGCCCGTGCTGGCCAGGGCCGCCGTGGCCGCCGGGTGCCAAGGGGTCTTCCTGGAGGTTCATCCCCGGCCTGAGGAGGCCCTGTGCGACGGTCCCAACAGCTGGCCTCTGGACAAGCTGCCCGCGCTCCTGGACGATCTGCTGCGAATTTGGGGCCTACCTCGTGCAAATTGAAGAACGCGCCCGCAACATTGCCCTGCTGATCCTGGACGTGGACGGCGTGCTCACAGACGGAGGGCTGTACTACGACGCGTCGGGGCAGGTCAGCAAACGCTTCAATGTTCAAGACGGCCTGGGCATCAAGATGGCCCGGTCCGTTGGCCTGGAATGCGCGGTGATCTCCGGGCTGGAATCTCCAGCCGTGGCCTCCAGGGCGCGGGAGTTGGGCATAGCGGAATACCACCCCGGGCATACGAACAAGGTCCCGATCATCCGGGATATTTGTTCGCGCAAGAATCTGGATCTCGCCCAGGTGGCCTATCTTGGAGACGACTGGGTGGACGCATCGGCCATGCGCCTGGTGGGCCTGCCCATGGCCGTGGCCAACGCCCAGCCCGAGATCACGGCCCTGGCCGCCTGGGTGTCAAAGGCCCCGGGCGGACACGGTGCGGCCAGGGAGGCCATTGCCTTTATCCTGGAAGCCCAGGGCAAGTATGCAGCACTCTGGGAAAAATGGCTGCGGGGCAGTTAGATACTATCAAGAAGGGGTGCCAGGGCAAGTCTTTCTGCCTGCTGGCCGGGGTCTATCTGAGCGGCTGGCAGACCACACAATGCGACTCAACCAACAAAGATCCAATTCGATGAGTACACCGCCTTTAATCTCGATCATCGTACCGACATGGAACAACCTTCCGTATCTTAAATTGCTTGAACAGAGCTTGCACAGGCACTCTGTGTCTGAGTGCCCATACGAGTTAATTGTTCATGTAAATGACGGATCGGATGGGACATTGCAGTGGATTCAGCGTCAAGGATATAAATATTCACACAGTGCAAAAAACATCGGTATATGTAGGGCAGTCAATCAAGCGGCATCTCAAGCGACCGGGCGCTATCTGGTTTATTTCAATGACGACATGGTGGCACTACCCAACTGGGATAGCCATTTACTGCGGCGAGCCGAGGTTTTTGCTGACGAGCGCTTCATGCTTTCCGCCACTATGATCGAACCCAATAGTCCCCGAAATCCCTGTGTCGTCTCTTGCGATTTAGGTCGTAGCCCTGAATCGTGGGATGAACCCACTGCACTCTCAAGACTTTCCTCGCTTATTCGTCGTGATTGGATGGGTTCTACCTGGCCGCCGACTTGGGTACCGTTGTGGATGTGGCATGAAGTAGGCGGCTACAGCACGGAGCTGTCACCTGGCATGGGAAGTGACAATGACTTCAGCATGAAACTGTACCACGCGGGTTGTCGGATTTTTATTGGCGTAGGTGACAGTCTTGTTTATCACTTTGGATGTGTAAGCACAGGCAAGATCAAAAAGAATAATGGGCGCAAGCAGTTTCTTCGTAAATGGGGTCTTTCCCAACGAGAGTTTGACCGACAGATACTTAAGCGCGGAGAGTCGGTTCCAGTTTACGGGCCTCGTCTTGAAAATCATGACATTAACCCTTTCTCTTGGCATGCTGAACTAAAGATTCGACTGAAACCTTGATCTCCCTCCGTTCATCCGTTTTTTGTAGTTCTGGACTGGTATAGGGTTTGGCTCAATTTTCATCTGATGTTGAAGGAACACGCAATGCCATGAACCTTGCGGAAGCCATCGTTTGCAGCGATTTCTTCTGTTTTCAAGAGCTTGGCAGTGACGAGTACAAGGGTCAACGCTACGCTAAACGATGAAAATAGAGCCA
>DBNV01000085.1:26962-35866 GCA_002299865.1 Desulfonatronaceae bacterium UBA663 | reverse complement strand
GGCGCGAAATTGATCCACCCGGTCCCTGGCGGATGGAGAGCGAAAAGCAGGATGGGCGTATCCCGGCAGGAATAAAGGCGGCATGACAGGTCGGCTCTGCGGTGATGCGGTTGTTTTTCGAGGCGTGCAGCGTGCTCAGCGCGAGGCCTGTTCCAGAATGATCTCCACTTCATCGACGCTCAAGCCGGTGGCGCGAGCCAGCTCGTCGGCGGATTTGCCCTTGCGGCGCCCGGAGAGGATGATTTGTCGAAGAAAGCCCGGGGATTGGGATAGGCCTTCAGCCTGTTGCAACAACTGACGCAATTCCCGCTCCCGCTCCGCCAATTGTTTATCCAAAACCAGCAACTCGGATTGGCGTTCGATAAAATTCTCTAGGAATAGTTGGTCCAATTCCGAGCTTTTTTCGATTTTTTTTAAAAATTCCCGCTGGTTTTGTTGTAATTTTGTCAAAAGTTGTTCGGAGCGGCGCAGACGCAGAAAAAAAACGATCACTCCGGCTAAGAGGACCAGTTGGAGAAGAATTACGGTCAGAATAAACCAGTAGGATGCGTGCATAGTCGTCCATTTTAGAGCAGTCAGGAGCGAAACGTTGCCGGGGACATGAGGGGTGCGCCCCACATTCAAACCTTGATGTTGATAATCTGACCGGACCAAGGGTCGGCGTAGCCCGTTGCTTCCTCTTGCTTCTTGCGTGGCTTTTGTTCTTGGCGGGCCTGTTGATCGTGGCGGTCCCGTTCCCGCTCGTCGTCCGGCCTGACCTGCAGAGTTTCCTGGGTTTTTTTCAGCTCCGAAACCTGCTCGCACTCCTGCCGAAGCAGACCGCGCATCTGCTCCGCAGCCAACGCCTGTTGCATGCTTGGCCTATCCTGCTCCGCCTGAATCAGTTTGCCTACTTTGGGCAGCAGGGAAAGCAGCACCGGGAGCTGAATCTGAGCCGTCATTTACCGCACCAGAAATTCCTCAATAAGCACCCCGTCGAGGGGACGGCTGAGGTGTTGGTTCAAAACGGACAACAAATCGTCCTTCAAGGCGTCTGCGGCGTCGGCCTGTTTCACGGTGGGCAGCGGACGATGGTTCAGAAAATAGTATGCGGCATCCCGCAAGATGATGTTTTTGCGCTGGATTTCCAGGGATAGCATGGGATCCTCGGTGACTAAAGTCATTTTCAGGGAGAGAAAACGCACTTCATCGCCCTGGTCAAAGGCCACCCAAAAGGGTTCCAGTGCAGTGTAATGTTTATCCGGTTGCGGCGGTGGAGGCAGAGGGAGTTCAACTTGTTCGGGAGGCGCGGCCGGCTTGATCAGCCAGAATGTTGCCGCCGCAGCCAAGATCAGGACGGCCAAGACACCGAACAAGATCCCGAGCATGATGAGTTTTCGAGAAGGTCTGCCTTTTTTCGAATCCTCGGGCTCAGCGGCGATTTGTTTTACGGGCGTGGGGGCCTTGTCAGCAAGGTTTCCTTTATCTGCTGGAAGATCGTCTTGCAGAAAGGGCGCGCCGTCCAGATCCAGGGCGACTTTCTGAGCCGCCTTGGCAGCAACGGGTTCCTGATCAAGAATCTGGTCGTCGCGCTCCAGTGGACTTAAGGTCGCCGGGGAACCGTCAGGAGGGGAGCTTAAGCCATGCACTACGCTCACTTTTGGGGCCCGCGCCGGACCAACATCCGCGGACCTGCTACTCATGTGAAGATCTTATCGATTTTTTGACCAAGGGTTTCCGGAGTGAACGGTTTGACTATGTAATTGGACACCTTTGCCTGCACGGCCTTGATGATGTTTTCCTGCAAACCTTCCGCCGTGACCATCAAAAAGGGCAGATCCGCGAATTCCTCGCTGGCCCTGACCTTGCGTAACAACTCAATGCCGGTCATTTTCGGCATGTTCCAGTCAGAAATAATGAAGTCGATGCGGTCCTTGTTCAGTACTTCCCAAGCTGTGGTGCCGTCGTCGGCCTCGACAATATTGTTGAACCCCAGTTGACGCAGGATGTTTTTGATGATCCGGCGCATGGTGGAGAAATCATCCACCACCAGGACGCGCATGTTCTTGTCGTAACCCATTTTTTAATCTCCTTTTCGGGCGGGGGAGTGATGGATGTACTCGGCGAAGTTGCGGAATTTCTTGCGGAGTTTGGCCAGTGCCTGGGAGTGGAGCTGAGACACCCTTCCTTCGGTGACATCCATGACCATGGCCGCCTCCCGCATGTTCAATTCGTCCGCGTAATACAAAGAAAGCACCATTTGTTCGCGGGGAGTCAATTCATCGATAAGTTGAGCAAGTTTGTCAATGAGTTCTTGCTTCAGGGCATGGGAAAAAGGATCACTTTCCTGGCCGTCCTGGGATCGAAGCAGGCTCTCCTCAATGGCTTCCAGGCTGATGCAGACTTGATTCTGCAAGGCTTCCAGGCCCTGTTCCACTTCCTTGGCCGAGAATCCGGTCATGGTCTGCAAGTCCTGGATGCTCGGCGTATGCCCGGTGAACTGCTCGGTTTTTCTGACGCTGTCCTCCAACACCCTGACCCTATGCCGCAGACTGCGGGTGAACCAGTCCATGCGACGCAGTTCGTCCAGCATGGCCCCCTTGATTCTGTTTGCGGCATATGTCTCGAATTTGATGCCCAGGTCGGGCCTGAATTTTTCCAGGGCCTCGATCAATCCAAGACTGCCCGCGCTCATGAGTTCGGCCAGCTCAACGTGATGGGGCAGCTTGGCCTTCATGCGCAGGGCGATAATTTTTATCTTCGGGGCGTAGTGGCCGACGATGGCTCCACGGGAGGCCGCGTCGCAACTGGTCCATGGCAGTTGGCCGGCTTCAAAGCGTTGCCTTGCATCAATCGTTGAACAGAAGCTTTTTCCAGAAGAACTTGATGTTGCCATCGGTTTTCGTCGCTTGCCAGGACAGGATGCTTTTCGCCATGTCCCGCACTCCCCGGGCCGCCGGAGAATCAGGAGCGGCGTGGCAGAAGGGAACCTGGCTGGTTACCGCCCGTCTGGCCGCCGCATCCAGCGGAATGCAGCCGGCCAGGTCCAGAGAGACGTCATTCAGAAACTTGTCGCAAGCCACGGCCAGCCGCCCAAAGATTTGCTTGACCTGTTTAGGCTCCGCGGTCATGTTTACGGCCACCTTGAACCTGTTTACGCCGTATTTCCTATGCAACACCTTGATAGTTGCATAGGCGTCGGTCAGGGATGTCGGCTCCGGGGTGATCACCAGGAGTCGCTCCTGCACCGCGATGTTGAAATATAGAACAGTATCACCGATCCCGGCCCCGGTGTCCACAAGCAAGATATCGGTTTCGGCTCCCAAGGGCTCCAGGGCCTCGATGAGTTCAAGCTTCTGCCCGGTGGACAAGGCAAGCATTTCCGGAACGCCCGACGATGCAGGTAAAATAGAGAAGCCATAGTCCGTGCGCACGAGTACGTCGTCCAGACTTTTTTCATGGTGCAACAGATGAAAAATGTTATACTGTGGAGTCAATCCCAGCATAATATCCACGTTGGCCAAGCCGAGGTCCGCGTCCAGAAGCAGAACCTTCCGCCCCATGTGTTGCAGGGTGTAGGCTAAATTGATGGCAAGGTTGGTTTTCCCCACTCCCCCCTTTCCGGAGGTTACGGAGAGCACCAGGGGGTCGCGTCGTTTCATGGGCACGGTCTCCTGTCGGGATGGTTCGTCATGATACAAGATTTTTTGGGCATTGTCGTCTGTCCTGGGTGTTGCCTTCCGGCAGGCGGTGCGTGAAGATCAGCTTCCACAGCGTCTTGTCGTCGGCTAAAGCCAAGCTTGAGGTCAGGGAGGTTCCGTAACACAATGCTGAAACGGGCAAGCGGGTGGTGTATCCCAAATTGACCAGGGCGCCGAAGGCTTCCGCCTCATCCAGTTTGGCCCAGATGAGGCTGCCCGAATGCGGGACCCGGAAGCGTTTGGCGAAGCGTTTCAGGCAATCTGTTGCGTAATGCGGATTGAGCACCAAATGCACGCAGGCCTCGTTTGGCAGGACGAATTCCTTCCGAGCCAGCCAGTTCTCCAGGTTTTCCGAGCGGGACAAACCGGGCAGGTCAATGAATATCTTGTCGTAGTGCCTTGCTTCCAAAAGCAGTGCGCGCCAGTCCTTCGGAGTGCGCAAGTCCATGAACGGCAGTTCGCTCAATTCGGCGTAATGTTGCAGGAGCAGGCGTCCCTTGCCGTGTTGTTGATCGGCATTAGCCAGACAGATGCGCGGGGCCGGCTGCTTGCGGCGCATATTCAAGGCCAAGCGCAGCAACGATGATGTCTTGCCCACACCATGAGGTCCGGCGAACGCATGCATCGTCCCCGGCCAATGTTTTTCGTTCCAAGGTTTCGTCCGGACAACGCCTCGCAACGCCTCCAGGATGGATGCTTCCGGGGCGTCCTTGAGGGATTTCCAGAGATGCATGGATACCTCGGGGACCATCCCTTGGCGTTCCAGACATTCCATGGATTGGCGTTGTCTTGGCGTGAGCAAGGCGTAATCCGCCTGGGTCTTGAGAACACTGAACAGGTGTTCTTTAAGCACGCTCCATTCCTGATGCAGCTCATGCCAGCCGGGAAAAGCACCGCCGTTTGAGGGGGCGCCGTTGCCTCCCGCAGCCAGCTCCAAGGCGGCCATGATCTCGCACTGAGGCTGTCCGCTCTCCGAAGTGTTCTGGGTGCTCAAGATGACCGCGTCCGGCCCCAGTTCCTCCCGAATCCGGTTGAGGACGGTCCTGGCATCCGGTCCGCGAAAAGTCTTAACCTGCATGATTCATCCTCACCGTGGCGGCGGAGTGCAGGTTGATTCCCGAAGGGATCTCGGCCTGGGAAATAATGGGCAGTGTCGGGATGAAGCGGGTGACCAGCTGGGCCAGATGCGGCCTGAGGCTGGGGGTGGTCAAGACCACGGGTTGCCCTTCGGAAAGCATGGCCTTTTCCATGGACGCCTGCATCCCCTGAATCAGTTTCTGGGCCAGAGTGGGATCAATGTTCAGGTATGTGGTCTGGTCCGCCTTGCGCAGGTTGTCCTGTAACAGCCGCTCCCATTCCTGATCCAGAATGATCACCGGGAGGGTTCTGTCCGGAGAAAGATACGGCTTGACAATGGTCCGGGCCATGCGGACGCGCACATATTCGGTCAGCAGATCCGGGTCCTTGATGGATGGTCCGAAGTCGGCCAGGGTTTCCACAATGGTCAGCATGTCCCTGATGGAGACATTCTCGCGCACCAGATTCTGGAGCACCCGCTGCACCGTGCCCAGGATCATGATTCCGGGGACCAGTTCCTCCACGGCCTTGGGCGCTCTTTTGGCCAGGTTGTCCAGCAGGGCCTGCACTTCTTGGCGGCCCAGGAATTCGGACAAATTGCGACGAAAGACCTCGGTCACATGGGTGGCCACTACGGTGGACGGGTCGACCACGGTGTAACCCGCCAGCATGGCTTCGTCTTTTTGACGTTCCGGGATCCACAACGCCGGCAGGTTGAAGGCCGGCTCCTTGGTTTCCACACCCTGGATGCGATGTTTGGCATCGCCCGGATCCATGGCCAGATAGTGATCGATCAAAATTTCAGCGGAAGCCACCTGGTTTCTCTTGATCAGGATTACGTATTGCCCCGGCTTGAGCTGCAAGTTGTCGCGCAGATGCAGGGACGGAATGATCACGCCCATATCCAGGGCGAACTGGCGGCGGATGGATCTGATCCGGGCCAGCAGGTTGCCGTTTTGGTCTTCGTCCACCAAGGGGATCAGGCCGTAGCCGACTTCCATTTCCAGGACATCCAGGGGCAACAGGGCCTGCACTTCCTCGGGCGTGTCCAGGCTGGGCGACTTGGGCTTGCCTTCCTGAGCGGCCATTTTTTCGGCGGCTTGGTGCTGGCGGCTGGCAATGATGGATATGCCCCAAAGCAGCCCGGCAAAGAGGATGAAGATCAGCGTGGGCATGCCCGGCACCAGACTGAGGATGAACAGGATTACCGCCACCAAGCGCAGGGCCATGAAGTGTCGGGTCAACTGCTCCAGGAATTCTTGGCCCATATCCGCTTCGGCGGCGGCCCGGCTGACGACGATGCCCGCCGAAGTGGAGATCATCAGCGAGGGAATCTGAGCCACCAATCCGTCGCCGACGGTCAGGATGGTGAAGGTCGTCGCGGCGTCGCCCCAGGCCATGCCTTTTTGAAAGACACCGATGAGCAGACCGCCGACGATGTTCACCACGGCGATGATTATGCTCGCCGTGACGTCTCCGGATACGAACTTGGCCGCGCCGTCCATGGCTCCGTAGAAATCGGCCTCCTTGCGGATGGATTCGCGGGAACGCTTGGCTTCCTGCTCGTTGATCAAGCCGGCGTTGAGGTCCGCCTCGATGGCCATCTGTTTGCCGGGCATGGCGTCCAGGGTGAATCGCGCAGCAACTTCGGCGATGCGGGTCGTGCCCGCGGTGATGACCATTTTATTCAGGATGAAGATCACCAGGAAGATGATCACGCCGACGATGTAATTGCCGCCGACCATGAGTTGGCCAAAGGCTTCGATGACCTTCCCGGCTGCGCCAGGTCCTACTTCGCCGTGCAGCAGGATTAAGCGGGTGGAAGCCACGTTTAGGGCCAGACGAAACAACGTGGTCACCAGGATCAGGGAGGGGAAGATGGAAAACTCCAGGGGAGAGCGCATGTACATGACCGACAAGAGGATCACGAATCCCAGGGAGATGCTCAAGGTCAGCATGGCGTCCAGCACCATGGTGGGCAAGGGGATGAGCAACACGAACAGGATGGTCGCCACGCCCGAGGCCAGGAAGATGTTCCCGGATCCGGAGAAGCGGGGGTAATCTATTTTTTTTATGGTGCTTGCCGCGAGTTGAGCCATGGTTTTGACGCTTGTTTTACAAAGCTTAGGTGACGCTTAAACCCCTTGTGTCCTGTCCTGAAAATCACCAGGAGGAAGACTGCCGCCGTCTGAATTTTGGCAGTTGCGCCAGAACCGCGGCTACGGCCTGGAAGAGTTCCTCGGGAATCATCGCTCCGACATCCACGCTTTTATACAAGGCCTGTGCCAGGGGTTTGTTTTCCCGCAGGGGGATATGATGTTCCCGGGCGATGTCCTTAATCTTTTCGGCCATGAAATTGGCGCCTTTGGCCAGGACCACCGGCGATGGGGCCTCCAGTGAATTGTAGCGTAGGGCGATGGCCAGATGCATCGGGTTGGTGATCACCACATCGGCCTTGGGCACGCTCTCCAACATGCGTTTCTGCCTCGCCTGGAGCATTTTCTGGCGCTGTTCGTACTTGATCATCGGATCGCCCTCGGTCTGTTTGTGCTCGTCCTTGACCTCGGCTTTAGTCATTTTCAGATTTTCTTCGTAGTCCCATCTTGTGTAGATCAAGTCCGCGATGCTTATGATCAACATGGGCGCCAGGGTGTAGGCGACCATTTTCGCCGCGGCCAAGAGCATGTGGGCGGTCACGGTCTCGGCATCCTGATAAAAGAGCGGAATGATGTTGAGAGTCTCCTGCTTGAGGACGAGGTAGGACGCAAATCCCACGGCGATGGTCTGCAAGAGGCTGCGCAGCAAGCGGACCACCGTTTGCGTGCTGAAGAACAGCCGCTTCAATCCATTGATAATGTTGAAGTTTTGTGGGAGATTTTTGAACATCTTGAAGACCTTCAATGTCCAAAGGTGTCCAACCTGAAGGCGCACGGTGAGAAAGGCTATCAGGGCGCAGACGAGCATCACCGGCAGGAGCATCAGGGCCAGTTTTCCGGAGATGGTTAGGAACAGGTAATAAATGGATTCCGGGGCGAACTGCGTGGACAGATTTTCGCTGAAGGACCAGACGAACAAGTCGCGCATCTGCTCGGCCATGATCTGAATCAGTAAGAACAGGGTCAGGAAGCCGCCCAACAGCACCATGATATTGGACAAGTCCTGGCTACGGGGGACGTTGCCTTTTTCTCTGGCCTTGTTGCGTTGTTTGTCGGTGGCTGTTTCTGTTCTGCTCGGATCGCTCTGAGGCATGGCTTATATGTCCGTTTCAGGTGCCGCTGCGCATGATTCCGTCAAATATCGGGCCGAGTTGCAGGATGAAATCCTCAATATACAGGGCCAGGATGGTGAACAACATCCCTAGAAAAAAGAAACCCACGGCGATTTTTAAGGGAAATCCGACAAAGATCACGTTCATCTGCGGCGCAGCCTTGGCTATAAGAGCCAAGGCCAAATCCACCAAGAACAGGGCGATCATCACGGGGCTGGCAATCTTGATGGCCAGGACAAAAATTTGACTGGAAAACTGGAGCAGTTGTTCGCTTAAGGCCGGCGTGATCAAAAGACCTCCGGGAGGCACCAGGGCGAAGCTTTTGGTCAGGGCGTGGAGCAGGTACAGATGGCCGTTGAGGCTTAAGAACATCAGCAGGGCGGTCATATACAAAAAATGGGCCGTCACCGCTTGGTTGACCCCTGTCTTGGGATCAACGATATTAGCCAGGGCAAAACCCATTTGAAAGCCTATCAATTGGCCCCCGGTCTGAATGGCGGCGAACAGTATCCGGACGATCAATCCCAGAATCAGCCCCAGAAGCAGTTCGCCGAGAATCATCAGGGCGATCATGAACGGATGGGCCGGGAACATATCCGCAGCAAAAGACAGATGCGGCCATAGTCCCAGGGAAAGAACCAGGCATAGCGCGGCTTTGACCGGGACCGGGATGTTTTGGCCTCCGAAAAACGGCAGCAGAAAAACCAGGAGGCTGACCCGAAACAGCGTCAAAAAAAAGCTGAGGATGGTGTTGGGATCAAAGGTGAACAAATCCATGGCTGAAACAGAGCAAGTTTCAGACCAGGTGGGAAAAAGTCGTGGGAGCGGGAGGTCTCGGAGGGAGGCGGCGAGACAGCAACTTAAGAAACTTGAGGGGGG
>DBNV01000085.1:19204-26587 GCA_002299865.1 Desulfonatronaceae bacterium UBA663 | reverse complement strand
ATGAACTCCCCCTTCTGTAAGCCCCCTTGCAGTTTCTTTAAGCAGTAATCAATTCAAGATATACCGCATTGGATCGACTGGAATGCCGCTTAGCCGAACTTCGTAGTGCAGGTGCGGGCCCGTGGCGCGTCCGGTGCTGCCTATATGTCCCACCAGTTCACCACGACTGACGCTTTGCCCTTCCTTGACCACAATCCTGTGCAGATGGGCATAGCGGGTCATGATGCCCAAACCGTGGTCAATGTCTACGGTCAGGCCGTAGGCGCCGTCCTTGCCGGCGGCGATGACCAGACCTTTAGCCGTAGCGTAGACTGGGGTGCCGGAGGGGCCGGCGATGTCCAGGCCATTGTGGAATTCGCGCCTGTTAGTGAAGGGGGAGCGGCGATAGCCGAACCCGGAAGTGACCCAACCGTCGGTAGGCCAGATGGAGGGAGTGGATGCGAAGAAGTCTTGGTTGGAACGCAGGACGGTCAGCAACTCCTCTTGTTGGAGTTCCTTCAGTCTGGTTTCCGTCTGCAACTGCTCCAGAAAATCGTGCATCTTTCTGACCAGCAGTTCCTGGCGGTGGGATGTAAGATATTGTTCTGCGAAATCGCCGCGTTCGGTGCCGCCCAGGAAAGTGGCCATGGGCGTGTGCCCCGGGTCCAGATTGGCCATGACCCTGATCTTGGCGTTGAAGTCGGCGACTTTGGTCAGTTGCGACTCAACGGCCTGCAACTTTTCAGTCAGGGCTAGAAATTGATCCTGCTGATCCAGAAGACTCTTCTGGGCGCCTTGGAGACGGGCCTGCAACACGGCACTCTCCTGGACATTTTGAAAAAAATAGACGTTCATGCCCAAGGAGGCAACAAAAACGCCGACTAAAAGCAGGCAGACCCAGAGGCGCAAGGTGTACGTGCTGCAATTGCCGGCGTTGTCCTTGAAGATCCAGATTTGGTATTTTTTTCTAATCATTGTGCTTCCTTAAAGTGGGCTTAAAGAGTTGTCGCCGGAAGAATGCCGCCAGTTCAGCAAGCAACAATGCAATCCTGCCCCTATTTGATCATCGCCGTGACGTCAAGCTGCCAGCGGCGCAGGGCTCCGTATACGTTCGCCCGGATTTTCGGGTCCTTGCTAAAGATGGTGTTCAGCAGTTCTTCCGTGGCCGCGCGTTGGCTGGTAAAGGCCGATGGACAGGCGTTCCCCCAGACAGGTAGATTCCAGCGTTGAGCGGCTTTGCGTAGTTCCGATTTTTCCAGAAGCAACAGGGGCCGGATCAGCAGCAGTTCCCCGTGAAAAAAGCTTTCTTTTGGGGAAAGGCCTTCCAATCGTCCATTGCGCAGCAAATTCAGGAAAAAAGTATGCACCAGGTCGTCGGCGTTGTGTCCCATGGCCAGGTGCGTCAGTTTATAGTGTTTGCACAGTTCAAACAGACGCTTGCGGCGATGCCAGCTGCAAACAAAACATGGCGATTTGCCCCGGTTGCGCTCGGAATGGGCCATGGGGCCGTAATCCGTACCCTCTATGTGCGCGGCGACACCGTGTTCAAACAGCCAGGGAGACAGCGGGGCATGGTTTTGCGGATCAAAGCCCGGATTGAGGTGCAGGGCCATGAGTTCGAAGGGGAAGGGGACAATGCGTTGCCGCAAGAGCAACACTTGCAGGAGAACCCAGCTGTCCACGCCTCCGGAAACGGCCACCCCGACCCGGGCGCCGGGCCAGATCATCCCGGTCCGGTGCATGAGCAGACCAGCCCGCCCCAGGCAGGATTTCTGGGAGAAGTGCAGTTTCCCCAGGCGGCTCATGACTGCGGTCTGAACGTGCGAGGAAAGGGGAGTCTAAACAGATGGCACATGGCTTCATGTGATACCCTAGCAGGCTGCTGGTTTCAACCGATCGGCAATCCGCCGCGTGGCCAACGGGGGCCGCCGTAGGCGGCTCATGGGGATTGACTGTTCTTGCTGCCTGAGATAAAAAAAAAATTTTGCGCATTCAACAAGTCTTTTGGAGGAACCTATGGCCAGAATTACCGTGGAAGATTGTTTGCAGCAAGTGGACAATCGTTTTCTTATCGTGCAGATGGCCATCAAGCGCGTCGAACAATACCGCAAAGGGTACGCCCCCTTGGTGGAAAGCGAGAACAAGGAGGTTGTCACGGCCTTGCGGGAAATCGCCGCGGGCAAGGTTCTTCCGGCCGAATCCATTGTCGATGCCGGGATCATGGGCGTGAACCGATAATTATGGCCTCGCGCAAGGATTATTACGACATCCTGGGGGTGCCCAGGGATGCTTCGGACGAGGAAATCAAGAAGGCCTATCGTCGTTTGGCCATGAAGTTTCATCCGGACCGCAACCCGGATGATCCTCAGGCCGAAGCCCGTTTCAAAGAGGCGGCGGAAGCCTATGAAGTCCTGCGGGATCCTCAGAAGCGCGCCCAGTATGATCGTTTCGGCCATGAAGGATTAAACGGCACGGGATTTCAAGGGTTTCGCAGTACCGAGGACATTTTCAGCACCTTCAGCGACATCTTTGGCGAATTTTTCGGCTTCGGTACGGGCTCACGCGGTCCTAGGCCCCAGGCCGGCGCTGATTTGCGCTACAATCTGACTCTTGCTTTTCGGGATGCGGCCAAGGGCAGGGAAGTGGAGTTGCAGATCCCCCGCAACGAACAGTGCGGCGGATGCGAGGGAACCGGCGCGGCAGCGGGGACGCAGCCCGAAACCTGCCGCCACTGCGGCGGACGCGGTCAAGTCCATCAGGCCCAGGGCTTTTTTCGCATCACCGTGACCTGTCCGGCTTGCCAAGGCCGGGGAGAGATCATCACCGCTCCCTGTCCCAAGTGTCACGGCCGGGGTATTGTGCGCGTCACACGGGAGTTGAAGGTGCGTATTCCCGCCGGTGTGGACAACGGCAGCCGCCTGCGGCTGCGTGGAGAAGGGGAGCCCGGCGTTTATAAGGGGCCTCCGGGCGACTTATACGTAGTAGTGCACGTGAAGGACGACGACATTTTCCGGCGTCAAGGGCAGCACTTGGTTGTCAGCAAGGAGATCAACTTCGTGGATGCGGCTTTGGGGGCGCGCATCGAGGTACCCACCCTGGACGATCCAGTGCCCATGGATATCCCCAAGGGAACCCAGAGCGGACACGTCTTTAAAATCAGCGGGCTGGGATTGCCGCATCTTGGCAGTGCCCACCGCGGCGACCTTCTGCTGGAGGTCCAGGTGAAAATTCCCACCAGTCTGACCAGCAAGCAGGAGGAACTGCTGCGCGAATTCGCCAGATTGGAGGAGGATCGTCCCATGAAGAGGGTCAAACGTTTTTTCAGCAAGGCCAAGGACGCGGTCAGGGGGTAGGGCGTGGCGGGATTTTCCCATCTCACGGACAACGGCGAGCTGACCATGGTGGATGTGGGCGGCAAGGACCAGTCCCGGAGGGTGGCCGTGGCCCGCGCTGAGATCAGCCTTTCCCCGACCACCTTGGCCTTGTTGTCGGCCAAGGCCCTGCCCAAGGGCGATGTGCTGGCTGTGGCCAAAATCGCCGGGATTCTAGCCGCGAAGAAAACCTCCGATCTGATTCCTCTCTGCCACCCACTGCAGTTGTCTCGAGTGGATTTGCGTTTTGACGTAGACCGGGAAAACAACCGGATCGTCATTGAGTCCGAAGTACATTGCGCGGACCGCACCGGCGTGGAGATGGAAGCCCTGACGGCTGTTCAGGTGGCCGCCCTGACCATTTATGACATGTGCAAAGCCGTGCAGAAGGACATGGTCATCGGCAACTGCCGGTTGGTTTATAAAGCCGGTGGGCGCGGCGGCGTCTATCTGGCTCCGGGGGAGCTAGCTCCGGAGGAGTTCTCGCCTCCATGCGTGGGGGAGCAAGAAGGCGCGCTTAAAAGCCAAACATGACCGCATCCACGGTGGTCAGGGGGTCAGGGGCCTGGCCTACCAAACCTGGCGAACCTTGATCCCCCTGCCCGCCAGAAAATCCTTGAGTTCCCTGATCGAATATGCCCCGTAATGCACGATGGAGGCCACAAGCGCGGCCGAGGCCAGCCCTTTGGTCAAGGCGTCGGCCAAGTGTTCGGGGTTGCCTGCCCCGCCCGAGGCGATCACCGGGATGGAAACAGCCTCGGACACAAGCCTGGTCAGGGTCAATGCATATCCTGCCTTGGTGCCGTCGGCATCAATGGAGTTTAGGCAGATCTCGCCGGCCCCCAAATCCTGCACTTGCTTGGCCCAAGCCAAAGCATCCATGCCGGTGGGCGTGCGTCCGCCGTGGATGACCACCTCATAGCCCGAAGGGATCTCTGGACCGGCAGGAACCGCCAGGACGTCCATGCCCACCACGATGCACTGTGAACCGAAGGCGGCCGCCCCTTGGGAGATAATCTCGGGGGCGCGCACGGCTGCGGAATTGACCGAGATCTTTTCCGCCCCGGCCAGAAGGACGGCACGCATGTCTTCTGGATTGCGGATGCCTCCGCCCACGGAGAAGGGAATGAAGGTCTGGGCGGCGACTTGCTCCACCACCTTGAGCATAATCCCCCGGCCCTCGCTGGAGGCGGTGATGTCGTAAAAGACCAGTTCGTCGGCGCCTTCGTCGGAATAGAAGCGGGCCATGTCCACGGGGTCGCCGATGTCCACGTTGCCCTTGAACTTGATCCCTTTGGTCAGCCTGCCGTCGCGCACGTCCAGGCAAGGAATGATGCGCTTACTGAGCATGGGACATCTCCCGGCAATATTCGTAAAAATTGGACAGCAGTCGCAGCCCGGGTCTTCCGCTTTTTTCCGGGTGAAACTGTACCGCCCAAAGGCCCGGTCGTCCGAAGATGGAGGCGAATTCTCGTCCGTAAAAGGTCGTGGCCAGCACCAGCTCTTGCGCCGGCACCGGAAAATAGCTGTGCACGAAGTAGAACTCCGCCTCCTCGGATATGTCTTCCAGCAGAATGCAGTCCGCCACGGCGCGAAGTCCGTTCCAGCCCATGTGCGGGATGATCAGGTTGCGGCCATCCTCATCCCGCCAGCGGGGATCAAAACGCCGGCACTGGCCGCTGAAAAACCCCAGGGTTTGCGTGTCGTTCTCTTCGCTGTAATCCAGCAGAATCTGACAGCCCACGCAGATGCCCAAGAGCGGTTTGCCCTGATCGATCAAATCGCGAAGCAGGACATCCAGTTTTTTCTGGCGAAGTTCAGCCATGGCTTGGCCGGCAGCGCCCACGCCGGGGAAAATAACGCCCTGGGCGTCCTTGAGCAGGCCGGGATCAGCCGTGATCACGCAAGGGATGTTTAAGTGATCCAAAGCGCGGCGCACACTGGTCTGATTGCCGGCTTCGTAGTCGAGGATGGTCAACATGCCTGTCTCCTTGCAAACATGATCGTCATTGATGTCCGTTTAGTCCGCCCCGCCATACCCGGTTGCTTGAGCAATGCCAAGCGGTTTGTCCTGGGTTGAACCCCTGGGGCGAACTTAAGTTGCCAGTCCATCGGGGCCCGGGTACGATGACGCGGATTCCTATACGCAAGGTCGAAAGACTTTGCGGATGCGGGGGGACGTCACCCCGACGATTATGGGATTGCCTAGAGGCCCATGGAAAACTTGCGTTTTTCCGTTGGCCGAAGCGTTGAAAATGCTAGGACGGATTTTCGACGTCACGCATCGTCATGGATCAAGAAGCAGATCAAGGAGGAGGCATGCATATTGTCACGGGAGGGGCTGGATTCATCGGCAGCGCCTTGGTCTGGAAGCTGAACCAAATGGGGATCGACGACATTCTGGTGGTGGACGACCTGGGCTGCGGAGAAAAATGGAAAAATCTGGTCCATCGCCATTTCGCAGATTACCTGCACAAGGCCACGTTTCTCCAACTGTTGGAAAAGGGACGCCTTGCCGGCATTGAGGCGATTCTGCACATGGGGGCCTGCTCTTCGACCACGGAGCAGGATGCTGAATACCTGATAGAGAATAACTATCGGTACACAAAGATCCTGGCCGAGTATTGCCTGCGCGAAAGCATCCGCTTCATCTATGCCAGCAGCGCGGCCACCTACGGGGACGGAAGCCTTGGTTTTGACGACGATCCGGAACTGCTGCCCAGGCTCAACCCATTGAACATGTACGGCTATTCCAAGCAGCTCTTTGACGCGTGGGCCTGGCGCAACAACCTGCTTTCGCGCATGGTCGGGCTGAAGTTCTTCAATGTGTTCGGACCTAATGAATATCACAAGGGCGAGATGATGAGCGTGGTGTGCAAGGCTTTTTTCCAGATTCAGGAGCAAGGCCGGTTGCGTCTCTTCAAATCGCATCGCACGGACTATGCCCATGGCGAACAGAAGCGAGACTTCATTTACGTCAAGGACTGCGTCGAGGTGGTCTGGTGGTTGCTGCAGCACCCGGAGGTCAATGGGATCTTCAACCTGGGGCAGGGCCGGGCCCGAAGCTGGAATGAGCTGGCCGCAGCGGTGTTTTCGGCCATGGACCGGCCGTTTGCTGTGGATTACATCGATATACCCGCATCCATTCGCGAAAAATACCAGTACTTCACCCAGGCGAACATGAGTCGGCTTGAAGCGCATGGGTACCCGGTCCAAGGGACGGAACTGAAAGAAAGTGTGGCGGATTATATTCGCGGCTATCTGTCCCGGGAAGACCCTTATTTGAAATAACAAGAACTCTCCGGGTTTTGCCGTCCAATGGAGCATAAGCCAGCTTCCAGCCAGCTTATGCTCCGGCAAGATGCCGGAGCCACATTTAAGCGTTGTTCGCGGCAGTTTACAAAAATTACGGAAGGAAGACCACTGCGGACACCGTCGTGGTCCAGACACCGGCTTGGCCCGTGGTCACGCAGGGCGCGGAGACCGAGTCGATGATTTTTCCGCTCATCAGATAGATCTGCCGCCGCTCATCATAGGCTGTTTCAGGGTTAAAATCCACGCCCTGGGTCGTAGCCAGCATGGTCGAGGCCAAATCTTCGGCAAAGTCGCCCAGTTCCTGTTCGTCCGCGCCAAAGGCCGTGTGCTCGGAAATGTAGCCGTAGTGTTCCTTGCTGGCTGGAAAGGCCATGCCCACGGCGGATCCGACCAGACGGCCTTTTTCATTGGTGGCGTTGTGGGCCATCACGCAGAAGGTAATCTGTCCCGGGCTGAGCTGTTTGACGCCTTCCTCCACGGTGACCATTTTGCAGTGGGGCGGGCAAATACTGGACACATACACCAGATTCAGCTTCTCGATCCCTGCGTCCCTGAGCGCCAGTTCGAAGGATTGAAGCTTGTTTTTGTGACGGCCGATACCCTTGGTGAAAAAAGCCTGCTGCGGCACGAAATTGATCATGTTTTCTCCTCCTCAAAACAGAAAATTGCTCCGCCCGTCCGGGACGAAAAGAGTCTCGGGACAAAAAGAGCCCCGGGA
>DBNV01000085.1:8378-18847 GCA_002299865.1 Desulfonatronaceae bacterium UBA663 | reverse complement strand
AGCCCCGGGACAAAAAGAGCCCTATAAGGATTTTTTGGCCCGAAGGAAAGGGGCCGTGAGGCCGTGGGCCTGAAGCCGACTCTTCAATTGTTCCGCATCCGCCGCTGATCCGCGTAGCGTCACCAGAACTCGATACCAAGGTCTGCCGTCCTGCACGCTGACCTCCACGGATGTCGTGCCGCCCACGTCGGCTAAGCGCTGTTGCAGGGCCCAGGCCTGAGCATTGGTTTGAAAAGCAGCCACTTGATAGACGAATTCAAAACGTGGTTTTGCCGGGGGCTCAATCGGGGACGGCGTTGGTTCCGGAGCCGGCTGCACCTTGGGCGGGGCGGGTTGAATGGACTGGGCCGCCTCCTTAGCCGTAAGAGCGGCCGTAAGATCGCGGGGCGGCGCGACCGGCATGGCCGGCGTGGCCCGCTCCTGCAAGGTTTCAAAGAAGCGCAGTTCCTCGGGCAACAGCGGGCCGGACGGCACCGGCACCGTTGGTCCCTTGCCTAAGGACGGTATCTTGTGTCTCAATTCCGTGATCACGGACTCTGGCTGATAGCCCTTCCCCACCAGGATGCCCAGGATGAACGCCCAGGCCATGATCAAGACCATGACGCTGCACAAGCCCGCCATTCCGGCTAGGCCGAATTCGAATTTCCAGCGTTTGCGCGAACCGGAGGAGATTTTTGAGGAACTCTGGGCCATTGTCAATAGGAAGCGATGGGTTACATTTTCTTCGGCGCTGTTACGCCGAGCAATGTTAATCCGTTGCGTAGCACTTGAGCCACGGACGAACACAAGGCCAGCCTGGAGCGGACCAGTTCCGGGGATCCGGCGGCCAGCACCGGGTGCGTGGTATAGTAACGATGCAGCTTTCCGGCCAACTCCAGCAGATAGTGGCTGACATGATGCGGGCTAAGATTTTGGGCCGCAGACACCAGGATGTTCGGGAACTGATCCAGGGCCTTCAGTAAGTCAAGGTCCTCTTCGGTATCCAGTCCAGCCAAAATGTCGCGGTCCACAACCCCGGGCACGACGCCTTCGGCCTCGGCCTTGGCCAGCAGGGAATGAATCCGGGCATGGGCGTATTGCACGTAATACACGGGGTTGTCCATGCTCTGACGTTTGACCAACTCCAGATCGAAGTCCAGGTGGCTGTCGCTCTTGCGGCTCAGGAAGATGAACCGGGCCGCGTCCGGCCCCACCTCGGCGCAGACGTCGGCGAGGGTTTCGAATGCTCCGGCCCGGGTGGACATGGCGATTTGCTCGCCGCCGCGCAGCAGGTTCACCAATTGCACCAAAATGACCTGCAGGTCGTCCGGATCGCGGCCCAAGGCTTGGGCCGCCGCCTTCATCCGGGCCACGTATCCGTGATGGTCCGCGCCCCAGATATCCACCACCAGGTTGAAGCCTCGAGCAAATTTCTCAGCATGGTAGGCGATGTCCGAAGCCAGATAGGTCAGCGACCCGTCGGACTTGCGCAACACCCGGTCCTTGTCGTCGCCCAAGCGTGAACTGGCGAACCACAAGGCTCCTTCCAGCTCATAAGCCAGACCATCCGCGGCAAGTTTGGCCAGGGTCCGTTCCACGGCCCCTTGGCGAATCAGCGTGGATTCGGAAAACCAGACCTGGTGTTCCACCCGGAAGGCGGTCAAGTCGTTCTTGATGCCATCTAAAATGGCTGTGACCGCGAATTCCCGGCAAACGTCCAAGGCCTCCCGTTCGGTCATGTCCAGAAGCCTTCGTCCGTCTCGATCCAGCAGATCCCCGGCCAGGGTCCGGATGTAATCGCCTTTGTAGCCGTCTTCAAGAAACACGTCGCCCAGGCCGCACAGTTCTCGGTACCTGGCCCAGACCGACGCCCCCAGCAAGCGCATCTGACGGCCTGTGTCATTGAGATAGTATTCCGTGGTCACGTCATGCCCCATGAACCGCAGGATTCGGGCCAGGCTGTCGCCCAGGGCCGCGCCCCTTCCGTGGCCGATATGCAGGGGGCCGGTGGGATTGGCCGAGACGAACTCCACCTGGACCTTGCGGCCGCGGCCGACATTCACTGCCCCGAAGTCCTCGCCCTGGGCCAGAATGTCTGGAATTCCCCCCTGCCAGAAGGACGGGGCCAGAGTAAAATTAAGAAAGCCGGGCCCCGCGGTTTCCACCTTGCTCAGTCTGGGATCCGTGCCTTGCAGTCGCCTCTGGATGTCCTGGGCGATATCCCGAGGGCTTTGGCCCGCTTTCTTGGACAGCAAAAACGCCATGTTCGTGGCCAGGTCGCCGAACCGCTTGTCTTTTGGCGGCTCCAGGCTGATTGCAGCAGACCATTCCAGACCGTGCTCGGTGAGGAACGGCTCCAACAGTGATTTCACAAAGAGGTATGCGCGCATGTCTTCGAGGAATTCTTCTTTTATTTTCTAAGGTCCATCCCGCATGTATCGTTAAGAATGCGTATTGTCCTAGAGTGTTTTAGGGAGTGTTCAGGTCTGCCAACCCGGCAATGTTTTTGCTTTCCCAGGGTTCATCCTTTTTGGCGAGAATGGCACCCGCCAGCCTGCTCAACACGCCTTTGGGGCCCAGTTCAAGCCAGGTGCGCGTCCCTGCGCGCCACTGGGCTTCGACGATCTGGGTCCAGAGCACGGAAGATGTCATCTGTCGCTCCACCAGGGCAAGGATGCACTCCGGATCGGGCTCTGTTTTTGCGCTGACATTGAAAAAAACCGGAATTTTTGGCGTCCTCCAATCCATTTTAGCCAAAGCCTTGGCAAATTCGCGGGCCGGTTCGAGCATCAGGGAGCTATGGAAGGCCCCGCTCACGGCTAGGGGCACGGCGCGACCCTTGCGCTCCTTGACCAGGGAGCAGGCCCGGTCCACTAAGTCCGCCTCGCCGCTGAGCACGCATTGGCCGGGAGAATTGTCGTTGGCGATGCGCAGTTCTCGATCATTCCGGCCTCGCACCTCAGCCACGATTTCCAGGACCTGCTCGCGGGAAAGTTTGAGCACGGCGGCCATTTTTCCGCTTCGCGCCGAACCGGCTTCGTCCATCAAGCGTCCGCGCAGGGCGGTCAACTCCAGCACTGCGGGGATGTTCAGAATATGCGCAGCGGCCAAGGCCGCGAATTCACCCAGGCTGTGCCCGGCCAGACAGTCGACCCGCCAGCGCTCGTGTCCGACGATCCATAAGCCCAGTGTGGCGGCGGTCATGGCTGGTTGCAGATACCTGGTCCGGGCCATGTCCTGATCCTCTCCGCCCCAATACATCTCCCGCAGGGGAGCGGCTGCGGCCTTTTCCGCCTGCTTCCACAAATCCATGACCTCGGGAAAGGCTTCGGCCGCATCCCGGCCCATGCCCTTTTCCTGGGAGCCCTGTCCCGGAAAAACGACCGCGATAAGTTTTTTGTCGTCCGTCATAACCAGTGCATGTTATGGTTAACAATGGAAAGTTACACGCTGCAAACGATCGTGATTAGAGTGGACTGGAACTTGGCATCAGGCTTGAAACGCTTAAATCATTCAAAGGGATCGGCGATCCCGATTCCGCGGCTTGCAAAACCAAAAACTTTCATTCATGAGCCTTAAATAAGGATGTGGTCATGGATGAGGCGCCCCCAAACCCAACACAAGTAATCCGCTTTTGCGCAAAGTTCAATCGAAGCCTGACCGAGGCCCAGGCCTTGGGGCTGAGCCGTTATCTGCGCCTGCTGCTCCAGTGGAATGCGCGGATCAACCTGGTTGGTCCCGGCGAGTGGCAAGTCGTTCTGGCTGATCTGGTGGCCGACAGTTGGCATCTGGGCGATTTTTTACGGACTCTGCCTCTTCCAGGGGCTTTGTGCACCGCAGATCTGGGGGCGGGGGCAGGCTTGCCAGGGATCCCCCTGCGCCTATTCTGGAACGCGGGAGACTACCATCTGGTAGAGATTCGGCAGAAACGAACGGCCTTCCTGCTCCAGGCTGTTGCCGCCCTCGAACTGCGACGAACCTTTGTCCGACCTCAACGCGCCGAGCAGGCCTTGCCGGCCCTGGCGCCCGTCGGGCTGTGCCTGAGCCGGGCGTTCATGCCCTGGCCTGGTCTTTTGGATCTGGTCCGACCCTGGTTGGCCCACGACGGTCTGGTGGTGGTCATGGCCAACGAAGCGCCTCCGGACGTTTTGCCGATCCCCTGGTGCCTGGCCGCTGCCACCGACTATTCGGCGGCCGAAAAAACTCGCTATTTCTGGGCCTTGGCCGCAGCCAGCATTTCCAGGTAGGAACCTTTAAAGATGATTTCCGTGGCGGTCTTGTCCGCCGCTTCCCCGAGTTCCATAAGTTTTTCCAGGAAGTCCAGAATCAGATAGCGGTCGTTTTGGCAGCCGTCTTGAAAATCCTCAGCCAAGCGACCGCTGGTCAACATTCCTTCAATCTGGCGCAGACAGTCCATGGGCAACATGACGACTCCATCCCTTGTACGCCTCACAAAAAAGCGACTCTTGCCACGGAACGCCGCATGCGTCCAGCGTTGGTTCATAAGGCGAAAGGCCCAGCCGGATTGACTTTTCGATTTTTGGCCCTGGCATGGGTCACACTCCTTAATGCTGCTCGACCAAGTCTTCACGTCCTTCGCGGACGGACTCCCTTGACACGTGGGCTTTGTATACTTATGCCGTGTAAGCACTCTGTCTGATCGAGTGCCGGGACGGTGTCCACATGGAATTACAAGCAAGAGAAATCGGCGTTCTAACCACGCTAATTGAGGATTATATTCAAACGGCGGCTCCGGTGGGTTCACGGACCATTGCCAAGAAGTCCAACCTCAACCTGAGTCCGGCCAGCATCCGCAAAATCATGGCCGACCTGGCCGAGAAGGGCTATCTTGAGCAACCCCATACCTCGGCCGGCAGGATTCCGTCAGCCCAGGGGTTTCGCTTCTACGTGGACGCGATCCTCAAGTATCACCCTTTGCCTTCGGATGAGCAAAATCTCATGGCCGAGCACCTGGACGACGCCAGGCTGGACGTGCCCGATCTGTTACGCAACGCCTCCCGATTTCTGTCCGCCTTCACCCAGCAGGTGGGTATGGTTCTGGCCCCTAAGGCCAACGACATCGGGTTCAAGCACATCGACTTCATCCTGCTCAAACCCGGTCTGGTCATGGCCATCCTGGTGGTGGAGGGCGGCATCGTTCAAAATAAAATCATGCCCGCCGACCCCGGATTGAACTCCGACGACCTGATCAAGTTCAGCAATTATCTGAACCAGCTGTTCCAAGGCAGGGTCCTGGCTCAGGTGCGGGCCAGGATTGTTCAGGAGATGGATGCGGTCAGGCGGCAGTACCAAGCCATGGCCCGCCAAGCCTTGGACCTGGCCCAGCAGGCTTTTGCCGTGGACAGGGAACGGGAAGTATTCGTCGAGGGGACGGTGAACTTTTTTGGACACCCGGAGTTCTCCAACCCGGCCAAGCTACGGGAGCTGCTCGCCCTGCTGGAAGAACGCTCCCGCCTCCTGGAACTCCTGGATCAGGTTTCCAAGTCCAAGGGCATTTCCATCTTTTTCGGGCGGGAAGTGGAACAGGACAGCGTTCAGGAATACACCCTGATTTCTTCTCCTTACCAGGGCCAGGACACCCCTCTGGGCGTAGTGGGCATTATCGGCCCGATCCGCATGAACTACGCCAAGGTCGTGCCTCTGGTGGAGTTCACGGCACAGGTCATCAGCCGGTTGCTCAAAAATAGATTCTGACGTTGTTTCCGACGTTGTTAGTGTTTGAGGAGGAGCATTATGTCGCTAAAAAAGCATAATGGCGCACCGGATGAGGCGCGTCCCGAAGAACTTTACGACCAGCAAGCCCCTTTCCCGAAGGCGGGTGCTTCCACCGAAGCCTGGGAGCAGGAGTCCGAGGAACAATTCACGCAGCGCTGCCGGGAGCGCATCTGCCCCCAGTGTCAGGAGCTGGCCAGGGAGCGGGAGGAAAAACTGCGCGTCCTGGCGGATACGGAAAACTTAAAAAAGCGTCTGCACCGGGAAAAAGAAGACTTCTGCAAGTTCGCCACGCAGTCCGTGCTGGAGGATTTGCTGCCGGTCCTGGATAATCTGGATCTGGCTTTGGAGCATGGCCGCAAACTTGAAGGGTGCGCCGAACTGACCAAGGGCGTGGAAATGACGCGAAAGGTTTTCTTGGACATCCTCGGGCGTCATGAACTGGAGCCTTTGGGGTCTTTGGGAGACGAATTCAACCCGGCGTGGTACGAAGCCTTGGGCTGGCAGCCCCATCCGGACATCGAGCCCGGCAGGGTTTGTCAACTGGTGCAGAAAGGCTACCGGCTCAAGGGGCGTCTTCTGCGCCCCGCCAAGGTGCTGGTCAGTCAGGAGTGTTCTTGAGCAGAGCCGCTGGTCAGGCTGCGGCGTCGCAATGTCTTGCCGGACGGTTTTGAGCAAGGTCGCATTATTTTCGCGAAAGCCTCTTTACAATCCGCTGGACAATCTTACCTTTGCATTAACTTTACGCCTTTTAGGAGGAATCTAAAATATGGGCAAGATCATCGGCATTGACCTGGGAACCACCAACAGCTGCGTTTACGTGATGGAGGGCAAGGAGCCCAAGTGCATCACCAATCCCGAGGGAGGGCGCACCACCCCGTCCATCGTCGCCTTTACGGACAAGGAACGGCTGGTCGGCGAGATCGCCAAGCGGCAGTCCGTGACCAATCCGGAAAAAACCATTTTCGCCATCAAGCGGCTCATGGGCCGTCGGTTCGACGCGCCGGAGATCACCGACTGGAAGAAGAACTGCCCGTACAAGATCGTCGGGGGCTCCGGTGGCGATGCTTACGTGGACATCGGCGGCAAGAAGTACAGCCCGCCGGAAATTTCGGCTATGATCCTGCAGAAGCTCAAGGCCGACGCCGAGGCCTATCTGGGTGAGACGGTCACCGAAGCGGTGATCACGGTTCCGGCCTACTTCAACGACAGCCAGCGCCAAGCGACCAAGGACGCCGGGCGCATCGCCGGGCTTGACGTGAAGCGGATCATCAACGAGCCCACGGCGGCCTCCCTGGCCTACGGCTTCGACAAGAAGAAAAATGAAAAGGTGGCCGTGTTCGATCTGGGCGGCGGCACCTTTGACATTTCCATCCTGGAGGTCGGCGACAACGTGGTAGAGGTGCGGGCCACCAACGGCGACACCTTCCTGGGCGGCGAGGACTTCGACCACCGGATCATCAACTATCTGGTCAGCGAATTCAAGCGCGACAACGGCATCGATCTGTCCAAGGACCGCATGGCCCTGCAACGGCTCAAGGAAGCCGGGGAAAAGGCCAAGAAGGAATTGTCCTCGTCCATGGAGACGGAGATCAACTTGCCCTTCATCACCGCGGACCAGCATGGCCCCAAGCACCTGTTGATCAAGCTGTCCCGGGCCAAGCTGGAAAAGCTCGTGGAAGACCTGGTGGAAAAGACCATTGAGCCTTGCAAGAAGGCTTTGGCCGACGCCGGGCTGAAGACCTCGGACCTTGACGAGGTGATCCTAGTGGGCGGCATGACCAGAATGCCCCTGGTGCAGAAGCGGGTCCAGGATTTTTTTGGCCAAGAGCCGCACAAGGGCGTCAATCCGGACGAGGTGGTGGCCATGGGCGCGGCCATTCAGGGCGGCATTCTGGCCGGCGACGTCAAGGACGTGTTGCTCTTGGACGTAACACCGTTGTCCCTGGGCATTGAGACCCTGGGTGGGTTGTGCACCAGACTCATCGAGCGCAACACCACCATTCCCACCCGCAAGAGCCAGGTGTTCACCACGGCCGCGGACAACCAGTCCTCGGTGTCCATCCACGTGCTTCAGGGCGAGCGACCCATGGCCGCAGGCAACAAGACCCTCAGCCGCTTCGAGTTGACCGGCATCCCCCACGCGCCCCGCGGTCTGCCCCAGATTGAGGTGGCCTTTGACATCGACGCCAACGGCATCGTCAACGTCTCGGCCAAGGACCTGGGCACGGGCAAGGAGCAGTCCATCCGGATCACCGCGTCCAGCGGTTTGTCCGAGAAGGAAATCCAGCACTTGATCAAGGACGCCGAGGCCCATGCCGACGAGGACAAGAAGAAGCAGCAACTCATCGAAATCCGCAACCAAGCCGATTCGTTGATCTACGCCACGGAGAAGTCCATCCGCGACCTGGGCGACAAGCTGGACAACGTGCTGCGCGGAGAAATCGAAGGCAAGATCGAATCCCTGAAGAAGCTTATGGAAGGCGATGATCCCGAGGCCATCCGCAAGGCATCCGAGGAGTTGACCCAGGCTTCGCATAAGCTGGCCGAACAGCTTTATGCCCAGAAAAGCGGCAGGCCCGAGCAGGGGCAGCAGGGCGGGTCGCAGGCCGAGGCCGGACGGAAAAAGGACGACGACGTGGTGGACGCGGACTATACCGAGGTCAAATAAGCCTGTTTTTCTTGACATCCCGTCATCCTCCTTCCTATTCTCCAACCCTGGCCCGTGATTTGCGGGTCAGGGTTTTTTGTCGTGTGTCCGAAGGAGATCGCATGTTTGTTTCAAGGTCCGCCTGCTTGGTGCTGTGCGTTGCGTTGCTGGCCCTGCTGACGGGATGTTTGCCCAAGAAAATCTTGCCGCCGGATGTTCTCCGGCCCGCGGAAAGCGTGCAAGCCCAACTGCATCGCGCCGAGTTGGCTTGGCAGGCCCGGAATTTCTCGGAAAGCGCCGGAATCTATGAGCAACTAGCCTGGGAGCCCAGGGAAGGGCTTGACCTGCACATGTTGCCCGTGATCCGTGAGCGCTTGGTGCAAAGCCTGTTGCAGACTAGGCATTACGCCCAGGCGGTCCTGGCCTTGGAGAGGTGGGGCGAGTCAGACCCCTTGGCTCGGTCCCAATGGCCCTGGCATGATTTTTTGTCGCGCGCGCTGGTGGGGCTTGGCCGCGACGCCCTGGCCCGCGAGCATTTGACCGACCTGATGCGTCAAGGCGATGCGGCCTGGGACCTGCGTTTTGCGGCTGGTGTTCAGCTTGTGGAAATGCATCGACAGGCCCGGGCCTATGAGCCCATGGCCAAAATATTGGCCGAGGTCTTCGCCCTGGCCCCGGAGGACGACTCCCGCGTCCAACTGGAGCGCATGGCCATGCATATCGCCAAGGGCCTTTCCGACGGCGAGTTGAAAACTCTGGTCCAAGAAGTCGGCGTGGAGCAGCGGCTCTTTCCTGATTCGATTTTTTTCTGGGAATCCCAACGCCGTGCTGCGGTCCGTGAGCCTGGAGCCTGGCCCGAGGCCTGGGCCGGGCTGAAGCGCCTGCTGCAACAGGGCGAATGGGCGGACAGCGCCCTGTTGGCGGCCGACTTGGAACAACTGGAGGAGAGTTTCGGCCTGCCCGGGTTGTGCATAGGGTTTGTCCTGCCCTTGGACGGTGCTCTGGCCGAGACCGGATGGAAAATTCTGCGCGGGGCCGAGGCTGCGCAGCGGATGTTGTCTTTGGAAGGGGTGGAGGTGCGCTTGGAGGTGGTCAACGCTCTTTCTCCGGATCTTGAGGAACACGTCCGAAGGCTGGTCGCCGAATGCTCGATCATAGGCGGGCCGGTGCAAAGAGAAACCTGGCAGCGTATTCAAAGTGCGGGCCTGCATCATGAACGGGCGTTTTTTACGTTTTTGCCCGCCCTGGGGGAGGGGCTTCAGGAGGGGCGCGATGCCTGGCGTTTTTTCAGTAGTCCCAAAGACCAAGTGCGGGCCCTTCTGGGAGTGGCCATGGACGACTTGGGCATTGTCAATACAGCGGTGTTGCACCCGGAGGATCGCTTCGGCCGACACATGTCGGAGTTGTTTGCCCGGGAAGCGGCTCAGCGCGGGGGTGTCGTGCGCAGGGTCCAGGGGTATTCGCCCACGGATCATGTCGAGTGGGGGGAGAGTGTCGCCGGATTGCTGGGCGTTCAGCCCCAGCAGCGACGTGGCAGGGCTGAGAAGGTGCAACTGCCCAATCCCGGTTTCCAGGCTCTGTTCATTCCGGACAGCTTGACCCAGGTGGAAATGCTCATCCCGCAGTTGTTCTACTACGATGAGCCACGCCTTCTGCTCCTGGGTCCGGAATTATGGACTCAAGCCTGGAGTCGGCGGGCCGAACGCATCGAAACCCAGTATTTCAGACTGGCTGTGATGCCCGGCACCTGGTGGCCGGACAATCCTTCCCCGGCGACGCGCACCCTGGTCCGGTACGCTGAGGAAACCGGGATGGTCGCGGATTTTTGGACGGCGTTGGGGTATGATTTCGTGCGTTGGGCCGAGCGGCTGGGAAGGTTTTCCCCCGGCACGCATGCCGCCTTGAACGCCACCTTGGCCGGCCCTGCGGACTTTCAGTGGAGCATGGCGCCCTTGCGCTGGGATGCGCAGGGCATTGTCCGGCAGGACCTCTATCTCTTTCAGTCGGCCTCCTCCGGCCTGGAGATATTGGACCTGGAAGGCTTGCGGATCCGGCTGGAGCGGATGCGGAGCCTGCACGAAAGATGAATGTCTTTGCGGGCTTTGCC
>DBNV01000085.1:0-8046 GCA_002299865.1 Desulfonatronaceae bacterium UBA663 | reverse complement strand
TGCGGGCTTTGCCTGCACGGAGCCATTGCATGAGCATTTCCATCGCTGAGGTCGAAAAGGTCGCCGTATTGGCCAGATTGCGCCTTTTCCCGGACAAGGTTGAACAGTTTGTGGGCCGGTTCAACGATATTCTTGCCTATATCCATACCCTGAGCGCAGTGGACACCGGCGACATTGAGCCGCTGTACTCTCCAGTGACGCATGCCACGGTTTTTCGCGAGGACGTGGAGCGCAAGGAGTTCGACAGACAAGCATTGCTGGCCAATGCTCCGGACAGCGACGGCCGATTTTTCGTCGTGCCCCGGATTGTCGGTTGACGTTCATGCACCAAGGAAGGACCATGCTGGATATCCGTACGGAAACCCTGTCCTCGATCCGGCGTCGGCTGGCCAATGGTGAGACGCAAGTGGAGACGGTGGTCCAGGCCTGCCTGGAGCGTATCGATGCCTTGGAGCCGTCCATTCATGCCTTCATCACCCGCCTGGATGAACAGGCCCTGGCCCTGGCCCGGAGCATGGACGCCAAAGGGCCGGGGCCGGATGTGTTGCAGGGCCGGCCGCTGTGGGGCGTGCCTGTGGCGGTGAAGGACGTGCTCAGCGCCAAAGGGGCGAGGACCACGTGCGGGTCCAGGATGCTTAAGGATTATGTCCCGTGTTTTGATGCTGCGGCCGTGGAGAAACTGAAGGATGCCGGGGCCGTAGTTCTGGGAAAACTGAACATGGATGAATTCGCCATGGGCTCTTCCACGGAGAATTCGGCTTTTGGTCCGACCAGGAATCCCTGGAACCTGGACAAGGTCCCCGGCGGCTCCAGCGGCGGATCAGCCGCGGCCGTGGCCGCACGCATGGTTTTCGGCGCCCTGGGTACGGATACGGGCGGCTCCATCCGACAACCGGCCTCTTTTTGCGGCCTGGTGGGCCTGAAGCCCACGTACGGCCGGGTCTCCCGCTACGGACTGGTGGCCTATGCCTCGTCCCTGGATCAGGTCGGCCCCATGGCGCGCACCGTCGAGGATACGGCGCTGCTGCTCAAGGTCATTGCCGGGCACGACCCCAAGGATTCCACCAGCGTGGACGCATCCGTGCCGGATTACCCGGCCCTGCTGGCTAAGCGCGAGGATCTGGCCGGGCTGACCATCGGCCTGCCCGAGGAATACTGGGGAGAGGGCGTGGACGCGGAAGTGGCCGCAGCCTGCCGGGAGGCGGTCGCCCGGGCCGAAGCCCTGGGTGCTAAGTGCGTGCCCGTGTCTCTGCCGCATACGGCTTATGCCGTGGCGGTGTACTACATTGTGGCCACGGCCGAGGCCAGCTCCAACCTGGCTCGTTTCGACGGCATCCGGTACGGCTTCCGTGACGGGCGGGCCAAGGAACTGATCGAGATGTACCGCTCTTCGCGCAGTCAGGGCTTTGGCGAGGAGGTCCAGCGGCGGATCATGCTGGGTACGTTCGCCCTGTCCTCGGGGTATTACGACGCCTACTACAGAAAGGCCGCGCAGGTGCGCCGGCTGATTCAGCAGGATTTTTTCACGGCGTTTGAAAAATGCGATCTGCTCTGCGGTCCGGTTTCCCCGACAACGGCCTTCGGTCTGGGAGAGAGGTTGGATGATCCTTTGACCATGTATTTAAGCGACATCTTCACCATTCCTCTGAATTTGGCTGGTCTGCCCGGCTTAAGCCTGCCCGTGGGGCTGGGTGCCGACAGCGGCTTGCCCGTGGGGTTGCAGGTCATCAGTCCAAGGTTCAGCGAAGGCTTGCTTCTGCAGGCCGCCCATGTCCTGGAGCAAAACCTTCCGACTCTGTCCATGCCTTAGGGAGTAAACACATTCCATGCGCACTGCCGTCGCAGTCAGCGGGGGCCGCGACAGTCTGTTGGCCCTGGCACTGTTGCGGCAGGCGGGCCAAGCCCCCCTGGCAGTCCATGCCTTCCTGGCCAGAAAGACCCCGGACGACATCCTCGCCGTCTTGCATGAAAACTGCCGCATCCTCGGCGTGGAACTGCGGATCGCCGACCTGTGTGGCCAGTTTGACGAACTGGTCATCACCCCCTATACGCGGGGCTATCTGGACGGATTGACCCCCAATCCATGCGCCTGGTGCAATGCCCGGATTAAATTCGGTTTGCTTCTGGATTTCGCCCGCACGCACGGGGCCCAGACCCTGGCCACCGGGCATTACGCCGGGCTCAGGCTTGGCTGGGCCGGGCCAGAACTGTGGCGCGGCGCGGATCAACGCAAGGATCAGAGCTACTTTTTGGCGTTGCTGACCTTGGAGCAACTGCGCCATGCGGCCTTTCCTCTAGCGACCCGACTTAAAAGTGATGTTTTGCCCCTGCTCGAAAAGATGGGGCTTGTTCCGGCGTTGCCTGAGGAAAGCCAGGAAGTCTGTTTCATTCCCGGCGATTATCGGGATTTTGTCGGGGCCCGCGGGGCCGAGCCGGTCGCAAGCCCCGGCCCCGTAGTCCTGCCGGATGGAACCAGGATCGGGACGCATCAAGGTTTATGGAAATATACCATTGGTCAGCGTCGAGGATTGAACATCGCCTGGAGCGAGCCGGTGTACGTTTTGTCCAAGGATCGACGGGACAACCGGCTGGTGGTCGGTCTGCGCCATGATTTGCGGGGCGGGTCGTGTCTTTTGGAGCGGATCAACCTGCTCGTGCCCATGGCCGACTGGCCGCAGGACCTCTACGTCCAGACCCGCTATCGCCAGCAACCGGCGGCCATCGGCCCGGTCGATGAGATTCTGCAATCCTGGCCGCGGCTGACATTGCCGCCGTCCAGCGACCTCCCGGTTCCCGGACAACTGGCCGTGATCTATTCGGGACAAGGCCAAGTGCTGGCCGGCGCGGTGATCGGAGAGAAGGGGTAATGCGTTTTTTCCTTTTCACGCTCGGTTGCAAGGTCAATCAGTACGAGATTCAGGTAATTCGGGAGGACTGGGAACGTTTGGGGCATCGGTGCATGTCCGAGCCGGAGTGGGCCGAGGTGGTTTTGGTACACAGCTGTGCTGTGACTCAAAAAGCCCTGGTGGATTTACGCAAGGCCGTGGCCGCCCTGCACCGCGCCGCGCCCGGCGCGCCGATTGTGATCTCCGGATGCGCGGCCCAGACCCATGCACTGGAACTGTCTCGCCTGAACGGAGTGACCCGGGTGCTCGGCTTGGCCCACAGGGGAGCGCTCCGGGCCGGGCCGGACCTGTTGCTGACGGATCCAGACGAAGCAGCGGGGCCATCGCCTCGCCCCATGGTATTGGAGGGTGTGCGGAATTTTGGCCGGGCCAGGGCCCAGGTCAAAATTCAGGACGGCTGTTCCCACGGCTGCACTTATTGCATCGTACCCCTGGCCAGGGGTACGCACCAAAGCCGCGCTCCCCAGTCCGTGGTGGAAGAAGTGGGGCGCCTCCTGGCGGCGGGTTTCCGGGAACTGAGTCTGATCGGGATCAATCTGCGGCTCTACGGCCGGGATTTGGAACCCCGGATGGATCTTTGGGACCTGATCCGCCTGCTGGAGCGGATTTTTATAACGCAATGGGCGGGCCGGGTTAGATTTCGGTTGAGTTCGCTGGACCCGGCCATGCTCAATGCCAAGGCCCTGGACACCTTGGCCGCGTCGCGGATGCTTTGTCCGCATCTGCACTTGTCTTTGCAAAGCGGCAGCAATGAGGTGCTGCGGCGCATGGGCCGCGGGCACTGCGCTCCCGAAAACATCGCGTCTTTTTGTGCAGAGTTGACCTGGACCTGGCCGCTGTTTGCCCTGGGCGTTGATCTGCTCACCGGCTTTCCGGGAGAAGGGGACGTCCATTTTCAGGAAACCCTGGCATGTTGCTCGGTCCTGCCGTTAAGCTATGCTCATGTGTTTCCGTATTCGCCGCGGCCGGGCACGCCGGCGGCCGGGTGGCCCGATCAGGTCCCGGAGGGGCTGCGCCGGAAACGGGCCGCGGCGTTGCGTGCCCTGGTCCGCAAGAAAAAGGCTGAATTTGTCGGCAGGTTGGTAAAACTGCCTAAACTGCGCATGGTGGTGGAGGGTCTTGATCCGGTGCGCGGCAAATGTGAATATTACGTCGATTGCCAAGTGCAGCCTGGCGAGAGGGAGGTCAGCCCCAGGGAGTTGCTTAGCGTCCGGCCGCAAAAGGTTGTCTCGGGCAAGATCATGAGCGAGTTTACGAAGATCTCTTCCTGAACACTCACACTCGCACTCACACATGACTCCGACCATGCATCCTGAGCAAAGCGCTGGACAAAAACGCGGTCTGTTCCGTCGCCTGGGCCTGCCCGGCACGATTTTCGCCGTGGGTTTGCTGCTTGTCTTGGCTTTCGCGGTCACCGCTTTTCTGTCGCGAGAGATTGTCTGGGCCCAGGTTTTGCGTGCGACCCTCGGGCACCTGCCCAATAGTTCATGGACGTGGCAGTCCGTGGGGGATCGCGGTTTGTCCCGGATTACTTATAACGATTTTGATCTGTTTTTAGATGCCACCAGGCTGTCTTTTCAGGATTTGAGCATTCGGCTTGGCGCTGATCGGCCCGTGACCATGCAGGCCGTGACCGGACCGACACTTATGGTGGACATGAGCTGGGACAAAATCTTGCGTTTTTCCGGTGGTGTAGACTTGGCACGGCTGCTGCCCGGACAACGCGTGCAGGGCTTAGTGCAAGGCGAGGGTCGAGTGGAGTGGGCGGATTTGAACAGTCCGCCGCACAGCGGAGAGATCGCACTGCATGTTCCCGGCCTGCTGATCATTCCGCCGGGAATCCTGGCCACGAACGTTCACATTGAGGCGTTTTTGGAAGGAAACCGACTCACCCTGACTTCGATCCGGGCTGGCGGGCTGGTGGCCCTGGAGGCCGAAGGCGTGGTGATGCTGGACTGGAACCGCCTGGAAAATTCCACGTACACCCTTAACGGAAATCTGAGTGGATTGAACATTACGAGGCCTTTCTCGGCGTCCGGGCGTTTGGGCGGAGTTTGGAGAAAATAGGCCGTTACAAAGGGGTCAACGGAAAACCGTGCTTTCTTTGGGGGCTGAAACGTCGAAAATACTGGACGAATTTTCGACGTTATGTATAAGGCGATAAGTCTTCCGGAAGACAATGGCGTCTTTCGCCATCATTAAAAAAGTCAATGCGCGAGGTCGGTCATGTTCGGGAAAGGAATTCGCTTGGTTACGGTGTTCGGTTTCGAGATCAAGGTGGATCCCAGTTGGCTGATCATTGCCGTTCTGGTGGTCTGGTCCCTGGCCGTGGGTTTTTTCCCGTATCATCTCGAAGGGCTCAGGGCCATTGACTATTGGAAATTGGCCGTGATCGGGGCGCTTGGTCTGTTTTTCTCTATTCTGTTCCACGAATTCTGGCATTCCTGGGTGGCCAGGCGCCTGGGCGTGCAGGTCAAGGGCATCACGCTGTTCGTGTTCGGCGGGGTGGCCGAAATGCAGGAGGAGCCGGACAGCCCCCGGAGCGAGTTCTGGATCGCCGTGGCTGGTCCCCTGGCCAGCCTGTTTTTAATGCTGTGCTTTTATCTTGTCTACCAAGCGGGCTTGGACATGGGGTGGAACCAGGGCGTGACCAGCGTGTTCATGTATCTGGCCCTGGTCAACCTGATCCTGGCGATTTTCAACCTGATCCCGGCTTTTCCCTTGGACGGAGGCCGCATCCTGCGCGCCGTGCTCTGGAAGATGAAGAAAGACCGCCGCTGGGCCACGCGCGTGGCCACCAATTTCGGCTCCATGTTCGGTTTGGTGCTCATTGGACTGGGCCTTTTGAACATGCTCACGGGCAATTTGGTGGGGGGCGTATGGTACGTATTGATCGGCATGTTCATTCGTTTTGCCGCGAAAAGCTCGTATCAGCAGGTGGTGCTCAAGTCGGCCCTGGAAGGGAAAACCATCCGAAACTTGATGAAAAAGCCGGTCACGGTTCCGGGTGGACTCAGCCTGCAGGAACTGGTGGACGACTATGTCTATAAATATCATCATAAAATGTTTCCGGTCATGGACGGCCGGGAGGTGCAAGGCTGCATCACCACCCGCCAGGTGGGCGCGGTGGACCGGGCCAAATGGCCAAAGATCATGGTCGGCGAGATCATGAAGCGCTGTTCAGCGGAAAACGCGGTGCACCCGAACGACGACGTGACCCAGGTGCTCGCCAGGATGAACAGCACGGGTCAGAGCCGGATGATGGTTGTGGACGAACGCGGCCGCCTGGAGGGGATCGTTTCCTTGAAGGATATCCTGGGCTACCTTACGGCCCGCATGGAACTGGAGGGGGACCGGGGGCTGGAGTAGGAGTGCCCGCGGATGATTGAAACAACCCTGGCAACCCTCAGCGCTTTTGCTCCACCTGCTCAAAGCAGGGGATACAGTATGTCTCACCGGCAAAGCGCCGGGTCCGCGATTCCATGGTTGACTCGCCGCAGGCCGATCCACAGGCCCGGGCATTCATGGCCGTGAAAGGCCACGGCCTTGTCGATCTGATCCTGGGTCAATGTGCAGTGCATATTGTTGCTCCTTGATGCGGGTTTTCAAAAGCCAACCGTTTTGGGGACCACCAGGATCTGGCCTTGATGCTTCAGAATGTCCACGGGCACGCCGTAGACCTCCTGGACCATGTCCGGGGTTGTCAAAAAAGCAGCTGTCTGGGTGAAAGTGGTTCGCAGTCGGAGAACGAGAAATGATCGCATGGTATTCCTCGCAAAAATGTTGGATATTGTTCGATTGATTGTAGACGGAAGATGAGATTTGCTGTCCGCTGTTGTTCAAAAAGAATAATGTTTCTTTGAATTGTAATACTAATCCAGGGCGCTCGGTTCGTCAAACAGGCTCAACAACTGAATTCAACAGCACTCAATCAGTTGCGTAAAAATGGACGAGCGTCATCAATTGATTCTTATCACGAATTGACATTGAGCGACATTTTGGTACACGATAGTATGCACGAATGTTCACCGAATGGAGGTTGTCATGAAATTTCTCAGCGTACGGGAATTACGGAGTCAGTCCGCGAAAATCTGGAAAGAGCTCCCGCAAGAGCGGGAGATGATTATCACAAGCAATGGCCGGCCCATTGCCATCCTTGCGGCGATCAACGAGGCGAATCTCGAGGAATCCCTCTCGGCGTTTCGCGCGGCACGGGCCGTTGAAGCCACGGCTTATCTCCAGCGCCGTTCGGTTGAACAAGGGACGGACCGCATTCCGCTTGACGAGATCGACGCGGAAATCAAGGCGGTTCGTGGCCAGCGTACGCAATGAACATCGTTTTGGACACAAACGTCCTTGTTGCCGGCTTGCTCTCGCCCTTCGGGCCTTGTGGAAAAATTGTCCGCATGGTGTCGTCCGGGGAGTTGACCCTTGTCCTCGACGCGAGGATTCTCACGGAATATCAGGAAGTCCTTGCTCGCCCGAAGTTTAGACTCGAGCAGGGAAAAGTTACGGCAATTCTGGACTTCATCAAGTATCGCGGGACAATTGTCTCCGCCTCTCCCCTCAAACACCCATTGCCTGATCCCGATGACGAGCCTTTTCTGGAAGTTGCCATCTCTGCTCGGGCAGCGTGCCTCGTCACCGGCAATTTAGCGCACTTCCCGGCTGAATCTTGCCGGGGGGCGTTTGTTTCCTCGCCAACGGAGTTTCTGGCGTTCTACAGGAGGCACATGCCGGATCAAGGGTAACTGGCCAGGAACAGGCATAATACTTATGGATCATGCCTAGAACAGAGGCCTTAAAAAGGCTATTGTTCTAGGCATGGCCCAAACACAAAATCTGCGCACTTGGTAGGTGGATCATGAAGTTGACCGACAACGAAATTCGCGACATCATGAAACTGCTGGAGGCTGGCAAGCCCTGCCGGAGAAGTACCGCTTTCTGTTATTCGAGGAGAAGCGCGAGGTCGAGCTGGTATGGAACGGCAAGACCAATGAGGTCTGCAATGTGGTGCTGCCATTTCAGACCATCGAGCAGGTGGACGAGCCGCGGGCGGAGAAGGTTGTAAAGACTCGGGGCGATCTGTTCGACCCGGCCAGCGGGCGGCAGCTCAAGGGCTGGACCAACAAGCTGATCT
>DBNV01000081.1 GCA_002299865.1 Desulfonatronaceae bacterium UBA663 | reverse complement strand
GAAAAAAAACGTGAAACTTCAGATCTCTCCATCATAGGGAACTCGAGGCCGGCTTCGAAGAGGAATTTCAGGTTCAGCGGCAATTCCCCGGTGGTCTTGAGCATGGCCTCCACCACGGTAAGGAGTGCGAAGAGGTTTTCCTTGTTGTCTGAGGCCCCGCGGGCGTAGATGCGGCCATCCTTCAATACTGGCTCAAAGGGAGGGGCTGTCCCAGAGGTCAAGGGGATCGACTGGCTGAGTGTCGAAATGGTGGGCTGGGCTGTGGCGGTTGGGAAAGAAACCTTCGGGCCGGGCAGGGCGGGGATATGACCGCTTTAGGGATAAGGAAGGACTGCGCATGCTGCGGGAGCGCCGCGCAGTTTTGCCCTTAAGGTGAACTTAAGGCGGGATTGCCCTTAACCTAGGCAGACCATGGAATAGTCAGCGCCGGTCAGGCAGCGGCCTCCAGCGCTGGTCACCTCGAAGGTATTCTCCACGCCGACCATGCCCAGCCCCCGGATGCCCATCTTCGGTTCCAGGGCCAGAACCATGCCTTCCTCCAGAGGGATGTCGAAACCTTTGGCCAGGGCCGGCCATTCATCAACGGCCAGGCCGATGCCGTGGCCCAAAAAGTGGACCTTGTTTTTGTCCAAGGCCATGAAGCCTTCGGCCCAGCCCAGCCTGTCCGCCCACTGCCGGCAATGGTTGAACAAGCGGCTGGGGACCGCTCCGGGAATAATGTTTTCCGTCAACCAGTCCTGCACCTGAATGCAAAATTCGTGAGCCCGCAGGACTTGGTCAGGCAGGGAAGACTTCGGGCCGGGCCAGTAGACCTGGGTCTTGTCTGTGTGGTAGCCTTCCAGGATGAACCCCACGTCCAGGGTCAAAGGTTCGTCCTTTTGCCAGACCTTGCCGGCATAGCCCATGTGCGTTACGGCCGGATGCTCGCCGCGCAGGCCTAGAGGGCCGTTGAACACGCTGGGGTAGTTTCCGCTGTCTCCGGCGGCCACATGGCCCAGGAAGATTTCCTCGCCAAAGGTTTGCATGCGCATCAGGCCCTGGTGGCCCTGGCTGAAAAAGACCTCCCAAACGCGATGGGCGATCTCTCGTTCGGTCATTCCCGGCGCGATGCGCGAGGGCAGGAGGTTGCGCAAAGAGATGTCGTGTCGCGTTCCGGCAAGCCGCATCTTGGCCAGCTCCCATGCGGTTTTTACGGAGCGGGTCCGGTGCAGGATCGCATCGCCCGCTACGAAGATATGTGCATCCAGACTGCGGGCCAGGCTTTGTCCCAAAGACCATGACAGCCCCCCCATTTCTGCGGCGATGGTCAAAGGCAGAGGGGCCCCGGTATCACTGATCAGGCCCGGCAGATCCCGGAAGGAGCGGTACTCCAGGATGTTGGCGCAGCTCGATTCCAATCCGGCTCGTTCCAGTCCTTTGCGGACCAGGAGCAATGGCTCTCCGGACAAGGGCAGCCAGAACACGCCGTTGGGCCATGTCCCGCTCAGGTAGTACATGTTCATTCTTGAGAAAACGAGCAGGCCTCCGGCTTCCGGGGTCAGTTCCCGCAATAGGGCTCGGCAGCGCTCCCAGCGCAGCTCCAGTTCGGATCGAGGAATGCGTTCCAGGGCTTCAAAGGTCATTTTTCGTCTCCCTTCGGTTGTTGAGTCGTTACGTTTCCAAGGTATAATCCATCCGCCTTCGCCTTGGTTCGAATCCGGCTCCGCGGACCAGGGTGCGCAGCTCTTCCTCGGGCAGCAGGAAATGGACGCCCGCGGCGGCCACCACGTTCTCCTCGATCATGGTCGAGCCGAAGTCATTGGCCCCCCAAAGCAAGGCCATCTGGCCGATATGCGGGCCTTGGGTGACCCACGAGGCCTGTACGTTGGCGATGTTGTCCAGAAACAGGCGGCTTATGGCCAAAAATTTGAGGTATTCGGCCGAGGACGCTTCCGGGGCGTCGAGCTGGGTGTTCTTGGGTTGGAAGGTCCAGGGGATAAAGGCTGTGAAGCCAGCCGTCCTGTCCTGCACGTCACGCAGTCGGGACAGGTGTTCCAGCCGGTCTCGAATATCCTCACGGTGCCCGAACATCATGGTCGCGGTGGTCTTCAAGCCAAGTTCGTGGGCCTGGACCATGGCGTCCAGCCAGGCGTCGGCGGAACATTTGCGGGGCGAGATTTCCCGGCGGACCCGGTCCACCAGGATTTCCGCGCCTCCACCGGGGATGGAATCCAGGCCGGCGTCGATCAACCGGGCAATGACCGTGCGCACGGAAAGGCCGGAGCGTTCGGACAAGTCAATAATTTCCGGTGGGGAAAAGCCGTGCACCGCCACGTGGGGAAAGGATTTTTTGAGAAAACCGAGCATGGATTCGTAGAAATCCAGGCCCAGATCCGGATTCATGCCGCCTTGTAAAAGAATTTGCCCCCCCCCCAGGTCCAGGGTTTCCTGAACCTTGCGGGCCAACTCGTCCATGCCGAGCACATAGCCTTCCGGGTGGCCCGGAGGGCGGTAAAAAGCGCAAAATCGGCAGCCGGACACGCAGACGTTGGTGTAGTTGATGTTCCGGTCCACGATATAGGTGACCATGGGCTCCGGATGCATGCGCATCCTCCGGGCATGGGCCAGGTCGCCCAGTTCCACGACATCCTTCTCCTGCCAGAGCTTCAGGGCGTCATCCGTGCTGATGCGGCGGTCGGTCATTTTATTAAGCTTTTAAGCTTTAAGCTTCCGAAACATGTCGGCGGTTTTTTTGGTCTGTGTCCGTCGCTGGAACAGGGGCGTGACAGCTCTTCGTTCATCCACGTCTTGCTTTAGGCTTTGTCCGCGCAGGTGTCGTTCACGCAGGTGTTCGCGCTAGTTTACTTGGCGGGAATCGTGGAGTAAATAGCTTGGTGGTTGCAAAACTATACGCAACGTCGAAAGACTTTGCGTATGCGGGTGACAGGACGTCACCCCGAGATCGTGAGATCGCCTGGAGGCCAACGGAAAAGCGCGCTTTTCCGTTGGCCGAAACGTCGAAAATGCAGGAAGGATTTTCGACGTCGTGTATAGATTGCTGAAGTTTCACGGAAACTGATCACGCGGCCATTCC
>DBNV01000078.1:37312-41479 GCA_002299865.1 Desulfonatronaceae bacterium UBA663 | reverse complement strand
CCGCTTTCTTTTTTGGAGCGGTTCTCCACCTTTGGCCTTGTTCCGTTCCCAATTCAATCCCTCTATCTCAACATAACTCTTGAAGAAGGCAGGGCAGGATGCACTCCAAGCCCGACTACAGCATTGTTTGTCCGCACTACGAAACAGGATGGCGATAAGCCTATTTCTTCAGCCAGGCCATCATCCCCCGCAGTTTTTCGCCCACCTTCTCGATGGGATGCTCCTCCACCTGGCGGCGCAGGGCGAGAAAGCTGGGACGTCCGGCTTGGTTCTCCAGGATCCATTCCCTGGCAAAGTGGCCTTGCTGAATTTCCCCGAGGACCTTTTTCATTTCCTGCTTCACCCGGGCGTCCACCAGCCGGGGGCCGCGGGTTAAGTCGCCGTATTTTGCAGTATCGCTGATGGAATGGTGCATTTTCTTGAAACCGCCCTCATAGAGCAAATCCACGATCAGCTTGAGTTCGTGCATGCATTCGAAATAGGCCACCTCGGGCTGATAACCAGCCTCGATCAGGGTCTCGTAACCCGCCCGGATCAAGGCGCTGACCCCGCCGCAGAGCACGGCCTGTTCCCCGAAAAGATCCGTTTCCGTCTCTTCCCTGAAGGTGGTTTGCAGCACCCCGGAGCGGGTTGCGCCGATGCCCCTGGCATAGGCCAAGGCCTTGGCCAGGGCTTGGCCGGAAGCATCCTGATGCACGGCCACCAGGGCGGGCACCCCGCCGCCGCGTTCGTATTCTCGGCGCACCAAATGTCCGGGACCCTTGGGCGCCACCATGACCACGTCCACGTCCTTGGGCGGCAGGATCTGATGAAAATGAATGTTGAAGCCGTGGGCGAAAACCAGCGTCTTGCCGGCCACAAGCTGCGGCAGGATCTCCTCGGCGTAGACCTTGGGCTGATACTGGTCCTGGACCAGGATTTGAATCAGGTCCGCGGTCTTGGCGGCTTGCGCTGCGCTCATGGGCTCGAACCCGTGTTCTTTGGCCAACCGCCAATTTTCCCCTCCGGGCCGTTGGCCCACGATGACGTTGCAGCCCGAATCCCGCAAGTTCAGGGCGTGGGCATGCCCTTGGCTGCCGTAGCCGATGATGGCGATGGTTTTTCCGGATAACGTCTCCAGAGGAGCGTCTTGTTCATAGTAAACGCGCATGAGTTCTCCTTATCTGTTCACGATGTGTGTTGATTGAGCATGGCCTAGACACAAATTTTGGGCCTAAATGGGACCATTTGCCACATTCATCCGGAAAGTTGCGGCGATTTTTCAATCCATCTGCATGCTGCGGCGCAGGGCCACGGTCCCGGTGCGGGCGAGTTCCTTGATTCCGAACCGTTGCAACAAATTGACGATGGCTTTGATCTTGTTTTGATCACCGGTGATCTCCAGGGTCAAGGCGTCGTGCCCCACGTCCACGACCTTGCACCGGAAAATGTCCACGATGCGCAAGACTTCCGCCCGTCCGGCGTCCTCGGCGTTGACCTTGATCAATACCATTTCCCGTTCCACCGAATGCAGGTGCGTCAAGTCCACCACTTTGACCACGGTCACCAGTTTGCGCAACTGCTTGACGATCTGTTCGATGATGCCCTCGTCGCCGGACGTGGTGATGGTCATCAAGGACAAGCCCTCCTCCTGGGTCGGGCCGACATTAAGGGTCTCGATATTGAAGCCCCGTCCGCTGAACAGGCCCACCACGCGGGAAAGCACCCCCGGCTCATTTTCCACAAGCACGGACAATACGTGTCGCATAGCTCCTCCCCTCTACACCAGCAGCATGTCGGTCAGGGCCGCGCCCGCCGGGACCATGGGATAAACGTTTTCTTCCTGCGCCACGATCACGTCCACAATCACCGGGCCGGGCGCGGCAAAGGCCTGCTTGAGAATATCCTCCACGTCGCCGGCCCTGGTCACGCGGAACCCGGTCGCGCCGTAGGCCTCAGCCAGTTTTACGAAATCCGGATTGGCATGCATGCAGGTGGCGCAGTAGTTCTTGTTGTAGAACAACTCCTGCCATTGGCGGACCATCCCCAGGTAACCGTTGTTCAGGATCACGATTTTTACGGGAATGTTGTAGCTGACCGCGGTGGCCATCTCCTGGATGTTCATCTGGATGGAACCGTCGCCGGCGATGTCGATGACCAGCTTGTCGGGAAAGGCCACCTGGGCGCCGATGGCGGCCGGGAAGCCGTAGCCCATGGTGCCCAGCCCGCCGGAGGTGAGAAAGGTGCGGGGGCGGTGAAAACGGGAAAACTGCGCAGCCCACATCTGGTTCTGGCCGACTTCTGTGGTGATGATCGCCTCGCCCTTGGTCAGGGCGTAGATCTTTTCCACCACGAACTGCGGTTTGATGGGTTCCTCGCTGAAGACGTACTGGAGAGGGTGGTCGCGTTGCCAGGTCTGGACCTGTTCCAGCCAAGGCCGGTATTTGGCGGGCCAGTCCGTTTCTTCGGCACAGGCCATGATTTCGTCGCGCAGTCCTTTCAAGGCCAGGCGGCAATCCGCGACAATGGGCACGTCCACGTTCACGTTCTTGCGGATGGAGGTGGGGTCCACGTCGATATGCACCACTTTGGCGGCCGGAGCAAAGGAACTGACTTTTCCGGTGACCCGGTCGTCAAACCGCGCGCCCACGGCCAGCAGCAAATCCGTATGCCCCACGGCCATGTTCGCGGCATAGGTGCCGTGCATTCCGAGCATGCCCAGCCACAACGGATCATCGCCGGGAAAGGCCCCCAGACCCATCAGGGTGGAGGTCACGGGAATGCCCAGATTGCGGCTAAGCCAGGTCAATTCCTCGGAAGCACCAGCTGAGATGACCCCGCCGCCGGAATAGAACAGGGGGCGTTTGCAGTCCTGCAACAGGCCCGCGACCTTGCGCAACTGCCGTCGATTGGGCTCCAGATGCGGATTATAGCTGCGCATGGTGATGGACTCCGGATAATTGGGGACGGTTTTGGCCTGGAGGATGTCCTTGGGCAGGTCCACCAGGACCGGCCCGGGGCGCCCCGTTCGAGCCAGGTAAAAAGCCTGCTTGATGATCCAGGCCAGGTCCCGGACGTCCTTGACCAGATAGTTGTGCTTTACGCAAGGTCGCGAGATGCCGACGATATCTACTTCCTGGAAGGCGTCGTTGCCGATCAGGGGCGTGGGGACCTGGCCTGTGAGAATGACAACGGGAATGGAGTCCATATAGGCGGTGGCGATCCCGGTCACGGTGTTCGTAGCCCCGGGACCGCTGGTGACCAGACAGACGCCGACGCGGCCCGTGGCCCGTGCATATCCGTCCGCCGCGTGGATGGCGCCCTGTTCGTGCCGGACCAGGTAGTGCCGTAGCGCGGGATAGGACGGCAGATGATGGTAAATGTCGATGACCGCCCCGCCGGGAAATCCGAAAATGGCGTCCACATTCTCCCGGAACAGGCATTCCAGAAGAATTTGCGCCCCCGTCTGTTCCATTGTTGGCCTCCGATTATTGATGCTTGTCCAGAATCGCCTGGATTTTCGTCTTTCCGGCGAGCTTTATTTTCTTGATCTGCTTCAATTCCGCGTCTTCCGCAGGGGAGAGATACGGCTTGCCTTCGAACCGGGCTAACTGCTTTTCATATTCCTGATGGGCCTTCCATAACTCGCCAAGGTCCGCATCGGTTTGTACAAGACGGGCAATGAGATCCAGTTCGTGCTGTTCCATGAGCGTCGCTCCTTAAGGTTTGTGACCAGTTACCGGCCCCCTTAGGATCAATTTGTCCCAGGCGGGCTCATCCTCATGCAACGATACGCAGTCTCTCGCGTCTGGCGGTCATGCCGCCGGCCAGGGTGATTTGGCGGCGGGGCGCCTAGATCCCTCCGACATTGGAGGCGAGCTGATACAAGGTCTTGACAATGAAAATCTTGGCAAATTGAATTCCCAGCAACAGCACCACCGGAGAGAGGTCCACCCCGCCCACCACGGTGAAAGGCAGCAATCTCCTGATCCGGTAGAAAACCGGTTCGGTCAGGGAACGCAAAACGCGCACGATGGGATTGTAAGGATCCGGGTTGACCCAGGACAGCAGCACCGCAATGATCACAATCCAGAAATAGATGGTCAAGCCGGCGTTGACCACAAAGGCTACCGCTTCAATGAAATTGGCCAAGATGCCCATTCATCCTCCTCGTTGATCCGGCTCGTT
>DBNV01000078.1:36290-36938 GCA_002299865.1 Desulfonatronaceae bacterium UBA663 | reverse complement strand
GGAACAAAAAGATCACGTCGCAGTGTTTCGTTCTTGTAGGCCCAGAAACGGACCCCCGCAGCAGAGGCGGTCTGCTCGTCCACTGCGGAATCGCCCAGGAAAGCGACCTGTTTCCTTTCCAGACCCCAGGAGCGCATGATTTTATGCAGTCCTTCGGGGTGCGGTTTGGGAAAGGCAACCGTGGCGGCGGTCTCGACGCTTTCGAAAAAGCGATTCAGATGGTAATGGTTTAAGATGAAGTCCATAGTGTCGGTTCTGTTGGTGCATATGCCCAGCCGCAGCCCCTTGCCCCGGGCCGCGAGCAGAAAGGACTCCAGCCCCGGTTCCAACCGCAGGTAGCGCAGGTAGGGTGCCAGGTCAGCATAGTTCAGACTATGCTTGACGGCTTCGATCTTGTCCAGATGCTCTGCCGGAATGATCCTGCGCACGGAATCGGATACGGCATGGGCATGCACGTAAACTTCGTCTTCCGGCTCCATAGGGCCCAGACCGACGGCTGCCCGCAGGGTGTTGTAAAAGACCGTGTTGGCCTGGAACGAATCCAGGATCACGCCGTCGCAGTCCAACACCAAGCCACGCAAGCCGGGATCAGTCACGATTCGCAACGGATAATGCATCATGGGGTGTTTTAGCGGCGTAAAGCCCGGC
>DBNV01000078.1:30829-35939 GCA_002299865.1 Desulfonatronaceae bacterium UBA663 | reverse complement strand
GCGTAAAGCCCGGCGTAAAGCCTATCCGTGCGGCGCGAGAAGCAGCGCAAGGCGTGATAGTTCAAGCCAGGGCTTGTCCGCCGGACATCGCGTCCGGCCCGCAAGCCGCCATCCCGGACCATGGATCAGCCGCCCCACGCCGGAGGCGACCAAGGGCTCGATGGTCCGCCACACCCCCGCCGGAACAGTCTCGGCGGGGGTACCCATGGACAGATCGGGCCACTCCTCGAAGGCCGCACGGATTTCCCCGTTGCCCGTCACCAGGACCGCCCAAGGCGGCGTGAAATACAGCATGGCTTCAAGGATCATGCGCCATGGCATCTCCCGTGGATCGTCATCGGGCAGGTCAAGCTCTCCCGTCGCAAACAAACCGTCATCCGGCTCATCCACTTCCCCGGGGCCAAGAACTCTGGCTAGATCGTCCAGGCCCTTGCGGACGGCTTGCTGCAGCGCCTGGATTTCCAAGGCCTGCTGTTCAAGCTGCCAGGCCAGCAACAAGACCTGCTGCGCCCAAATAGCCTGGTTCCTGGCGCTTTCCTTAAGGGTCACAGCTTCGGTCAGTCGGGCGCGGATGGCCAAAGAGGTCCGGGTGTAGAAATCTTCCTTATGCATGGTCCCGGCCAAGCCGGGACCGGCCTTGCCGTGCTCCTGGGCGAAACGCTCGGCTTCGCGCAGAAAGGCCCGGACCATATCCTTGGTCAGCGGCAGATGGTCTGGCCTCCAGGCCTGCGGCGAAGCATTGTCCGGAACACCGGGGTTTAAAAAAAACGCGCTACTGGGCATTCTGGGGGCATTCCGGGGCATTCCGGTGCGGACCGTCCTGGGATCCAGTGCCGGAAAGCACAAAAAAAACGGGGTTTCGGGGGATGTATTGATCATACGTACCGCGTCTCTAATGAAAAAGGTCCGACACCGGCTTGGACCGCGCTTGAAAACGCGGGCAAACGCCGGTGCAAGGGGGCAGGATTTGGATACATAAATGTTCGTGGGCAAAGATGCAATCCAGGACGTCGTCCGTGCCGTCGGCCCGGTAGCCCGCGCAAAGCCGGCCCAAATCCTGGGCCTGCTCCAGGCTGCCGGCCACCAGTTGCACGGCCTGGTTTCCGTTCAGACGCCACTTTTCGGCCATGTCCAAGGCATTGTCCTGCAAGCGTTCCCAGAGTTCAAACACCCGGCACTGCCGTTCATCTTCCCCGGGGGTCTGCCCGGTTTTCGGCGCAACACAACGACCATGCACGAAAAAAGAACAGGCCTTGGCAGGGAAGGGCAGGATCTTTTTGAACGTCATGCCAACGTCATGCCATGGATGCTTTGCTTTGTCGGCCCGTCGGCCGACGTGCGCGAACACGCGAACATGTGGACAAATTACCACAAGCAAAAATAATGGCCAAGCGGTTTTTTCCCTTTAGGCCTGATCGCCTGCCAATCGCCTAACGAACCGATTTTTGATGCAAAAAACGATTGACCTCTTGCCTTGCCCCAGGTAATAAGATCATTGTCGTTTAAGCTAAGGAGGAATCCGCATGTTCGGCATAGGCATGACAGAACTGATTGTGGTGTTGGTGGTCATCCTGGTCATCTTCGGAGCGAACAAGCTGCCTGAGATCGGTGCCGGCATGGGACGGGCCATCAAGAATTTCAAGAAGGCCACCACCGAGCCGGAGGAGATCGAGGTCGGACCAAAAGAGCAGGCCAAGACCGACAAGAACCCTGCGAGCAAGGTCTAAAACCCCTCTCGTGGCGTATTTTTTACCGGACAGACCTGGCTTTCGTCAGGCCTGTCCGGTTTTTTTATCGCCGGGCAAAGAAACGCTCTGCAAGGATTGAACCGACCTCAAGTCGCATGGGGCGACAGTCGCAGAACGTCGCCGTCGTTCATCGGCACGTCCTCAATCGTTTATTCATCCGGGATCCGAACTTGTCAGGGCAGGCGGACCGGAGTAGGTTGTCTTAAAAATAATTCTCATGATAATCAGCCCCGTTGAGCCCCGTTGGGAGACAAATGCAATCATCCTCATCCAAGCCGATACAAAAGAGTTTTCTTCCCCCGGCCACGGCCCTCAAGGCCCGGGCCATTGCCGCATGGCTTAAGGACAAAAAAGGCGAGGACATCGCCATCCTGAACATGAGCGGCGCCTCTTCGGTGGCCGAGGCCATGGTCATTGTCACGGCCCAGGGCGCGCGTCACGCCAAGGCTCTGGCCGACTGGCTGCTCAAGAACCTGGCCGAATCCGACCAAGCCTACCTGGGGATGGAGGGATACCGGGAAGCCAACTGGATCCTCGTGGACTGCAACGACGTGCTGGCGCACATCTTCCAGGAAGACAGCAGGCGGTTTTACAACCTGGACGGGCTCTGGGCCCATTGTCCGGTGATCCCTGCGGACGCATTCCCGGCGCAACCCGTCCTGGCCAAAACCGTTGCGCGCCAGCAGTCATGAGCGCCAAACGCAACGTGATCCTGCCGGTCAAGCCCGTGCGCATGGACGTGGTCTATTATTATCCCTGTCCGCACTGCGGTCGCGAACGGCCCCTGACCTCCCCGGTCCAGCCGGTTCTGGCGCAGTGCGACAACTGCCGCGGCAAGTTTCCGGTGGTACCCGTGGATGAACGCATGAGCCGTTTCCTCAAGATGATCAACGCCGACGGCGCCGCAGCCATTGACCAGGACTACCTCTGACCCTTTCGTACCCCTACGGGCTGTTTTCGCGATGATTCATCCCCATGTCCTTTCCCTGATCGGCCGGACCCCGCTGGTTGCTTTGCAACGCCTGAATCCTTTTCCTCACGTGCGCCTCGTGGTCAAGCTGGAGGAAAACAATCCCGGCGGTTCTATCAAGGACCGGGTGGCCCTGGCCATGATCGAGCAGGCCGAAGCCTCCGGTCGTCTGACCCCAGGCAAGATGATCCTGGAGGCCACCTCCGGGAATACCGGCATCGGCCTGGCCATGGTCTGCGCGGTCAAAGGCTATCCTCTGCTGCTGCTCATGCCGGAGTCCGCCTCCGAGGAACGCAAGCGGGTCATGCTCGCCTACGGGGCCAAGATTCGTCTGACCCCCGGTCATCTTGGCACGGACGGAGCCATTGAAGAGGCCTACAGGCTGGCCAGGGAAGAGCCCGAACGCTACGTGCTCATGGACCAGTTCAACAATCCGGCGAGCGTTGCGGCCCATTACCGGACCACGGCCCAGGAGATTTGGGACCAAACCGAGGGACGGGTGACGCATGTCGTGGCCTGCTTGGGTACTACCGGCACGGTCATGGGCCTGACCAAGCGCCTCAAGGAACTCAGTCCGGCGGTTCGCGTCGTGGCGGTGGAGCCCTATATCGGGCATAAGATCCAGGGTCTGAAGAACATGCAGGAATCATATCCGCCGGGCATTTACGACAAGCACGCGCCGGACATGATCCTCAACGTGGAGGATGAGGCGGCCTTTGAGCTTTGCCGCAAGCTGGCGGCCCAGGAGGGCATATTCGCCGGCATGAGTTCGGGCGCGGCCTTGGCCGGGGCCCTGCAACTGGCCTCAAGCCTGGAAAGCGGCCTGGTGGTGATCATCTTCCCGGACGGAGGCATCCGCTATTTGAGCACCCCGTTGTTCGCCCAGCCTCGGGAACAGGGGCTGCGCGTGCACGACCTGAAAAAACGCATCAACGTGACCTTGCGCCCTGAAAAGGATCTGTTGCGCATGTTTACTCCCGGTCCGGGACTGGATCAATGGGCTGATGCCGCGGCCTGGAGACGCATCGTGCTTCTGGATGCGGCCGCCCGGTTTCAACGCCAGAAAGGCGTTCGTACGGACGTGGCGGTCGGCGTCGCGGACCTGGACGACCGCGCTGTTTCCACGGCCAGGGCGGCCGGCCAGTCTTTGCAGGAAGCGGGCCAGGACGGCCTTGCGCGGATGCGTGAGCTGGCCGCGTTACTGGGCGTCGGCGACCAGGTCCGGTTCGTCGTGGCCGGCCAGTGCCTGCCGACCTTGCTGCAGGCCTGTCGCAAACTCTTGAGCAAGGGCCTGGGGTATGAGAAGTTGCGTTCCGTGTACTTCGACGTGCTCCGGGACAAGGAATACGGCTCCCTGCTGGGGATCGACCTGGAGAAAATCCGGCCCGGCATGACCGTGGATCTGGATGACTACGTCAAGGACAATCCGCGGGATTTCACCCTGTTCAAGCGGATGTCCCTGGCGGACCTGAAGGACGGTTATTTCGTGCAGACCGAATGGGGCAACGTCCGTCCCAGTTGGTATCTGCAAATGGCCGGCACGGCCCTGGAGTCGCCAGCCGCCGGTCCGGACTTGGTCCTGGCCGATGAGACGCACCGCTTCCCGCATCTGGACAACCTATCGGCCATCTGGCGCTTGGGGGCCGGTTTTCAGCCCCAGGCATGGATCACGGCCCAGGCCGCTGTTTGTCTGCCGCCCGGCCAGTCCGGTGCCGTCACGAGTCTTCTTGACGGCGACGTCCATCCCAAGACGCTGCGCTTCTGGCTGCTTTCGGGCTCTTATCACAAGCCGCTGCAATGTTCCCGGGAAAACATCTCCATGTGGGACAAAAACCGACGGCGCTTCCAACAGACCTTGATCCGCCTGCTCTTATTGGCCCGGTCCGAAAGCCGCGACCAGGTCGGATCGGACACCGGTCAGGCGCTTTTCAACGTGAAAAAAGCCTTTGCGGACTGCATGGAAAACGACTTGAACCTGCCCCTGTTTTGGCCGGATCTGTTCAAATTCTGCAAGGAGGTCAACGCCGCGATCAACACGAACCGGCTGAATCCGGCCGAAGCCTCGGCCTGCATCGAGTTGTTGCGCGACCTGGACGAGGTGCTGGGGCTCCTGGACTGGTCCTCCCTGCCGTGCAGGACGGAAGACCTTCCGGCGGATGTCAGGGAATTACTGATCTTGCGCGAAACCGCACGCGGACAGAAAAATTTTGCTGAGGCCGACCATCTGCGCGAGCGCATTGAATCCCGCGGCTACCGCCTTCAGGACGCCCCGGGAAAACCCCTGCTTTTTTCACGCTGACGGGCTTACGTCCGAACATTTTATCGCGCCATGCTGGAATCAGTCCTGTCTGCCTACCGGCAGGTCGGCAGACACCCGGTTGGGAAAGGAACA
>DBNV01000078.1:29795-30466 GCA_002299865.1 Desulfonatronaceae bacterium UBA663 | reverse complement strand
ACCCGGTTGGGAAAGGAACACCTATTATCGCCTTGAAAATGGCATTACTTCCCGGCGGAGCGCATGGCGAATTTCTTGGGGTCGATCCCGTACTTTTTGATCTTGTAGTTCACGATGCGGTAGCTGATGCGCAGATCGCGGGCCGCCTGGAGCATGTTGCCCCTGGCCTTTTTCAGGGCGTCCACGATGATCTCCTGCTCGAACTTGGCCACAGCCTCGCCAAAGGACAAATTGGTGTCCGTGGCCGAACTTTCGGCGGTTTGCAGGGTCGGAGAGAGGTGGTAGGTGCGAATGACCTCCTCGGTGCAGACCAGCACCGCGCGCTCTATGCAGTTGCGCAGCTCCCTGGCGTTTCCCGGCCAGTGATACTGGTTGAGCAGGTCTAGGGCCGGCGTGGAGATACGCTTGATCTGCTTGCCGTACTCCTGGGCGAAGAGGTGCAGGAAATGCTCGGCCAGGGGCAGGATGTCCTCCCGGCGCTCGCGCAGGGGCTGCACGTAAACGGGAAAGACGTTGATCCGGTAGAACAGGTCCTTCCGGAATTTCCCGGCGGCCAGCAGTTCTTCCAGAGAGCGGTTCGTGGCGCAGATCAGGCGGGTGTCCACACTGATGGTCTGTTCGCTGCCCAGACGTTGGATCTCGCGTTCCTGAACGGCCCGCAGGACCTTGGC
>DBNV01000078.1:25330-29451 GCA_002299865.1 Desulfonatronaceae bacterium UBA663 | reverse complement strand
GCTGAGTTCGCCGATCTCGTCCAGGAACAAGGTCCCTTGATGGGCCAGTTCAAAACGGCCCTTCTTGTTCTGCACCGCGCCGGTGAACGCTCCCTTTTCATAGCCGAACAGCTCGCTTTCCACGAGTTCTGCGGGCAGGGCCGCGCAGTTCAGCCGGACCAGGGGCTTGCTCGAGCGGGGACTGACCTTGTGAATGGCCTCGGCCAGCAGTTCCTTGCCCGTGCCGGATTCCCCGCGCAGGAGCACCGTAGCCCGGCTCGGCGCGACCTGGGAAATCTGCTGCAGGACCAGGCGCATGCTTTTGGAGACAAAGACGATGTTTTGCGGCGAAAAACCCGGCTCGGCCATGGAAAGCCCCTGGGAGAGCAGATGCTGTTCCCTGGCCATGTCTTCCTGCAGGCGGGCCACCTGCTGGGCGATGATTCCGGCGATGACCTCCAGGAATTGCCGGTGCGTTTCCAGAACATCTTGCGACACCGTGGGCAGATCCACGCTGAGCACGCCCAGGATTTCCCGTTTTTCGCCGTCATGGGCCTCATGCACCACCGGCACGCAGACAAAGGCCAGGCTGGACATCTCCACAGGCGACCTGCCGAACGCCAGGTTCAGGAAGTCCGGATGCTCGCTGATCCGGGGCACGATCACTACCTCCCCAGTGGTCAGCACCCGGCCGGTCACGCCCTGGCCTTCGGCATAGGAAACCTGGGCCGCCTTGCCCGGCCCATGGGTCAGGCTAAGCTTCAGGCTGCGGGAATGCGCGTCGCAAATGGCCAAGAAATTGCGCACGTAGCCCAAATTCTGGGACAGGATGCGCAAGACGGCCTCCAGGCTGTTTTCCAGGGGCAGGTCCGGACGCAACTGGGCCAGGATCTCGCGAATGGTGTTCAGGTAGACGGCCAGATTGTCCCTGGCGGTAGTCCGCAACATCACGGGTTGTTCACTAGGCACTGGAAAGCTCCATGGCCGCCTTGGTCATGTCTTTTATTTCCTGGGCCGACAAGGACTCCAGACAGGGCAGCCCGGCCAGTCGGGCAGAGCAGCGGTTGTCCTGTTCGTTTCGGTTGGAACGGCAGCCGGGGCAAAAAAGGTGTCCGGGATCTCAAAGGACAGCGTGCCCGGGTAACAGGATCCAAATCCGACTCCGGCTTCCCAAGCTCCTCGGACAATGGCTTCGTTGCCCAGTGAGGAGGTGTTTCTCGCCGGCATGAGCAGTCAGCAAAATGTCCATGTTGTGCCCTGCTTGCGGCGGTGTCCGGCAGCCCGCAAGCGGCTCGCCGCAAGGACGCGCAGGGTCACGATCCGTCGCCCTCCAGGTGCTGACGGATCTCGGCTGCTTTGAAATTCAGGAACCCGGGCTGGCCCGCGCCGTCCATGGCCTTGAGCTGCTCATACGCGGCCAGGGCCCGCTCCCAATCTTCGGCCGTTTCCGCAGCTTCGGCCAGTTGGAGCAGAACCACCGGCAACATGCTTTCCGGTGCTCGTGCGCGCAGACGCTCCAGCTCTTCCACTGCCTCCTGGGGCCTTCCGAGGCGCAACAGCGTCGCACCGTAACCCAGTTGACCCAACAAGGCCCAGTGGTCCGGCCCGCCTTCGGCCAGTTTTTTCCAGAACTCCATGGCCTTGGCCCAGTTTTCCTGTTCCTGGGCGGCCTTGGCCGATTCCAGCCAGTACCGGGGCAACAACGCTTCGGGCAAGGCGCCTTGCAGGTTTATCAACGCGGCGAGCCGCTCCGGTCCCGGAGTCTCCAAGACGATGCGGCTCAGTTCCTGTTCGGCCCGGGTGAGCTTGCGTTCCTGGTATGCGCTGTAGCCGCCGTACGCGGCGGCCAGGACGAGGAATATTCCCACGAGGCCGGCGATCAGCCGCCATTGTTCCATGATTTTCTCAAAAAGCCGGCGCGACTCCGAGCCGACTTCCACTTTGATTCTTTCGGCGAGGGGAGTCTTTTCCTGGGTCGTGGACATGCCTCGTTCTCCTGATGGGTGTGACATATTTAAGATAAACTGAACATTTCTACTTAGTAACCTTAGAAAGGTCAAAGGACGGGGGCCTGCTTAGGGATGAAAAAGCCACTGTTTTTTTAGCAGTGGCTTGTCGTAATGGTGGTGCTCCCGGTAGGATTCGAACCTGCGGCCTATCGCTTAGGAGGCGATCGCTCTATCCATCTGAGCTACGGGAGCGAAACCTTCTTTTGTAATCAGCACAGCGCCCGGCGTCAAGGCGTGCTTGCGGGGCCAGGACAATTTTGTTCTCATCTAACCGCCTGAAATATTAAGGCTGGTTTGCCCCGTTTTGGCTGGATCGACTGTCTGACCGAGCTGGGCATCGTTCATCAGGCCGTTGCTTAAGCATTTTGTCGCAACTTCTTGTTTTCATTGTGCAACATCCTGATGCTACGAGGCCAGCGAGGGAGTTTCGAGCCGACAAAAAAGGGTGAACCAGCCGTGAGAACAAATCTGCCCTGGCTGGGGCCTAAGTGGAGCCAGGCGTTCTACTGCGCTTCCCGCCTGATCCGCGCTCCAACCCGAGTCAGCTTGGTCTCCAGATTTTCGTAGCCCCGGTCCAGGTGGTAGATGCGGCGCACCTCGGTGGTGCCCTTGGCCGCCAAACCGGCCAGAACCAAGGAGGCGCTGGCCCGCAGGTCCGAAGCCATCACCGGAGCGCCTACGTAACGATCAACGCCCCGGACCAGGGCGTTCTGCCCGGAAAGCTTGATCTGGGCGCCCATGCGCACCAGTTCCTGGACATGCATGAAGCGATTCTCGAAAATGGTTTCCTTGATCATTCCCGACCCTTGGGCCAGACCCATCAGGGCCATGATCTGGGCCTGCATGTCCGTGGGAAAGCCTGGGAACGGCTGGGTCATCACGTCCACGCCTGCCAATCCGGCGCCGCGCCTGACCAGCACTCCGGTTTTGCCTTCCTGGATCCAGACGCCCATTTCCCGCAGCTTGTACACCACGGCGTCCAGATCGCTGACAGAACACTCCTCCAGGTAGAGTTCTCCGTCTGTGATCACCGCCGCGACCATGTACGTGCCGGCCTCGATGCGGTCGGGCATGATCCGGAACGAATCGCCGTAGAACGGCTTGCCGTAGCACGGCCCGCCGGTCAGCCCGTCCACGCCTTGCACCCGGATGATGCTCGTGCCGTGGCCTTCGATGCGCGCCCCGCAGGCGTTCAGAAAGTCGGCCAGATTGACCACTTCCGGTTCCCGGGCCGCGTTTTCCAGGATCGTCTCTCCTTGGGCCAGGCTGGCGGCCATGAGCAGGTTTTCCGTGCCGCCCACAGTGGGGAAGTCGAAATGGATGTGCGCTCCTTTGAGCCGTTTGCACCGGCCGATGATATTGCCCGCTTCCAGGTCAAACGTCGCCCCCATGCGCTCCAGACCGCGCAAATGCAGGTCCACGGGCCGCGAGCCGATGGCGCAACCGCCGGGCAGGGCCACCACCGCCCGGCCCAGCCGGGCCAAAAGCGGACCTAGGCACAGGACCGAGGCACGCATGGTGCGCACCAGGTCGTAGGGTGCTTCGGCCTTGAGATCCGGCCCGACGCAGACCGTCACGGCGGCGTCGTCCTGCTGGGTCTCGCACCCCAGAAGCCGCAACAGATCCAAAGTCGTGGCAATGTCCTTGAGCTGCGGCACATTGGTCAGGTGCACCGGTCCTTCGGGCAGAAGGCAGGCCAGAAGAATGGGCAGGGCCGCGTTCTTGGAGCCGCTGACCCGCACCCGGCCGCGCAGGGGGGCGCCTCCCTCAATAATCAGTTTATCCATTGGGCTGTTCTCCAAAAAACAGTGCAGAGTGATCAGGTCATGGGGCTGATGAAAGAAATCCTTGCGCATGGCCGCTACAAGGACAAGCCCCTTGACTGAAGCGAGTAAATTGAGCTAAATATTTATTTTTACGGTGGGTGTAGCTCAGTTAGGTAGAGCACCTGGCTGTGGCCCAGGCGGCCGCGCGTTCAAGTCGCGTCATCCACCCCATGCACATCAAGGGGTCAATCCCATCGGGGTTGACCCCTTTTTGCTTGCGGCCTTGACCAGCCGGGAGATATAGGTTTTTCTCGTCTTTTTCAAACGCGGACATGCGCGCACTGTTTTGCGTTTGAGATAGTATGCG
>DBNV01000078.1:2457-24985 GCA_002299865.1 Desulfonatronaceae bacterium UBA663 | reverse complement strand
TTTGCCTTGATTTGAGGCGTCTTTTCAGGACAACTACAAAACAATCATCCGCCAAGACATTATTCATTCACGCCTATTAAGGAGAATCGCCATGACCAAAGTTCCGGCCAATCTCCCGGACCATAAAGTCCGGGACCTTTCCCTGGCTAGGTGGGGCCGCCAAGAAATCGAGATCGCAGAAACCGAGATGCCCGGGCTGACGGCTCTGCGGGCCGAGTTCGGTCCGTCCAAGCCCCTGCAAGGCGCGCGCATCGCCGGATGCCTGCACATGACCATCCAGACCGCCGTGCTTATTGAAACATTGATCCATCTGGGGGCCGAGGTGCGCTGGAGTTCCTGCAACATCTTCTCCACCCAGGATCACGCTGCTGCGGCTATTGCCGCCGCAGGCATCCCGGTGTTCGCCTGGAAGGGCGAGACCGAAGAGGAATACTGGTGGTGCGTGGACCAGACCATCCACGGGCCCGGCGGCTGGACCCCGAATATGCTCCTGGACGACGGCGGGGATTTAACCCAGGTCATGCACGAAAAACATCCCAAGCTCATGGCGCATGTGCGCGGCCTGTCCGAGGAAACGACCACTGGCGTGCACCGGCTCTACCAGATGGAAAAAACCGGCACGCTGCTGTGCCCGGCCTTTAACGTCAACAACTCCGTGACCAAGAGCAAGTTCGACAATCTCTACGGCTGCCGCGAATCCCTGGCCGACGGCCTCAAGCGGGCCACGGACGTGATGGTGGCCGGCAAGGTGGTGGTCGTGGCCGGATACGGCGACGTGGGCAAGGGCTGCGCCCAGGCCATGCGCGGGCTGGGCGCCCGGGTGCTGATCACGGAGATCGACCCGATCATCGCCCTGCAGGCGGCCATGGAAGGCTATCAAGTGACGACCATGACGGAGGCCGCGCCCATGGCGGATATTTTCGTCACAGCCACGGGCTGCCGGGACGTGATCACCCGGGCGCACATGGAGGCCATGAAGGACCAGGCCATTGTCTGCAACATCGGCCATTTTGACCTGGAAATCGACGTGGCGTCAGTGCGCGACCTGACCTGGATCAACATCAAGCCCCAGGTGGATCACGTGGTCTTTCCGGACGGCAAGCGGATCATCCTGCTGGCCGAGGGCCGGTTGGTGAACCTGGGCTGCGCCACGGGCCACCCCTCCTTCGTGATGTCCACCTCCTTCACCAACCAGGTCATTGCCCAGATCGAGCTGTGGACCAACCCCGGCCAGTACGAGCGCAAGGTTTACGTGCTGCCCAAGCTGCTGGACGAGAAGGTGGCCCGCCTGCACCTGGACAAACTGGGCGTGAAGCTGTCGGTCCTGACCAAGGCCCAGGCCGACTATCTGGGCGTGCCCCTGGAAGGACCGTACAAGCCGGAGTATTATCGGTATTGATCGCGACAGAACAGCACTGCACCGCAATCAAGTGTTGCGTGCGCAACAAGGCAAACCAGACTTTCGCCAAACATGGAGAGTAGCTGCGCCAAAAAGTCTCTGCGCTCCAGACTCCTGGCCCGGCGCCGGAGCATGTCTCCGGACGAAGTCCGTCGGCAAAGCCTGGCGATCCAGGACAGGGTGCGCAACGTGCCCGGCTGGGAGGCCATGCGCACGGTCCTGGTCTACCTGCCCTTCCAGAACGAGGCGGACACCTGGGGATTGATCCATGAATTATGGGCGCGGGGGGCCAGGGTCCTGGCCCCCCGAGGTCGTCCTGCCCGCCCCGGGGAGATGGACCTCTATGCATTCCGGTCCGTCCAGGACCTGCGACCCGGAGCGCACGCCATCCCGGAGCCCGATCCCCGGTCGTGCCCCCTGGTTGATCCCCGGGGATGCGACTGTGTCCTTGTGCCCGGAGCAGGCTTTGACCGTCTGGGCTTTCGCCTGGGTTTCGGCGGCGGGTATTACGATCGCCTTCTGCCCCGGCTAAAGCCCAACACCCTGATCATCGGCCTAGCCTACGACTTCCAGATCGTCGAGCATCTGCCCCGCGAGCTGCACGATCAGCCGGTCCGGCTGGTCTGCACGGATACGGAAACCATCCAAGCGTGAGCATGACCGTCATCCCCTTCGCCTTTCCAGGGCTGCCGCACGTGCGGGCGGCCTTCACCACCCGGCTGGGCGGCGTGAGTCGGGGACCATTCGGCGAGGCCAACCTGTCCTGGGAAGTGGGCGACGAGCGTGAGGCCATAGCCGCCAACCGTGCGGGTCTGCAACGAGCGTTGGGATTTACGGCCTGGGCCGAGGCCAGGCAGGTGCACGGCGTGGACGTTTTGATCGAGCCGGAACCGGGCCTCATCACGGATTCGCCCGAGGTGGCGGCCGACGGCCTGGTCACTTCCCGGCCGGGTTTGGTCCTGGCCGTGAAGACGGCGGACTGCCAGCCCATCCTCCTGGCCCATGCAAGCGGCCGTCACGTGGCGGCCCTGCACTGCGGATGGCGCGGCAACCGCCGGGACTTCCCGCAAAAAGGCGTGGCGGCCTTTTGCGCGGCCTGCGCCGTTGCTCCCGGCGAGGTCTTTGCCGTGCGCGGCCCCAGCCTGGGGCCGGGAGCCGCCGAGTTCGTCAATTTCTACTTGGAGTGGGGGGCCGGGTTTGGGAAATATTTCGATCCTGTCGCCAAAACCATGGATTTATGGCGACTGACCAGGGATCAGCTCCTCCAGGCCGGGCTGCGGCCTGAACGCATCTTCGCCGTGGATCTGTGCACCCACGGCCTGCCTGGCACCTTTTTTTCCTATCGCCGGGACAAGACCACCGGTCGGCAGGCCGGACTGATCTGGATAAACGGGCCGTCCTCACGGACGTGTTTCCACCCTGACTTTGGCATGGCGTGACTTTTTGCAGGAGCCTCATGTAATCAAGATCCCTGCCAAGACCAATCCCTCAAGGCCAACTCAATGCTTGTTACGCCGTTGAACTCGTTGAACTTGGGCGTATAGGCCAGCTGCATGATCTTGCCCGTCACGCTTTGCGGCAGGGCCTGGGCCTGATTCCAAGCCTTGGCCCGCAAGGTCACTCCGGCCTCGTCGTCACGCAAGTCCAGAAAAACATGGTCAGTACCCACGATTTTGCGGTTGCGCACGCTGACCTGTGGCGAAAGAAACACCGGCTTGGGGTTGTCCGGACCAAAGGGAGCCAAAAGCTCCAATTCCTTGAGCAGATCATAGTCCACGTGGTTAAACCCCAGAATCGCGTCCAGCAGAAGCGTGGGCTTGGGTTTTTGATGATCAAAGGCCTTGCCCGCCAGGGCGTCGAAACGCGCCCGAAAAGCTTCCAGGTTGTCCTTGGCCAGGCGCAGACCGGCCGCTTGACTGTGCCCGCCGAACCCCGTGAGCAGTTCCCGGCAAGCGGCAAGCGCTTCATGAAGTGAAAATTCAGGAATGCTGCGGCCCGAGCCCTTGAGATGGCCGCTTTCGTCCTCGGTCAGGATAATGGTCGGACGATAAAGGGTTTCCGCAATTTTGGAGGCAATAATCCCGATCACGCCTTCGTGCCAGTCCGGGGCGTAAAGCACCAGTCCGAAGCGGTCCGTTTGACCCTGGGCCATGTCCTGCGCCTGGCTCAAGATTTCCCTGCCAATGGACCTGCGCTTGGTATTGTACGAGTCCAGTTCCTTAGCCAACTCCCTGGCTTTGGTGAGGTCCTCGGCAAGCAGCAGCCGCAGGGCCGTGTCCGCATGGCCCAGCCTGCCGGCGGCATTGATCCGCGGGGCCAAACCAAAGCCGACACGATCCTCGTCCAGGACGGCCGAGGGCTTGTAGCCGCAGACCTCCTTGAGAGCGAGGATGCCCGGCCGTTTTCCCTCCTTGAGCAGGCTTAAGCCGTTTTTGACGAGAATTCGGTTTTGCCCCGTCAATTGGGCCACGTCCGCCAGGGTGCCCAGGGCCACGAGATCCAGAAACCCACGCATGTCCAAGTGCTCACCAGGCAGGAGCCGGTTGAGCACGACGGCCAGCAGGAAGGCCACTCCCACCCCGGCAAGGTGCGGGCAGGGACAAGAACCCAGCTTGGGGTTCAGGATCGCGTCGGCTGGAGGCAGTTTTGCATCGGGCAGATGATGATCCGAGATGACCACGGTCATTCCCAGTTCCTTGGCCCTGGACACTTCCCGGGGGTGGCCGATGCCGCAGTCCACCGTGATCAAAAGCTTAAGCCCCTGGGCGGCCAGGGTTTCGATCCCCGGAATGTTCAAGCCGTACCCTTCGGTTTGGCGGTGGGGAATGTGGTGCTCGGGAAAAACGCCTCTGGCGCGAAAAAACAGCAAAAGCAACGCGGTACTGGTGATTCCGTCTACGTCGTAGTCTCCCCAGACAACGGCTTTTTTACCTTGAGCCATGGCCCCGGCAATGACCTGGGCGGCATGATTTAAGCCAGACCACTGGTCGGGCCTGGCCAAGTGGCGCAGGCCGGGGCTTAAAAACAGATTCATGTCATCCGCCGTGCGTAAGCCGCGGGCCCAGAGCAGGCGTACGAGCAACGGGGAAATTTCCAGGGAATCCGAGAGCTTGTGCTCCAGGGCCGCTGCAGGGGCTTTAGAACGAAATTTCCAGGACTTGTCAGGGAAGTGGGGCAATAGCGAATGCGGCGAATGCGGGGCCATGAGGAGTGCCTGGGGAGTTTATCCCCTTGGATCGAATTCCTTGGTTAGCATATGCGGCGGATGCGCAAGCTGCGCTTTGCTTTTTAGCGCCGGCGAGGGAATTTGCGCCAACGCTGAAAAACAAAGTACAGTCTACTTGGGAGACACTCCTCATGCAACCGCCATAAACAGCCGGATCTCAGGGTGCCGCTGAAGTGAAAAGGCCCAGGCTCCGTAAAAAAGCAGCGGGCTTGTCGCTGCCTAAAATTTCTTGGGCCGCAAGGCTGGAGGCTTGAGGCGACAAATCCAGGCTTTTCAAGTCCTGCTCCAAACCGTCATTGCCGGCAACGGCGCGTGACGCCTTAAAATGCATGTGCGTCAAGGCATCGGCCAGGCGGAGCAGCCTGGCCTGGGGGGCATGTTCCTGGGCCAGGTCGGGGTTGTGATGCCAATTGATGGGCTCGGTCAGGGAGGCAGGCAGATACCAGATTTTCAAGGTCATGGCACCGATCAGGGCGTGATCCAGGCCCCAATACAGCTCTTCGGCTTGGTGCAAAGGGATGTTTTTTTCCTTGGCCAGCTTTTGGACGGTCCGCCAATGACCGGGTTGATGGATGGCGGTGATCAGCTTGCCCAGATCGTGCAGCAGGCCGGCCGTGAAAAGCTCGTCATGATCCGTTGTTCCGAATTGCACGGCCAGGGCTTGCGCCACATGGGCCACGTCCACCTGGTGCTTCCAGTGGGCGGCGATGTTCAGATTCGCGGGGTTCAACTTGTTTTCAAGGCTCCGGATACTCATCAGCAACAACAGCTTGCGCACTTCCTTCAATCCGAGGACCAGCACGGCGCGCTTGACCGACGCGACTTGAGACTGCAAGCCGTAGTAGGCCGAATTAGCCATGCTCAGCACCTTGACGGTCAGCCCCTGGTCCTGTTCCATCACGGTGCCCAGGGCTTCCATAGATATGGTGGAGTTTTCTCCGGTGGCCGAAAAAATCCGTTGAAAAAACTCTGGGGAAACCGGAAGATCCTGCCGAATTTCCGACAAGGATTGGAGGAAGAGTTGTCCTTGGGAGAAAAACATGGCTTTGCACTCCGCTTAGAGGGAGGAGACTACTCCTTGAGCAATCCCTTGGATTTAATAAATTCAAAAAACTTTGCAGCTTCTTCCATGGCTGGGTTGATCTCCAAGGCCTTTTTCAGATATTCTACCGTACCCTCAAAATCCTGCTGGTCGAAATGGACCCGGGCGATATTGTAATACAGGTTTTCATCATTCTTGGTTAGATTCAAGGCCTTGGAATAATATTCAAGGGCTTGGTCACTCATCTTGCTTTTGCGCAGACTGATGCCGAATTCATTGAACAGATGCTTGTGTTCCTGCCCATAGGCCGCCTCGATCTTGATCAGTCGCTCGAAAATGTTCTGGGCCTTGTCCTTGGCGCCGCGTTCCAGATAGGTCAGGCCCAGCCCGAAATTGGCCCGCACGTTTTCCTCATCCACCTGGACGGCTTTGCCGTACTCCATTTCCGCGCTGAACGTCTCTTTGTTTTTTCTATGCCGGTCGGCCCTGGCAATGGTCTTTTCCAGCTCACGCATCTTGGGCATTACGGTGATGATGTAAAATTCGGGTTCCGGAGAAAATTTATCCAGAAGCTCGTCCACGGTGATGATTTTTTTCGGTCCGGAAGGAACGTAGTTCATGTTCAAGGGCTGGATCTCGACGGTTCCGTTGTCAAGCTCCTTGCAAAACCAGTACGCTTTTTGAATGGACTTGCGCAGCGTGGTCCCCGTGCCGATTTTGGCCAGCTGCTGGATGGAAAAAATACCCTTGATCTTTTCTTTTTCCTTCGGAGTTGTTTTTGCGGTTTCTTTAGTCATGGTGCGAGTCTCCTGGAGCCGCCGAATCCATGGCGGCAAGAAAAGTCATCGCCGCCCGCAAAGGGTCTTGTACGCCCGTGATGGGTCTGCCCACCACAAGATAGTCCGATCCCGCAGCGACCGCTGAACTTGGGGTGGCGGTTCGGCTTTGGTCGTCATCCGCGGCGCTCATGCGGATGCCCGGCGTGACGCAGACGCAGGCCCCCCCCCCGAGCGCCTTGATTCGACCAACTTCCCGGGCCGAGCAGACCACGCCGTCCACTCCCCATTGTCGTCCCGAATCGGTCAGTTGGAGGACCAGTTTGTCCGGCTCGTGATCGCCCATCCAACTGATCTCCGCTCGGTCCAGGCTGGTGAGCAGGGTCACGCCCAACACCAGCGGCGGTGGATTGCCCGGCAGGATCCCCTGATCTCGACCCTGCAGCGCGGCCTGGACCATGCGCCTGCCGCCGGAAAGATGAATGGTGAACATGCCCACGCCCATTTGCGTGGCGACCGTGGCCGCGGCCTGGACCGTACGGGGGATATCCATCAGTTTCAGGTCCAAAAAGACTTTGCCTCCGAGGGAATGCACCTGCCGCACGGCTTCGGGGCCGCAGGCCGAAAACAATTCTAGACCGATCTTGAACCACGTCACCCGGTCCTGGAGACGTTTAACGAGACTCAAGGCCGAAGCCAGTTCCGGAAAGTCCAGGGCCACGACAAGTTCAGCCATTTTCGTCCCAGGTCGCCAGAATGGTTTTGTTCAGGTGGGGATTGCAGCGTGAGCGCAGTCCCTCGGCCAGATAAACAGTGCGCAGTTCTTGGTAGGCTTGTTCCAAGTCGTCGTTGACGATCAGGAAATCGAAAAAGTCGGCCTGCTCGATTTCCATGCGGGCATTGCCCAGCCTTCGGGCCAGGGTTCCGGGGTCTTCCGTGCCCCGTCCCCGCAGCCGGGCTTCCAAAGCCGGTCTTGAGGGCGGCAGGAGGAACACGAACGCCCCTTGCGGAAAAGCCTCGCGCAACTGTCTCGCGCCTTGGACGTCGATGTCGAAGAACACGTCGCGCCCCTGGGCGAGCATGTCCAGCACTGCGGGCCGGGGAGTGCCGTAGTGTTGGCCGTGCACTTCGGCCCATTCGGCCAGGACGCCCTGTTCGCGAAGCGAGGCGAAGTTCTTTTGGGAGATGAAATGGTATTCACGGCCGTTGACTTCGCCGGTCCTTGGCGCGCGGGTGGTGTAGGAGACGGAAAAGGCCGGACGCGGGAATTCGGCGCACAGTCTGCGGATGAGCGTGCTTTTGCCCGTGCCCGAGGGCGCGCTGATGACCAGGAGCAGGCCCGAACGCTTTCTCGCCACGTTATTTTTCTTCCTCCGGTTCGTCCTCCTTGACGACGAAGCGCTGCCCGATGGTTTCGGCCTGGATGGCGGAAAGGATGACGTGGTTGGAGTCGGTGACTACGATGGAGCGGGTCTTGCGGCCCTGGGTCGCGTCAATGAGACGTTTGTCCGCCTTGGCTTCCTCCCGCAGGCGGCGCATGGGCGAGGAGGTGGGGTTGGTGATGGATATGATTCGCGAACTGACGACAAAATTGCCATAGCCGATGTTTAGAAGGCTTGTCTTGGACATGAACTCATTCCTGTGCGGATGGTTTAAGGAAGATTGCTATTCCAGGTTCTGGGCCTGTTCGCGGCACTTTTCCAGTTCCGTCTTGAATTCAACCACAAGGCGGCTGACTCCGGCATCCTGCGTCTTGTTTCCGCAGGTAGTAATCTCTCTCAAGCATTCTTGAAAGAGGAAGTCCAGCCGCCGACCGGGATCCGGCGTACTGTTCAGGATGCGTCGGGCCTCCCGCAGATGCTCGGCCAGCCTGGTCAGTTCCTCGCTGACGTCCAAGCGGTCGGAAAGAAGCGCCAGCTCTTGGAGCAGACGCAGTTCATCCACGTTTTTCCCCTGGATTTTGAGTAGCAAGGCGCCTACCTTCGTGCGCAGGCTTTCCATGCGTCTGGGCGCGAGATCGTGCGTCATGGAGCCAATCCGCTCCATGATTTCCGTCAGTTGATCCAATCGCACCGAGATGTCCGCGGCCAGGGCCTCGCCTTCTCTGATCCTGGCCTGACGGAGATCCTCCAGGACCAAACGCAGTCCTGCGGTCAAATCCTGGACAAGACGCGGGGGCAGGTCTTTGGCGGGGTCCCGCCACAAGGAGGGAATTAACAGCAAGTAGTTGAAATCAGGATGATAGCGTCGATCTTGGGATTCGGCCAAAAGCCGCAACTGGTCAAGCATGCCCAGGGCCTGGGCCCTGTCCAGGCTCGGACTAGCCGTTTCAGGAGTAAGCAGGCGCAGATCTAGGCTGACGTCCATCCGTCCACGGGCCAGATAGATCCGGGCCAGCTTTTCCCATTCGCTTTCCAGTCTCCGGCAGGAGTGGGGGATGCGCCATTTGATTTCCAGATATCGGCTGTTCACCGTGCGCACTTCCCAGGTCTGTTCCCAGTCGTCGTCTTGGCGATGCAGGCGTCCGAACCCGGTCATGCTTTGCACGGACTTAACCATCACGCTGTCTCCTGGGCCTCCAGCTCCGGGGACGGCTTTTTCTTGCCGAAGATCTGGGCCACGTAGATGCTGATTTCATAGAGGATGATCAGCGGGACGGCCATCAGGATCTGGGTGATGCCGTCCGGGGGTGTCAGGATGGCGGCCACGACAAAGATCATGAGAATGGCGTGTTTGCGTACCTTGCGCAGGGTGGCGGCGGTGACGAGTCCCAGCCTGGCCAGGAAAAAGATAAACAGGGGTAGTTCGAAAATTATGCCGAAGGCGAAAAGCAGTTTCAGGGAAAAGTTAAAATACTCGCGCAGACTGGGCATGGGCTTGATCATCTCGTCGGCATAGCCCATGAAAAAGTCGAAGCTGAAAGGAAAGACGACGTAATAGCCGAACAGGGCCCCGGATACGAAAAACAGCGCCGAGAGGAAGGAAATGGGAATGATGTGCTTGCGTTCCTCTTTGTGCAAGCCGGGGGCGATGAACTGCCAGATCTGATAAAAGATGTAGGGACTGACCAGGAAGAATCCGGCCACAAAGGCGACCTTGGCGTATATGAAAAAAGCTTCCGGCAGGGAAGTATAGATCAGATGGCTTTCAGGAGGAAGGACATCCAGGAGCGGTTTCATCAGGATGTTGAAAAGGTCTTTGCGAAAAGCGTAGCAGACCAGAAAACCCACCCCTACCGCCACAACCGACCTGATCAGGCGACCACGCAACTCGCTCAGGTGGTCCATGAGCGCCATTTCCTTCAATTCCCCTGGCTGCTTCTGTTCCTGTTGCATGGTCCCGTCGCTCATGCCTTTTCCTTGGTCGTGGGGGTGATCTGCAGCACAGCAGCGGCGGGAGTTGATTCGGCGGTCCGCTGCGTGGTGTATGGGGCCTGAGGCTCGACATCAGGCAGCGGCATATCCGCGGGCTTCTCTGTGGGCTTTTCTGTGGGCATATCCGCGGGCTTTTCTGTGGGCTTTTCTGTGGGCTTCTCTGGTGGCTTCTCCGTCGGTTTAGCGGCGGGTTTATCTGGAGAAGTGTCTGGGGATCCTGATTTTTGCGTGGCCTTGGCCTTTTGCTTTTCATCTTCCTCAATCCGGGCCGCTTCCAGGTTGAGGGTGCGCTGCACGTCCGTGGTCATGCGGCGGAATTCGCCCAGGGCCTTGCCCAGGGAGCGGGCGATGCCGGGCAGTTTCGTGGGGCCGAGCACAATTAAGGCCACCAGCATGATGATGAGCAGTTCCGTGGTGCTGATGCCGAACATGATCTAGTCGTTATTCCCACTCAATGGTGCTGGGCGGCTTGGAGGAAATGTCCAAGACCACCCGGTTCACGCCCTTGACTTCATTGATGATCCGGTTGGACATCCGGGCCAGGATTTCCGAAGGGACCCTGGACCAGTCCGCAGTCATGGCGTCGACGCTGTCCACGATGCGCAGGGCGATAACGTGCTCGTACGTCCGCTCGTCGCCCATCACACCCACGGTCTTGAGGGGCAGGAGTACGGCGAACCCTTGCCACACCTTGGCATACCAGCCCGAGGCCATGAGTTCGTTATGCACGACTTTATCAGCCTGGCGGAGAATGTCCAGACGCTCCGGCGTGACCTCGCCAAGGATGCGGATGGCCAGACCAGGGCCTGGGAAGGGGTGGCGCCGGACGATGAAGTCCGGCAGGCCCAGTTCCAGGGCGACCTTGCGCACCTCGTCCTTGAACAGTTCGCGCAACGGCTCAATCAACTGGAGGTTCATCTGTTCCGGCAGGCCGCCGACGTTATGGTGGCTTTTGATCACGGCCGAAGGCCCCTTGAAGGACACGCTTTCGATCACGTCCGGATACAGCGTTCCCTGGGCCAAATATTTGATGCCGGGGATTTTCTTGGCTTCGCGCTCAAACACTTCAATAAAGGCATGGCCAATGATTTTGCGTTTCTCTTCGGGATCCTCGACGTCCTTGAGCCGGGAAAGGAAAAGATCCTGGGCCTGAACGTGGTTCAGGTTCAGATCGAAGTGCCGGCGCAGATAGGCCACGATTTCCTCGCCTTCATTGAAACGTAGCAGCCCGGTGTCCACAAGTACGCAGTGCAGGCGTCGGCCAATGGCCTTGTGCAACATCGCTGCGACCACGGTGGAATCCACGCCGCCGCTTAAGGCGCAGATGACCTGGTCTGCTTCCCCGACCTGCCTGCGCAGGGAGTCCAGGTTTTCCTCAAGAAAGGAGGCCATATTCCAAGTGGGCTTCAGGCGCGCGACCTGAAAAATGAAGTTGCGTAAGATGGTCTCGCCGTCCTCCGTATGCCCGACTTCCGGATGAAATTGCAGGGCGTAGATCCTGCGCCGCACGTCGGCCATGGCAGCCACGTCCACGCGGTCCGTGCGGGCCAGCACGGTAAAGCCCGGGGGCGGAGTCATGACCTTGTCTCCGTGGGACATCCACACCTTGAGTCCTTCCTGGCCGGAGATTCCTGCCCACAGGGGACAGTCGGCGATAGTGAACAGCTCGGCCCGGCCGTATTCGCGATCCTGGGCCGAAGCGACCCGGCCTCCTCCGAGATTGGCCAAAAGTTGCATGCCGTAGCAGATGCCCAGGATGGGCAGACCCCAAGTCAGTACTTCGGGATCCAGACCGGGCGCCTCCGGCGCGCTGACGCCGGCCGGGCCGCCGGAAAGGATCAAGGCGCTCGGAGCAAGGGCCTTAAGTTCCTGGGTAGTAATGGTACAGGGGTGAATTTCCGAATAGACTCCGGCTTCACGCACCCGTCGGGCGATGAGCTGGGTGTATTGCGAGCCGAAGTCCAGAATGATGACGTTGTTGTTGTGGATCATGATTTCTTCCCGTTATCGCCGTTATCCTCGTTATCGTTGGGGGGTGTGCTAGGAAAAATTCTCCACCCGGTAGTTCGGCGCTTCCTTGGTGATGATCACGTCATGCACATGGCTTTCGCGCAGGCCGGCCGGGGAGATGCGCATAAAGCGGACCTTGGTTTGCAGGTCCTTGATGGTGGCGCAGCCCAGATATCCCATGCCGGAGCGCAGACCGCCCACGAGCTGGTAGATGCTTTCGGCTACGGGGCCCTTGTAGGGCACGCGGCCGACAATGCCCTCTGGGACCAGCTTGGAAGACTTCTCCTGGAAATAGCGGTCCGAACTGCCCTCGCGCATGGCGTCGATGGAGCCCATGCCCCTGTAGATCTTGTAGGATCGGCCTTGGTAGAGGATGGTCTCGCCGGGGCTTTCCGCGGTGCCGGCGAACAGGCTGCCGATCATCACGCAATCCGCGCCCACGGCGATAGCCTTGGCGATATCTCCGGAAAACTTGATCCCGCCGTCGGCAATCAGGCATTTGTCAGCCTCGCGACAAGCCTTGACCGCCTCCATGATCGCGGTGATCTGGGGCACGCCCACGCCGGCCACGATGCGCGTGGTGCAGATGGACCCCGGACCGATGCCCACCTTGACGCAGTCCGCTCCGGCCCGGATCAGATCCCGTGCGCCTTCGTAGGTGGCCACATTGCCGGCCGCCAATTGACATTGCGGGAAGCTGCCCTTGATGGCCCGGACGGTTTCGATGATGTTTTTGGTGTGTCCGTGGGCCGAGTCCACCACGAACAGATCGGCGCCGGCCGCGAGCAGGGCCTCCACCCGAGCTTCGCGGTCGGCGCCGACGCCGATGGCGCATCCGACCCGCAGTCGCCCCACGGGATCCTTGCAGGCCATGGGGTATTTTTTGATTTTTTCAATGTCCTTAATGGTGATCAGGCCTCGCAGTTTCTGGTTTTCGTCGACCACCAGCAGTTTTTCGATGCGGTTCTTGTGCAACAGGTCCTTGGCCTGATCCAATGTCGTGCCCACGGGCACGGTAACCAGGTTTTCGCTGGTCATCACCTCGCCGGCCTTGGTTTCCATGTCCGTCACGAACCGTACGTCCCGGTTGGTGACGATGCCGACGAGATGATCGTCCTTGACCACCGGCAGGCCGGAGATGCGAAAGGCGCTCATCAGTTCGTGCACCCGGCCCACGGTGTCGTCGGGGTGGATGGTCACGGGATCGATGATCATCCCGCTTTCGGACTTCTTGACCTTTTCCACCTCGATTTTCTGACGTTCAAGGGGTATGTTCTTGTGAATGATCCCGATGCCGCCGGCCCTGGACATGGAAATGGCCATGCGCGCATCCGTGACCGTGTCCATGGCCGCGCTGACCAGGGGAATGTTCAACTCGATCTCCGGGGTGATGCGCGTGCGTACGTCGGCTTGGTCCGGCAAGACTTCCGAATAAGCCGGGACGAGCAAGATGTCGTCAAAGGTCAAGGCAAAATCAGGGGTGTTGCAATGCATCAGTCCGACTTCCTTAACGCGGGCGGTTTAAAAGATGTCCTACGAACTCGGCGGATTTAAGTCCGTCAGTCCAACGCCAAAGGCATGCTGCCCCGGGACATGCTTCCCTAAAAGAGTTCCAAACCAAGGATCAACAGGAGGAACAACCGCCGCTGCCGCTGCTGCTGCTGCAGCCGCGCCCGCCGCCGTTGCCGCCCGGGTTCGCCGCCGAGGTGACCAAGAAGCCGTATGGAGTCATGTCCACCGTGATGGCACCGGCACTCTTGAGCAACTCTTCTTCGACAAGAAAGGTGTACCCGCTGACTTCGTGAACGCTGTCGTTGTCCCTCTTTTCATCCAGGGCCAACGCCAGTCTGGGGCCGCCGCAAGAGGGCGCCATGTACACCCTGATGGGCGAGACTCCCTTGCCGTTAAAATGGTTGTCCAACTGCTGCTTTGCGGACTGCGTGAGTTCTACCATGATGATTAAACCTCCAGGTGGATTGTGGTGAGAGGAGTAAGTAAATACAGGGACATGGTTTGTCAAATTACAAGCTTGTCGAGACTTGGCGACCGTTAGGACCCGGCCGGTCCGGCTGGCCGGTCCGGCCGGAAAAGGCGCAGCCGCAAGGCGTTACTGACTACGGAAACAGAACTCATGGCCATGGCCCCGCCGGCGATCATCGGGCTTAAGGTCGGTCCGCCGAAGGCGTAGAGCAGGCCTGCAGCCACCGGGATGCCCAAAACGTTGTAGGCAAAGGCCCAGAACAGATTTTGCTTGATGTTGCGGACCACGGCCCGGCTTAAGCTTAGGGCTGTGAGCAAACCCTTAAGGTTGCCGCTCATGAGCACCATGTCCCCGGATTCGATGGCCACGTCGATGCCCGTGCCCATGGCCACGCCCAGATCCGCCTGGGCCAGGGCCGGGGCGTCGTTGATCCCGTCGCCGACCATGGCCACCTTGAGTCCCTGCTCCTGTAACCGCTTGATTTCCTCGGCCTTGTTCTCGGGCAGCACCTCGGCCCGCACTTCGTCAATCCCGGCCTGGGCCGCCACGGCTTGGGCCGTCTGCTCGTTGTCGCCGGTGAGCATGATCACCCTAAGCCCCCTGTTTTTCAGGATCGCAACAACATCCCGCGCTTCCGGCTTGATGCGGTCGGCGATGCCCAGCAATGCCGCGGGCTTGCCGTCCACGGCCATGAACAGCGCCGTCTTGCCTGCGTTTGACAGCTTTGCAGTCACGGATTGACTTTGATCCGTGTCAAGTTCCAACCCGATGCGTTCGCGAATAAAATGCCGATTGCCCAGGAGCACTTCGTGTCCGTCCACCTTGGCGCTGATGCCCTGGCCGGGGATGGACATGAAATTCTCCACAAGGGGCTCTCCCAATCCCTTTTCCCGGGCCGAGCCGACAACGGCCTTGGCCAAAGGGTGCTCGGAGTGGGATTCGGCCCCCGCAGCCAGACGCAGCAGGTCGTCCGCACTTAAGCGTATGTGTCCTGAAAGGGGAATAATGTCCGTGACTGCGGGACGGCCCTGGGTCAGGGTCCCGGTTTTGTCCAGGACCACGGCCTGCACCCCCCGTGCGGTTTCCAAGGCCTCGGCACCCTTGATGAGCACGCCGAGCTGCGCGCCACGGCCTACTCCGACCATGATCGCCGTGGGCGCGGCCAGGCCCATGGCGCAGGGGCAGGCGATGACCAGCACGGCGATGGAAATACGCAGGGCAAAGGAAAAGGGCTCCTGGCCGATGAAGTACCAGGCCAGGCCGGAGAAGACGGCCACGACAATGACCGCGGGCACGAAATACAGACTTAAGGTGTCCACCAGGCTGGCGATGGGCGCCTTGGAGCCCTGGGCCTCCTGAACGAGCCGGATGATTCTGGCCAAAACCGTATCCCGGCCGATGCGTTCGGCAACCATGTGAATGGCGCCGTGGGCGTTGAGGGTCCCGCCGATCAGGGCGTCGCCCTGCTTCTTGCCCACGGGCATGCTTTCTCCGGTGAGCATGGATTCGTCCACGCTGGTCTGGCCTTGCTCAAGCCATCCGTCCACGGGAATGCGTTCACCAGGCTTGATCAGAAGCAGGTCGCCGGGACGAATCTGTTCCAGGGCGATGAGTTCCTGACGATTGTCGCGGATGCGGGTGGCTGTCCTGGGCGTGAGTTCCATCAACTGTCTGATGGCGTCCGAAGTGCGCACCTTGGAACGGGTTTCCAGAAACTTGCCGAGCATGACCAGGGTGATGATCACGGCAGCGGTTTCAAAATAGAGGTCCATGGCCCTGGCCATGGGCTCGTGATCCAGGGCGATTTCCACCAGGTTCCAGGTGCTGTAGACAAAGGCCGCGCCTGTACCCACGGCGATCAGGGAGTCCATGTTCGGGGCGCGCTTCCAGAGATTGGGGAAGCCCCGTGCGTAGAATTCCCGGCCGGCCCAAAGCACCGGCAGGGTCAGTAGGAATTGGATCAGAGCAAAGTTCAGCGGATGATGCTGCGGACTTAAGAAAGCCGGCATGGGCAGGCCGACCATCTTGCCCATAGAAATAACAAACAAGGGCACGGTAAAGCCCGCAGCCAGAAACAGTTTGGCGCGTATGGCCGCCAGGCGGGCCAGCATTTCCCGGCGTTGGGCTTGCGTGGCTGACCCCAGGTCGTCCTGGGGCGCGAAGGCATGGTAGCCGGCGTTGCGAATGGCCCGGATCATGTCGTCTGGATTGACCTTTTCCGGGGCAAAGCGTACCTGGACAGTTTCGGATGCGAGATTCACGTGGGCCTGAAGCACACCGTCTAGGGCAGTCACGGCGTTTTCCACCCGCCTGACGCAGGCGGCACAGGTCATGCCTTGGACGGCCAGTTCGATCTCGCCCGGCCTGGTTTTGTGACGCACGGAGTAGCCGGCCTGTTGCACGGCCTGGATGAAGCTTTCCGGCTGGATTGCGTTCTGGTCCCATTCTACGGTCATGGTCTCCGTGGCCAGGTTTACGGCAACCTTGCGCACACCGTTCAGTTCGGAAACCGCGTTTTCCATCCGCCTGACGCAGGCGGCACAGGTCATGCCTTGGACGGCATATACGGCCTTTTGCACACGGACAGAATTGGGCGGAGTGTTCGTCATGGGGCGTCCTTAGTTTTGTCTTGCCGCTGGGCAAGGCGTTATCGCGGAAAGCCGCTCGCCAGGCCTGGCAGGCCTGGCGTATAGGTACATTTTTTTTCTCTGCCCTGTGAATAGCAAGCATTGCGGCAAGTGCGGCACTGCGGGGCGCCTTAGCGCGGTGCGCTTTCTTGGCGAGCCTCATTCTTAAGCGGACGGGATGCACATGAGTACACAACCTGCGTCAAACATGTCGAACCAAGGCAAGGTCTTGCTCAATGCCCCGGAAGTCCGGCGGACCCTGGAGCGTTTGGCCTACGAGGTGATCGAGCGCCACGGCGACGGCGACCGATTGGCCCTAGTGGGCGTGCAACGCCGGGGGGTGGAACTGGCCAAGCGCATCAAGGCCATCCTAGAAAAAAAGCTGGATCGGCAGATCCCTCTGGGCAGCCTGGACATTAATTTATACCGGGACGACTGGACCCGTCTGGACAGTCAGCCGTTGATCCACAAGACGCAGATTCCCTTTGACGTTGACGGCCGGGAAATCGTCCTGGTGGATGACGTCCTGTTCACCGGACGGACCGTGCGCGCGGCCCTGGAGGCCATTTTGGACTATGGCCGTCCGCAACGGGTGGAATTGTTGGTGCTGGTGGATCGGGGCCACCGGGAGCTGCCCATTCATGCCGATTACGTCGGCAAGAAGGTGAACACCTCGCTTTTCGAGCAGGTGGACGTGTTCGTGCAGGAGCAGGACGGTCGAGATGCGGTGCTGCTCAACGAGCGGCCCTGACAATATGCGTGGCGATCATAAAAAAGCGGTCGGCTCATGCATGAGCCGACCGCTTTTGACGTGGTTGATTGAATTGCAATCGGTTACCAGCCGCGCTGCTTGCCGCCGCCACCGCCGGAGCCGCCGCCACCGCCGGAGCGGCCGCCACCGCCGGAGCGGCCGCCACTAGGCCTTCCGCCTCGTGTGCCGCCCCCATCATGGGGCGGACGGTCTTCCCGCGGGCGGGCAATGTTCACAGTCAGCGGACGGTCCTGAAAATCCTGACCGTGGAACTGCTTAATGGCTTTTTGGGCTTCTTCCGAAGTGCTCATCTCCACAAAAGCGAATCCTTTGGAGCGGCCAGTCTCGCGGTCCTTGATCAGGGCGACGGACTGCACCGAACCTACCTGCACGAAAAGGTTGCGCAGCTCGTCTTCGGTAGTTGAGTAAGAAAGGTTGCCGACATACAATTTGTTTTCCATGCGAGAATCTCCAATTGACGTTTGACCGCTTGCAAGCTTAAGGCCGCCATCCGGCCTTTTCCAGGGAATGTCCGTTCCGCCGTGCCTCATCCAAAACTAAAAAAACTGCGCGAGATCTCCTTGGGTCGGAGAATTTCAAACGCGCAAAAGATACTTTCAGTTACTTGAAAAAAGGAAAGGGCACAAGAGGGGAGCGGCAATATTTTCTTCGCGCATGCGGCATTCTAGAGTGGAGGATTGAGCCGAAGGATTTTCAAACAACCCTCTATCCCCCTTAGCTAAGGGGGATAGAGGGTTGTAAAATTCCCCCTTAACAGAGGGTAAGCCTAGATTGATCAGCTTTTGCACGTAAGCTGCATTTCCTTACAGAGAGGGGTTGCCCCCTCTCTAAAAATTACCTTACCGCCGGAGCAAGGTCTTGTCTTTTAACAGCCATCTGCCCTTCAGGGCTCATTAGATAATCAATAAATGTCTTGGTAGCTCCGTGGGGATCACCCTTGGTTATTAGATAAAAAGGAACACTTACCACATAGGTGCCGGCCTTTACATTTTCAAGTGTTGCAGCATAGCCGTCCAGTTCAAGCGCTTTGACGCTATCACCAACAGCGGTGATTAGTATGTATCCAATAGCGGATCTGTCAATCTCAACCTCTGCCTTCATACCGCCCATACTACCTAACACCCTGGCCCTGGGTCCTGGCTTCTCAGCTTCCATAACCGCTTTTTCAAAAGCCACCCTCTGCCCGGATCCTTCCTCCCTGATTAACGCTGTAATAACGCCTTTTTCGCCGCCGACCTCAGCCCAGTTGGTGACCTTGCCGCTATAGATATCCCTTACCTGAGCAGATGTAAGACCTTTCACAGGATTATCCGGGTGAACTACTATGGCAACCCCGTCCTTTGCAAATAGAAAAGCCCTTACATCAGGATAAGCAGCCTTTTCTTTGTCATTCAACGGGCGTGTAATCATTCCAAAGTTGTAACCTGGAGTCCCTTTGCCTATGGTTTCAATAGCAACACCGCCTGTTTCCTCTTTGGTACTTATCGCAATGAGAGGATTCTTTTTTTCAAAGACCATCGATATCCTGTCTATCGGGTCCTTAACCCCTCTTACTCCAAGACCCACAATGCTTTCCTTAGCTGCAGCAAAATGCACACCAAGAATACCAAGAATAAAAAAAGCGATTGTCAAGCATACGGTTTTTTTAAACATTAGAGATCCTTGTTTTGTAATGTTGACAGGTTATTAACTTAAAAGCTTTACGCTCAACCCACTGCCTTTTTTCTCACCTCCTTTCCGTACCTTTTTCAACTTGACATTGTCACATTACAAAACCATGTTCTGTAAGCCAGGCTTGCTGCTTATTCAGAGGTACCTCCAGAGCTTGATTTAACACCCTCTGAAAGATACCCCTATTTAAATGTGACAATGTCAAGATAAATCCCCTCTGCTAAACAACCCTTTCCATTATCCAAGGTCGGATGTCAATAGTGGACACCAATTCCCTCATGCCGCCATCCTTGTTTGATGAAACTTCTTCTCATAATCAGCAGAGGTTCATGGCCTTGCGAGTTCTTTCAACATCAGATGAAAATTGAGCATGATTGCAAAGACCAAAAAAGGCCGGAAGCAACCTTCCGGCCTTTATGGTAAGTCCTCGAAAGGACCTTACATTCTGGCGGGGCCGACGGGACTCGAACCCGCGCCCTCCGACGTGACAGGCCGGCGTTATAACCAACTTAACTACGGCCCCGCTTGTGAATGGTGGGCAGAACAGGGCTCGAACCTGTGACCCTCGGCTTGTAAGACCGATGCTCTCCCAGCTGAGCTATCCGCCCATTCCCGCCCGGAAGGAAAAAATGTATAGACGAACAAAGATCAAGTTGTCAAGGCTCGGGATGGCGGCGAACTGTTTTTATACCTTGTGCATCACCAAGCCCTCGTCGCCCACGTCAATGCGCACGGCCTGGCCGTCCATGATCCGGCCGGCGATGATCTCCTTGGCCAGCGGGGTTTCCAGCCTGGCCTGCAAGTAGCGGCGTAACGGCCTGGCCCCGTAGACCGGATCGTAGGCTTCCCGGGCGATGAAGTCCCGGACCTGATCGGTCAACTGGATCTCAATCTTGCGGTCGGCCAGGCGGACGCGCAGCCCCTGGAGCAGCAGGTTGATGATCTGTTTGATCTCTTCCAGCAAGAGCGGCTTAAACAGCACCACCTCGTCCACCCTGTTCAGGAATTCCGGTCGAAAATGCGCACGCAAAGCGCCCATGACCTCCTCGCGCACGCCGGGCCGCAGTTCGCCCTCGAGCGTGATGCCTTCCAGGAGATATTGGGAGCCCAGGTTGGAAGTCATGATGATGATCGTGTTCTTGAAGTCCACGGTCCGGCCGTGGCTGTCCGTGAGCCGGCCGTCGTCCAGGATCTGGAGCAGGGAGTTGAACACGTCCTGGTGGGCTTTCTCCACCTCGTCGAAGAGGACCACGCTGTAGGGCTTGCGCCGCACGGCCTCGGTGAGCTGACCGCCCTCGTCGTAGCCGATGTAGCCGGGAGGCGCACCGATGAGCCGGGCCACGGCGTGCTTTTCCATGTATTCGGACATGTCCAAACGGACCATGTTCTCCTCGGTGTCGAACAGGGCCTGGGCCAGGGTCTTGCACAGCTCGGTCTTGCCCACGCCGGTGGGGCCGAGAAAGATGAACGAGCCGATGGGCCGGTTGGGATCCTTCAACCCGGCCCGGGCCCGGAGCACCGCGTCGGTCACAGCCTGCACCGCCTCGTCCTGGCCGACCACGCGCTCATGGAGCACGTCGCCCAGGCGCAGCAGTTTTTCCCGTTCCCCTTCCAGAAGGCGGGACACCGGGATGCCGGTCCAGCGGGAGATGATCTCGGCCACGTCGTCCGGGCCGACCTCCTCCTTGACCATGCGCGTGCCGCCGACTTCTTGACTTAACTGTTGTTCATGCTCCGCTAAGACTTTTTTGAGCTTGGCAAGTGTGCTGTATTGCAACTCAGAAGCTTTATTGAAATCATAGTTGCGCTTGGCTTCCTCAATTTCCCGCTCTATTTTTTCAATCTCCTCAATGAGTTTACTGCGCATGTCCAAGGATTGCTTTTCTTTTTCCCATTGCGCCAGGAGAACTTCTTGAGACTCTTTCAGGTCGGCCAACTCTTTTTCCAATTTTTCAAGGCGAACGCGAGAGTTCTCATCGGTTTCACGCTTCAAAGCCTCCCGCTCAATCTCCAACTGCATGACCTTGCGATTGATCTCGTCCAGTTCCGAGGGCAGGGAGTCCATTTCCGTGCGCAACATGGCCCCGGCCTCGTCGATCAGGTCGATGGCCTTGTCCGGCAACTGGCGATCCGTGATGTAGCGGTGGGAGAGCACGGCGGCCTCCACAATGGCGCTGTCGTTGATGCGCACCTTGTGGTGCACCTCGAAGCGTTCGCGCAGACCGCGCAGGATGGAAATGGCGTCCTCCACGCTGGGCTCGTCCACCAGCACGGGCTGGAAGCGTCGTTCCAGGGCCGGGTCCTTTTCAATGTGCTTGCGGTATTCGTCCAGGGTGGTGGCGCCGATGCAGTGCAACTCGCCCCGGGCCAGCATGGGCTTGAGCAGATTACCCGCGTCCATGGCCCCCTCGGCCTTGCCCGCGCCGACAATGGTGTGGATTTCATCGATGAACAGGAGGATCCGGCCCGCGGACTGCTGGACCTCTTTGAGCACGGCCTTGAGCCGCTCCTCGAACTCGCCGCGGTACTTGGCCCCGGCGATGAGCGCGCCCATGTCCAGGGAAAACAAGGTCTTGTCCTTGAGGCCCTCGGGCACATCCTGCTTCAGGATGCGCTGGGCCAGGCCCTCGACAATGGCGGTCTTGCCCACGCCGGCTTCGCCCACCAACACGGGATTGTTCTTGGTGCGCCGGGAGAGCACGCGGATGCAGCGCCGGATTTCCTGGTCCCGGCCGATGACCGGGTCCAGCTTGCCCTTGCGCGCCTCTTCCACCAGGTCCCGACCGTATTTTTTCAGGGCCTCGTAGGTGTCCTCAGGGTTGGCCGAGGTGACCCGCTGGTTGCCGCGGACCTCGGTGAGCACGGCCAGGATGCGGTCCGGGGTCAGCGTGAACTGACGGTTGACCCGTCCGATCGCCGTGGAGGAGGGTTCCCCCAGGATGGCCAGGAGGATGTGTTCCACGCTGACATATTCATCCTGCATCTTCTTGGCCTGTTCCTGGGCCTTGAGTAAAATCGTGTTGAGTCGATTGGATAAAGCTATTTGCCCAGGTTGGACTCCTGGTCCGCTTACCTTTGGCAATTTATTAATCTCAAATTCCAGGGCTTGTCTGTAAGACTCGATATTAACTCCCGCTCTGTCCAAGAGACGAGGAGTCAGCCCCTTTTCCTGGCTGACGAGGGCAAATAAAAGATGCTCCACGTCAGTTTGGTATTGTCCGAAACGGAAGGCCGCGTTCTGGGCCTCGATCAAGGCTTCCTGGGATTTCTGGGTGAATTTGCTCATGTCCATGGCAATGTTCCTTCATGGGGAGAAAAATATGCCGATATTTTTTCCATCGTACTCGGACGCGTGCACGTTTCCGGACTCGTCATGGCTGATATGCGCTGTTTGTGAACATGAACGGGTCCGTAAACGTGAACGAGTCAGGGCCTGTTTACGTAACCGGGGACGAGCGGCATTGTTTGTTCACAGCAACCGACGCAGGTCCCGGACCTGTTGTTCCAAGACCTCGATGCGCTCCAGCAGATCGATGATGATCGTCCCGGCCATGACCGACAGTTCGAAATCCCGGCATAGCCTCTCCAGTTTGCTGACTCTGTACACGTCCTTGGGGTGGAAGAGATAGCGTTCCTCGCGGCGTTCCTCG
>DBNV01000078.1:0-2092 GCA_002299865.1 Desulfonatronaceae bacterium UBA663 | reverse complement strand
GTTCCTCGCGGCGTTCCTCGCGTGTTTTGTCCGGACAAATCCAGCCCAGTTCGATGAGTTCGCCCAGGCGGGAGGGATGGATCCTGGTCAGTTCCACGAACCGAGACCAGACCACCAGTTCCGAGCGGACGGGAAGTTCTTCGTGTTCAATTTTGCTGCGCAAGACCATGAGTTGTTCGCTCCCTTGTGGTTCGATTACGAATGATCCCTGGGCTGAAAAAAAGATGCCTGGGCCAGTTGTTCCCAAAGGTCGCGTTCCTTTTCCGTCAGTGAGTCCGGAACCTCGATCATCACCCGGACCAACTGATCGCCCTTGTCCGCGCCCTTGCCCAGGCCCTTGCCCCGCAAGCGCAGTTTCCTGCCGCTGCTTGTGCCGGGCTGGATGTTCATTTCCACGGCGCCGTCCAGGGTCGGCACCCGGACCTTGACGCCCAAGGCGGCTTCCCAGGGTGCCAGAGGCAGGTCAAAGACAATGGAGTTGCCTTCCAGCTTAAATTGCGGGTGCGGCGCGATGGATATTTTCAAGTAAAGATCCCCGGCCTGACCGCCGCGCATGCCCAGCGAGCCCTGTCCGGCCAGGCGGATCCGCGACCCGTTCTTGATGCCCGGCGGGATGTTCACCTGCAAGGACTTGGTTTCCACGCGGGGCATGCCGTCCGGGCCGAGCACCTGCTCCTGGAAAGAGATGGTTCTGGTACCGCCATGATAGGCGTCTTCCAGGGATAGTTCCATGTTCACCTCCACATCCCGGCCCCTGGCTTGCCTGGCGCTAAAGCCCCCGAAACCGAAATGTTCACCGCCCTCGAAGCCTTGCTGGCCACGGAACTGGCCGCCGAAAATGGTGGCAAAGAAGTCGCTGAAATCGCCGCCCTCGAAAGGTCCACCGCCGGAGTAGGAGCGGAACCGACTGGAATCAAAACCCGGCGGAGGCTGGAAATTCTGGCCGTGCTGCCAGTTCGGGCCCAGGGAAGCGTAGAGTTTGCGTTTTTCAGGGTCCTTGAGCACCTCGTAAGCTTCATTGATTTCCTTGAACTTCTTTTCGGCTTCCGGGTCGTTGGGATTGAGGTCCGGATGAAACTTGCGGGCCTTTTTCTTGAAGGCCTTGGCGATTTCATCCTGGGACGCGGACTTGGAAACATCCAGAAGCTTGTAATAATCCTTGAACGAAACGCTCATGTCGCAAGACTCCTTGGCGGCAATGTCCCGGTACTGCCCGGGACTACGATGTTCGGCAGGTTAAAAGAATATTGTTAATTGTTAAATCCCCGACGTCAAGTTTTTGGCTTAAAGGGCGCGGATGCGAGCGATCGCGGCGCGTCTCTTGACCAAGGCTTGAATCAGGCATATTTTTATGGCTCTTGCCTTGGGCGGCGCGATCCGCCAAGGAAGCCGCTTTAAGCGACTTAAAGTCGCTTAAAGCTAATCTCTTCCGTAAGGTTCTGCGCCCGTTATGTTTTTCAAGTTCCTGTTTCTGCTTTTCCCTTTGCTTCTCGTGCCTTCCACGGCCTGGGCCTGGGGGCCGTTAACGCACGTCTACGTGGCCAACGAGTTGTTTGCCTACGCTTCACTGATCCCCGCCGAGATTTTCAGACTGATGACCCGGTTTCGTCAGGATTTCCTCTACGGCAACCTGATGGCGGACATGATTCTGGGCAAGAGTCATCTGCCCGAGGAAAAAAGCCCGCACAACTGGGCCACGGGGATGCGCTTCCTGGAACAGGCCCAAAGCGACTCGGAACAGGCCTTTGCCTACGGGTATCTCTGCCATCTGGCCGCGGACACCGTGGCTCACGGGATACTTTTGGAGGAACAGCAGGACGTCTCCCACGCCTGGCTGGAAGTGCAGGCCGACGCCATGATCCACAAGGCCTACTGGCTCCAGTCCGTAAGCTTCAGCCGGGCCGTGCAGCGGCGCAACGACCGGTTCTTGGAAAACTCTCTGGACAGTTTCATCTTCTCCTTCAAGACCAACCGAAGAATCTACAAGGGCCTCGTCTTCCTGTCCCTGCTCAATTTTCGCCGCGAAAAGACCCTCAAAAAGAGCCGGAAAAAGAGCCGGGTGAGCCGGGACTACATCCACGAACTTCAGGAC
>DBNV01000114.1:1914-16577 GCA_002299865.1 Desulfonatronaceae bacterium UBA663 | reverse complement strand
CTACGTTTCGCCATCCGTGAAGGCGGCCGGACCCTCCGTGCCGGCGTCATATCCGAAATTATTGAATAAGGCTCATGATCATGAACAGCGATCGCATCAGAATCAAACTGAAGGCCTACGATTACCGGATCCTGGACAAGGCGGTTTCGGAAATCGTGGATACAGCAAAAAATACCGGCGCCGGACTGGCCGGACCGATACCGATTCCGACAAACATTCATAAGTTTACGGTGAACCGCTCGGTGCACGTGGATAAGAAATCCCGTGAACAATTCGAGGTCCGTGTGCATAAACGTTTGTTGGATATTCTCGAACCCACGCAGCAAACCGTTGACGCTTTAGGCAAGTTGAACCTGCCCGCCGGGGTTGACGTGGAAATCAAGCTTTAACGAGGGAAGGTCATGTCGAACACCTTAGGAATCCTTGGCCGTAAAATAGGGATGAGCCGTATCTTCGGCAACGACGGCACGATCATTCCTGTGACGATCATCCAGGCTGGCCCGTGCCCCGTGATTCAGGTCAAAGAGGCTGCCCAGGACGGATATGCCGCGATTCAAGTCGGTTTCGGGGAGATACCCCAGCGTAAAGTGAACAAGCCGGCCAAGGGGCATCTGGTCAAGGCTGGTTGCGGCTATTATCGCCACCTCCGGGAGTTCCGGCTGGACTCCCCGGCTGGATTCGAGGCTGGCAAGCCGCTGACTATTGAGATGTTTTCTCCCGGAGAAAAGGTCAATGTCACCGGAACGTCCAAAGGCAAGGGGTTTGCCGGTGTTATGAAGCGTTGGGGTTTCGCCGGGCTGCCTGCGTCTCACGGTCATGAAAAGGTGCATCGCAACGCCGGAACCATCGGCAACAATACCGAACCCGGCCGCGTCATCAAGGGCAAGAAGATGGCCGGTCATATGGGTGCGAAACGGAAATCCTGCATGAACATCGAGGTTGTCGCCGTGCGCATGGAGGACAACCTGTTGTTGGTCAAGGGACAAGTTCCCGGGCCGAAAAACGGCTTGGTTATTGTGCGCAAGCAAAAGGCTTTGCAGTAAAAGGTGAAGAAAATGGCTGTGGTCGATATTTTCAATCAGCAACGACAGGTTGTGGGCACGCTTGATCTGGACCCGCATGTTTTTGAAACCGAGGTCCGCCCGGAAATCCTGCATCTGGTCGTACGGCAGCATCTGGCCGCCAAGCGTTCCGGAACCGTGGGGGTGAAGACGCGGTCCACGATCCGTGGCGGCGGGCGTAAACCGTGGCGTCAAAAAGGGACCGGCAGAGCCCGGGCCGGGAGCAACCGGTCCCCAATATGGAGACACGGTGCTGTGGCCCATGGCCCGGTGGCCAGGGACTATTCCTTCAAGGTGAATAAAAAGGTCCAGAAGCTGGCCATGCGTATGGCCCTTTCTTCCCGCTTGGCCGAGAAACACCTGACCGTTGTGGACGGGATTCACCTGGACGAGATCAAGACCAAGGCCGTTGCGGAAATCGTTCAACGGTTCGAGATGCGCAAGGCATTGATTGTTGTCGCCGAAGTGGATAACAAGCTTGAGCTTTCAGCCCGGAACATTCCGGGGGTTACCGTCCAGTCCGTGGACGGGATCAATGTCTACGATGTCTTGCGTCATGCTCACTTGGTAATGCTGTCGTCGGCGGTGGATAGACTTCAGGAAAGGTTGAAATAGCCATGGATTATACACAAGTACTGCTTAAGCCGCATCTTTCCGAAAAGGCGACGCTGGTCAAGGGCGAGTCGAACCAGGTCGTTTTTCAGGTCCACCCGTCGGCCAACAAGATCGAAGTGAAAAAGGCTGTTGAGCACGCCTTTGAGGTCAAGGTGCGGGCGGTGAACATCGTCCGGCAGAAGACCATTGTTCAACGCAAAGCCAATCGCAGGTTGGCCAAGTCTCCGGGCTTCCGCAAGGCTTACGTCACCTTGGCCCAGGGCGAGAAAATCGATTTTTTTGAAGGGGTCTAACCAATGTCTATCCGTAAGCTCAAGCCGACGACGCCTGGCCAGCGCTCCAAGAGCGTTTCGGGCTTTGATGAAGTCAGCCGGAGTACTTCCGAGAAGTCTTTGACCAAGGGGTTGTGCAAGAAAAGCGGGCGCAACAACCAGGGCCGGATCACCTCCCGGCGCCGAGGTGCTGGCCATAAGCGCCGGTACCGGGTGATCGACTTCAAAAGAGACAAATGGGATGTGCAGGCCAAGGTTGCTTTTATTGAATACGATCCCTATCGCAGCGCTCGGATTGCCTTGCTGCATTACGCCGACGGAGAAAAGCGCTATATCCTGGCACCCGATGGCGTGAAGGTCGGTGATACAGTTTTGGCCGGCGACAGCGCGGATATTTTTCCAGGTAACGCCTTGTATCTTTCTAAAATTCCCGTCGGCACGGTTATTCACAACGTAGAGATGCAGCCGGGACGCGGCGCGCAGATGTGCCGCAGCGCGGGAACGTATGCTCAACTTGTGGCCAAGGAAGAAAAGTATGCCCTTTTGCGTTTGCCTTCGGGCGAGGTCCGCAAGATCTTGGTCTCCTGTAAGGCGACTATTGGTCAGGTCGGGAACTCCGATCACGAGCAAATTTCCATCGGCAAGGCGGGGCGCAACAGATGGCTTGGGAAGCGTCCCAAAGTGCGCGGCGTAGCTATGAATCCTGTGGATCATCCTCTTGGCGGAGGCGAGGGCAAGAGTTCCGGCGGACGCCATCCATGCACGCCCTGGGGCAAGCCGACTAAGGGCTACAAGACGCGCAACCGCAGAAAGCAGTCCACGAAACTTATTGTTAAACGTCGTGGTCAGAAATAGGAGTTGATCATGCCAAGGTCGATAAAGAAGGGTCCCTTCGTGGACCATCATGTGATCCAAAAAGTCACACGGGCTCATGAGACCAATGACCGCAAGGTGATCAAGACATGGTCGAGGCGTTCGACCATCGTCCCTGAGATGGTGGGCATGACGTTTGCCGTACACAACGGGAAAAAATTTATTCCCGTCTTCGTGACCGAAAACATGGTCGGACATAAGCTCGGCGAATTTTCTCCTACCAGGACGTTTCATGCCCATGCCGGCGGGAAAAAAGCGTCGTGAAAGGTAAAAAATAGTCCTGAAGGGGAATGTCATGGAAGCTAAATCCGTTTCGAAATTTGTCCGTGTCTCTTCGCAGAAGGCACGCCTTGTTGCGGCCAACATTCGCGGCAAGCATGTGGAAGAGGCCAGGAAGATACTCAAGTTCACGCCTAAAAAGGCGGCAGCGGTGTTGAACAAGATCCTGCATTCGGCCATCGCCAATGCCGAACAGCTCGGCGGCGTGGACGTGGACACGCTTTACGTGAAGAACATCATCATCAATGACGGTTCCTCATGGAAGCGGATTCGTCCTCGGGCCATGGGGCGGGCGTACCGGGTTTTGAAGCGCACCAGTCACATCACTGTCATTGTCGATGAAGCGTAGGAGGATAGGGAATTGGGCCAAAAGACGCATCCCATCGGTTTTCGGCTTGGGTACACCAAAAACTGGCAATCCAGATGGTTCAGCAAAAAGGATTACGCCGCGTACGTTTTTGAAGACAGGCAGCTCCGTACGTTTTTAAAGAAAAATCTCTACCATGCGGGCATTTCGAAGATTGAGATAGAAAGAGCCGCGAGTAAAATCCGACTGATCCTCTTTACGGCCCGTCCCGGCATCGTCATTGGTCGAAAAGGCGTGGAGATCGAAAACTTGCGTGGCCTTCTCAGGAAGCGTTTTCAGAAGGATTTTGCCCTGGAAGTGGTGGAGATTCGCCGTCCGGAAACAGATGCCCAGCTTGTGGCCGAAAACGTCGCCTTGCAGTTGGAGCGTCGGGTGGCTTTTCGCAGGGCCATGAAGCGCACTGTGGGCTTGGCCAGAAAATTCGGCGCAGAAGGCATCAAGATTAACGTGGCCGGTCGTCTTGCTGGAGCTGAGATCGCCCGCAGCGAATGGTATCGCGATGGACGGGTGCCGTTGCATATGCTGCGCGCGGATATTGATTATGGTTATGCTATCGCTCGGACAACCTACGGGGTGATCGGGGTGAAGGTTTGGATTTTTAAGGGTGAAATACTCGATGAGGTGATTCAGTAATGTTGAGTCCCAAGAAAGTTAAATTCCGCAAGCAGCAGAAAGGGCGGATCAAAGGCATGGCGGTCCGGGGCAGTTCCGTTGTTTTCGGCGATATCGGATTGAAGGCCCTGGCGCCTGGCAAGTTGACCAGCCAACAGATTGAATCCGCTCGTGTGGCCATGATGCGCCACATCAAACGCGGCGGGAAAGTATGGATCCGGGTTTTCCCCGACAAGCCTTTGACGGCCAAGCCGGCCGAAACCCGGCAGGGCAAAGGCAAGGGCGCTCCCGTTGGTTGGTGCGCGCCTGTTCGACGGGGCCGCATTCTTTACGAAATCAAGGGGGTCAGCCTGGAGCTTGCTGCGGCTGCCCTGCGTCTGGCCGCCTACAAATTGCCGATCCGGACCAGCATTGTGTTCAGGGAGGCTTAGAAGAGAAATGGAAAGTAAAGAACTCCGTGAGTTGTCACCGGACAAACTTAAAAATAAATTGTTTGAGTTTCGCAAAGAACTCTTCAATCTTCGTTTTCAGCATAAGACCGCTCAGTTGGAGAACACACAGCGTCTGCCCTTCGTCAGGCGGACCATTGCGCGGATTATGACGGTCATGCGGGAACAACAGGGTGCACAGTCATGAGTCCAGTTAATGAGAAGAAGATAAGGCGTACGGAAGTCGGTGTTGTTTTGAGCAACAAGGCGGACAAGACCATCACCATCACCGTGAACAAGTTGGAAAAGCATCCGTTGTTTAAAAAATATATCCGGCGGCGTAAGAAGATGATGGCCCATGATGAGCTGAACCAGTGCAATGTCGGCGATACGGTGGAGATCATTGAGAGCAGGCCGCTGAGCAAGCATAAATTTTGGACGCTGAAAAAAGTCATTCAAAAGGCAGCCTAAGGTAAAACAATGATCCAAGTACAAACCATCCTTGATGTGGCGGACAATTCTGGCGCCAAGAAGCTTTACTGCGTGAAGGTTATCGGCGGCAATCAGCGCAGGTACGCATCCGTGGGCGACGTAATCATCGTTTCAGTGAAGGAAGCCATGCCCCACTCCAAGATTAAGAAAGGCGAAGTTATGCGTGCGGTCATTGTCCGCACCAAAAAGGAAGTGAATCGCCCGGACGGCTCCTTCATTCGTTTTGATACGAATTCTGCCGTGTTGTTGAATAAGCAAAACGAGCCGGTGGGAACCCGCATTTTCGGCCCTGTGGCCCGGGAATTGCGCGCAAAGAATTTTATGAAAATAGTTTCATTGGCTCCTGAAGTGCTCTAGGATACCAGACATGAAAAACTGCAAGATTCATAAAAATGACAAGGTCATGATCATGGTCGGGAGGGAAAAGGGTAAGATCGGCAAGGTGCTTAAGCTTTTTCCCAAGACTAATCGAGTGCTTGTTGAGGGCGCAAACAAGGTCAAGCGCCACAGCAAGGGCAACCCCTACAAGAGAGAGGCTGGCGGAATCAAGGAACAGGAAAGCCCGGTGCATCTTTCCAATATTTCCGTCGTCTGCGACGTCTGCACCAAGCCCACGAGAATCGGGTACAAAGTCATTGACACCGACAAGAAAGTGCGTTTTTGTAAGAAATGTAACGAAATTATGATTGGATCGGCAAAGAAATAGGTGTATCATGTCCAGGCTTAAAGCAATTTATGAAACCAAAGTTGCTCCCGAGTTGATGAAGGAGTTCGGCTATTCTTCGCCCATGGAAATTCCGAGGTTGCGGAGCATCAGTCTGAATATCGGTCTCGGAGAGGCTTCCCAGAACAATAAGTTGATTGAGGATGCTGTCGCTGAACTGAGCCAGATCGCGGGACAAAAGGCTGTTGTGACGCGGGCCAAAAAGTCCATCGCCGCTTTCAAGCTGCGGGAGGGAATGCCTGTGGGGTGCCGTGTGACCTTGCGTCGGGAGCGGATGTGGGACTTCTTCGATAAACTTGTATCCTTCGCTCTCCCTCGGGTTAGGGATTTTCGAGGCATACCGGATCGGGGCTTCGACGGCAGAGGAAATTTTACCATGGGGATCAAGGAGCACACCATTTTTCCCGAGATCAACATGGACCGCGTGGATCGCGTGAAAGGCATGAACATCACCATCGTCACCACTGCGGGCACGGACAAGGAAGGCAAGAGCCTTTTGCAATCACTGGGCATGCCCTTTAGGAAATAACTTCAAGGAGGACGCTTTGGCTCGCACTGCACTTAAAATCAAGGCCGCCCGGAAACCCAAATTTTCATCACGGGCCTATAACCGTTGCCCTCTCTGCGGACGGTCGAGAGCCTTCATTCGTCATTTTGGAATTTGCAGAATATGTTTTCGGAACATGTCCCTGGCCGGTGAGTTGCCTGGGGTCAGAAAATCCAGTTGGTAATCGTAAGCCGGTAATCAAGGACGAACCTATGTTGTTCAGCGATCCTATCTCAGATATGCTTGTCCGGATCCGCAATGCTCAGAAGGCGTTGCACAAGGATGTCGAATTTCCTGCGTCCCGGATGAAGGAATCCATTGTCGGCATTCTCAAGGAGAATGGCTTTATCCAGGATTTTGACGGAGATGGCCGGAAGATTCGTGTGGTCCTAAAATATTTGTCTTTCAAAGGGGCCATCTCCGGCGCAAAGAAGGTCAGCAAGCCCGGCTTGCGAGTTTATGTGGGGTTTGAAGACATCCCCCCCGTGCAGAACGGGCTGGGCATCGCCATTCTCTCCACGCCCAAGGGGGTCTTGGAAGGACGTCGGGCTAAGGCGGAGAATGTCGGCGGCGAATTGCTCTGTGAAATTTGGTAAGGAGAACGAGAAATGTCACGAATTGGGAAAAATCCCGTGCCCGTGCCCAAGGGTGTGGAGGTCCGCCTGGGCGATGAGTGGATCCTGGTGAAGGGCCCTAAGGGCGAATTGAAGACTCCGGGGCACGCCAAGATCCGATACGAATTGAAGGACGATCAGGTCCATTTGTCGCGCGTGGATGAGACTAGAACGGCGAGTGAACAATTTGGATTACGTCGGACGTTGCTGGCAAACTCCATCCAAGGGGTAACCCAGGGCTTTTCCAAAACTCTTGAGGTCGTTGGGGTTGGATACAAGGTTGCCGTGGACGGCGCGAAAATCACCTTGAACGTCGGTTTTTCTCATCCCGTGGAGTATAAGTTGCCTGCGGGCATGTCCGCCAAGGTTGACGGCAACAAGCTCACCGTGGAAGGCATTAACAAGGAGCTTGTGGGAGAGGTGGCGGCCCAGATTCGCCGCGTCAGACCTCCGGAACCGTTTAAGGGCAAGGGCATCAAGTATATTGACGAAATCATCCGCCGTAAGGCTGGCAAAACAGGGAAGAAATAGGTTCGTGTCATGAGAGTGACTAAATCTCAAGCTAGAATGCAGCGCAAGCTACGCATTCGCAAGAAAATTGCCGGCACATCCATGCGTCCGCGTTTGGTGGTGTTTCGTTCAAATGCATATATTTACGCTCAGATCATTGACGACGCCACCGGGAAAACTTTGGTCGCCGAGTCCTCATTGGCATTGAGCAAGAGCGCCGGTGCCATGAAGCTGAGTCGCGACACTGCGGTTCAGGTTGGTCGGGCGTTGGCCGCGAAAGCCAAGGAAAAGCAGATTGAGCAAGTCATTTTCGACCGCAACGGTTATATGTATCATGGCCGGGTTAAGGCCCTGGCGGACGGCGCTCGTGAGGGTGGACTGCAATTTTAACTAAGGATGTATATGGAACAGACGCAGCTTGGATTCATCGAGAAGATTGTTTATTTGAACCGTGTCGCCAAGGTCGTGAAGGGTGGACGACGTTTCAGTTTCAGCGCCCTGGTCGTCGTGGGCAACGGCAAGGATGCCGTGGGCTACGGATTGGGAAAGGCCAATGAAGTGCCTGAAGCCATTCGCAAGGCTACTGAAAAAGCGCGTAAAACTATGCAGAAAATCAATCTGATAAACGGTACCGTGCCGTATCAGGTGGAAGGTCAATACGGGGCGGGGCGCGTGGTGCTCAAGCCAGCGTCCAAGGGAACCGGCATTATTGCCGGCGGGCCGGTTCGTGCCGTCATGGAGGCCGCCGGGGTCAGCGACATCCTGACCAAGGCCATTGGCACGAACAACCCGCATAATGTTTTGAAGGCCACTGTACAAGGATTGACTTCCTTGCGTTCCGCCGAGGAGGTCAGCGCCTTGCGTGGTCAGACAGTCGCCTTGCAACGATAACGGATCGAGGACTGTTTTTTTAAAGCATCCGGCTTGCGTTGCGCCATCCCTTAAGGCCAGTGACGAGTTATCAGAACCGACAACACGAAACAGAAGAATGGAAGGACATCATGAGGCTTCATGAACTGTACCCGTTTTATGAAGAACGGAAATCTCGCAAAAGAGTCGGACGTGGAACAGGCAGCGGCCTTGGTTGTACTGCCGGCAGAGGCAATAAGGGGCAGAAAGCCAGAAGCGGCGGTTCCATTCCCGCCGGTTTCGAGGGCGGTCAGATGCCTTTGCAGCGTCGTCTGCCCAAGGGCGGATTCAAGAACCCGTTTCGTGTTGCGTATGCGCCTGTTAATCTTGATCGTCTTCTGACGGTGTTTCCCGAAGCCGACAATGTGACCATTGATCAATTGTATGCCGCCGGGCTGGCCAAGAAAGGCCTGCCTATCAAGATTTTGGCGCGAGGCAGCGTGTCACGATCAGTAACTATTGAGGCGCATCGTTTCAGTAAGCAGGCGGCTGAATTGATTCGCCAGGCCGGCGGAACGCCGGTGGCGGTGGAAGGGGAGATTCGTGCAACAAACGACAAGTAAAAGTGGAGGTCTTGCGGAACTGAAACGCAAGATTCTCTTTACTTTTTTGGTACTGGCTACTTGCAGGATCGGGATTCATATCCCCGTGCCCGGCGTTGACTCCCAGGCGATGTCCGAACTTTTTGCCACCATGCAGGATACGCTCTTCGGACTCTTTGACATGTTCGCGGGTGGAGGTTTGGGCAACCTCTCCATCTTCGCTTTGGGCATCATGCCCTACATTTCCGCGGCCATCATCGTCCAGTTGTTGACCGTCGTCAGTCCGGAATTGAAGCGGCTGAGCAAGGAAGAGGGGACCGCCGGGCGGAAGAAAATCACTCAATACACAAGATACGGAACGGTGCTCATTGCCACCATCCAGGGGTTGGGCATCGCCATAGGCGTTGAAAACATGACCAGCCCTACGGGTGCGCCCGTGGTCATGGACGCCGGCTGGGGATTTCGGATCACCACAGTCATAACCATGGTGGCAGGCACGGTCCTCCTGATGTGGCTTGGGGAACAGATCACGGAGTACGGGATCGGCAACGGCATTTCCTTGATCATTTGCGCCGGTATCGTGGCCCAATTGCCAGAGGCGGTGGTGAATGTGTTCCGCTTGATGGGGGCTGGTCAGATCAGCCTGTTCATTGCTATTCTGCTGGCTCTGATCGTGGCCGGGGTGTTGATTTTCATCGTCTTTATGGAACGCGGCCAACGTCGGATCCCCATTCAATACGCCAAGAGGATGTTGGGACGTAAAATGTACGGGGGGCAAACCACTCATCTGCCTCTGAAGATCAATACCGCCGGCGTCATCCCCCCGATTTTTGCGTCATCCATGTTGATGTTTCCGGCGACTCTGGCCACGTTTTCTCCGTCCCCTTGGTTGCAGAGCATTTCGGCGATGTTTGATCCTATGACGCTGCCTTACAACATCGTTTTCGTGGTCTTGATCATCTTTTTCTGCTATTTTTACACAGCGATCATTTTTGATCCCCAGGATATTGCCGAAAACATTCGCAAACAGGGTGGTTTTGTCCCTGGGATTCGTCCGGGGCTGCGCACCAGGGAATATCTTGACAGGGTCTTGAACAGGCTTACTTTGTGGGGTTCGTTATACATCTCCGCGATATGCGTCCTGCCCGTGTTGTTGATCGCTCAGTTCGATGTTCCTTTTTATTTTGGAGGCACGGGCGTACTCATCGTCGTGGTTGTGGCCATGGATACCATGAGCAAGGTTGATTCATACCTCATCACTCATCAGTATGAGGGACTGATGCAAAAGACGCGGATCAAAGGCAGGCGTTAGGAGTGAAGAAGTTTTTAGGGATTTTTTTGAAAAACGACAAAGAAATCAACATCCTCCGCGAAGCCAACCGTATTGTCTCCATTATTCTTGACGCCTTGCAGGAGCAAGTTCGCCCTGGAATTAAGACAGTTGCACTGGAAGAGCTGGCCTTGACTTGGTGCCGACGCTTCAATGTCAAGCCGGCCTTCAAGGGCTACCGGGGTTTTCCTTATGCCGTATGCTGCTCGGTCAACGACCAGGTGGTACATGGATTTCCCTCGGATCGTATTCTTGAAGAGGGGGATATCGTCAGCATTGATTTCGGGGTCGTCTATCAGGGCTTTTACGGTGATTCGGCAAGAACCATCGCCGTGGGTAAGATTGGGCCGGCGGCGCAAAAGCTGATGGACGTGACTGCACATGCCTTGGACGCGGGCATTGCGTGCGCCGTCGTGGGCAATAATTTATACGACATTTCAAAGGCCATCCAGAAACATGTGGAGGCTGAAGGGTGCTCAGTGGTGAAGCGGTTCGTTGGTCACGGTATCGGCCGCAGCCTGCACGAGAAGCCCGAGATACCGAATTTTGTACCGCAACGTTATACTGATATTCCCTTGAAAACCGGCATGGTGTTGGCCATTGAGCCCATGGTCACGGCCGGGTTGGATGAGGTTGAGATTCTCCCTGACCGCTGGACTGCGGTGACTAAGGACCGTAGCCTGGCTGCTCATTTTGAGCACACTGTGGCCCTGACTCCGGACGGGCCTGAGGTTTTGAGCAGGAGTTGTGCGGAGTATGGCCAAGGAAGAAGCCATTGAGATTGAGGGAACAATTTTAGAGGCGTTGCCAAACGCCATGTTTCGCGTGGAGTTGGCGAACGGACATCATATTTTGGCGCACATATCCGGAAAGATGCGGATGTATTTCATTAGGCTTATTCCAGGCGACAAGGTCCGGGTAGAGATGTCGCCCTATGATCTGACACGGGGCCGGATAACGTATCGATTGAAATAATTCGGGAGCAGACAATGAAAGTAAAGCCTTCAGTAAAAAAAATTTGCGACAAGTGTCAGAGCATCCGTCGCAAAGGCGTATTGCGGATTATCTGCGATAACCCTCGACACAAGCAAAGACAAGGATAAGGGGGAAGACCGTGGCAAGAATTGTGGGCGTTGACCTGCCAAAGAACAAGCGCATGGATGTCGCGTTGACTTATATTTTTGGGATAGGCCGTGCGACTGCGTTGAAAGTCCTGGATGCGACCAGTGTTGATTGGACCAGGAAGACGGATGATCTCACGGCGGATGAAGTAAACCTCATCCGTAAGGAGATCGAATCTCATTACAAGGTCGAAGGCGACTTGCGTCGCGATATCACTGGCAATATCAAGCGCTTGATGGATATTGGGTGTTATCGTGGTCTGCGACATCGCCGCGGACTGCCTGTACGTGGCCAGAGCACGCACTCCAATGCCCGGACTCGAAAGGGACCGAGGCGGTCCATTGTCGGCAAGAAGAAGCGGTAGCTTTTTTTGAAGTATGCTTTTTCAACGAGGATGAACATATCAATTCCATAGACAGGAGCAGAACATAACATGGCCAGATCGTCTCGCAAGACTGGGAAGCGAAAAGAGAAAAAGAACATTCCCGTGGGCATAGCTCATATTCAAGCCAGTTTTAATAACACCATCATCTCCTTCACCGACCAGAAAGGGAATGTGGTCAGTTGGGCCAGCTCGGGCATGGCCGGATTCAAGGGATCGCGCAAAAGCACGCCCTTCGCCGCCCAACTTGCGGCGGAGAGCGCGGCCCGGAAGGCCCAGGAGCAGGGCATGCGCACGGTGGGAGTGCTTGTAAAGGGGCCCGGCTCCGGACGCGAAGCTGCCATGCGGGCCATTAACCGCGTTGGGTTTCAGGTGACCTATATCCGGGACATCACGCCGATCCCGCACAACGGTTGCCGCCCACCAAAACGCAGAAGAGTCTAAATTTTTACGTTGAGAGGAGAATTGTTTTGGCTAGATATACTGAAGCAAAATGCCGACTTTGTCGGCGCGAGGGTGCCAAGCTGTTTCTCAAGGGAGACCGCTGTTTCACGGACAAGTGCGCGTATGAAAGACGTTCCTATGCTCCCGGCGACCATGGACGAGCTAGGAAGAAGTTCAGCGACTACGCCCTACAGTTGCGAGAAAAGCAGAAGTTGCGTCGCGCATTCGGCATTCTGGAGCGTCCATTTCGGAATTATTTCTTCAAGGCCGACAAGCAAAAGGGCGTGACCGGAACGAACTTGCTGATCCTCCTGGAGACCCGCCTGGACAACGTCATTTACCGCATGGGATACGCCAATTCCCGTGATCAGACTCGTCAATTGATTCGACATGGCCATTTTGCCTTAAACGGGCATAAGGTGAACATCCCTTCCTTGCGGGTGCGCGTGGGCGACGAGGTCGTGGTGCGGGAAGGCAGCCGGAAGATCCCCGTAATTCAAGAGGCCCAGCAGGTCATCGCTCGGAGGGGGACTCCGTCCTGGATGGAAGTGGACGGTGCTCAGCATAAGGGCAAGATTGTCGCGTTGCCGACCCGAGAAGACATCTCTTTTCAGATCAACGAACAACTTGTCGTGGAACTTTACTCTAAATAGACTTTGCAGGTGCATAGAATGTTCTTTCGTAAAGGCGATAAACTGCTCAATACTCGTAACTGGACGCAACTGGTTAAGCCTGAACAACTGGTACGGGATAAAAGGTCTACCGGAACCTATGCCAAGTTTGTCTGCGAGCCATTGGAGAAAGGCTTTGGGACGACGATCGGCAATGCTTTGCGCCGCGTGTTGCTTTCATCCCTGCAGGGTGTCGCTGTGGTCGCGGCCCGGATTGAAGGAGTCCAACACGAGTTCACGACGATTCCCGGAGTTTTGGAAGATATCACGGATATCATTTTGAACCTGAAGCAGGTCCGAATGGCTATGTCCACTGAGGCGCCGCAACGTCTCCAACTTGCGGCCAAGGGAAAAGGCCCGGTCACCGCTGCGGCGATCCAGGAGAATCAACGGGTCAAGATCGTGAATCCCGAGCAATTGATTGTTACCTTGACCGACGACGTGGAATTGAAGATCGATTTGGAAGTGCGCATGGGTAAGGGATACATTCCGGCGGAAATACATGAAGGTCTGGAAGACGAGATCGGCTTGATCGCTATGGACGCTAATTTTTCCCCTGTCACCAAGACGGCGTACACCGTGGAGCAGGCTCGCGTGGGGCAAATGACCAACTATGACAAGCTGGTTCTGGAAGTCTGGACCGATGGATCGATCCGCCCCGAAGAGGCCGTTGCCTATGCCGCCAAGATTCTGAAGGATCAACTCACTGTTTTTATCAGTTTTGACGATAGTGATTCCGATGAGGACACATCGTCCTTCGACGCCCAAGACCTTGATCCCGTGTTGTTCAAGTCCATTGACGACCTTGAACTTTCAGTCCGGGCGACCAATTGCCTGAAGAACGCTGGGTTTACTCTTTTCGGGGAGCTTGTCCAAAAAACAGAGCACGAGATCCTTGAAGAAACCCGTAATTTCGGTCGGAAATCCCTGGAGGAACTTCGACGTCTTATGAACAAGCAAGGCTTTGATTTTGGAGTGACCATCGCCAACTTTGACGAAAAATATCAGAATTGGTTGAAGAAGGAACAAAATAATGAGACACAGGAAGAGCGGTAGAAAATTCAACCGGACTCCGGCCCATCGCAAGGCCATGTTTCGGAATATGGCCAGGGCCTTGATCATGCATGGCCGAATCCGCACCACCGAGGCCAAAGCCAAGGAGTTGCGCGGAGTTGTTGAAAAACTCGTGACCATTGCTTTACGTAATGATTTGCATGCACGCAGGCAGATCTATCAAGTTTTGGAAAACCATGGCTTGGTTAAGAAGCTTTTTGACGAAATCGCACCGCTTTATCAGGGTGTTCCCGGCGGTTACACTAGGACGCTGAAGTTTAGTTTGCCCCGCCCCGGCGATGCCGCGCCCCTGGCTTTGGTCGAGTTCACAAAATACTCCGCTCTGGCGGGCGGTAAATCTTCCGAGGAAACCCAGAAGCCGGAGGAGGGAAGCGCGGCGGTTGCTAAAAAGGAATGACGTTTAACCCGAAGTTCCCCGGAAACTCTTTAAAAATGGCTTAATAGCAGGTAGTTAGCCGACTTCTCCGGTTATTTTCTGTCTACCTCTCTGTGTCATTGAAGGTGAGGCTCTATTTTCATCGCTTGTTGATGCTTGTTCTTCGTCACTGCCAATCTCTTGCAAACAGAAGAAATTGCCGCGAATGACAGCTTCCGCGAGGTTCATGGCCTTACGAGTTTTTTCAACAGCAGGTGAAAATTAAGCCAATAGGTCCTGCCGCCCTTGTTCTTTTTATGCAGATGCGCCATGAAAAGAGCATAAAAAATGGTCCTGTTAATGCAAGCGAAAAATCGCAACTCACAAATTTTCATGCAAATTTTTTACAACAATGGTGATGCAGTTAGGGTCCTACAGCT
>DBNV01000114.1:0-1576 GCA_002299865.1 Desulfonatronaceae bacterium UBA663 | reverse complement strand
CTAGAACGGAATCTTGTCCATCTCGCTGGTTTCCGAAGGATGTGGGCCATCAATATGATCAGGCCTTTCCTCGGGCAGGGAGGCCTCTTCCGTGCGCTGCCCTTTGGAATCCATGGCCTGCACCCGCTGGGCTACGATCTCCGTGGTGTAGCGGTTCTGCCCCTGCTGGTCCTGCCATTGACTAGTCTGCAAGCGCCCCTCGACCATGACCAGACGGCCCTTGCTCAGATAGTTGCCGCAAAATTCGGCCTGCTTGCCCCAGACAACGACACTGTGCCACTCGGTCCGTTTCTGCCTGTTGCCGTCCTTGTCCGAAGAGAATTCATCGGTGGCCAGGCGCATATTGCACACCGGCTGCCCGCTCTGGGTATAGGCCAACTTCGGGTCCTGTCCGAGCCGCCCTACCAGTATCACCTTGTTCAACGTTCCGCTCATCGCCGTCCTCCTTTTAGTTACGCCTGACGGCACACCGGACGCTCAACCAATTTCGCGCTCCAGGGCATCCAGGCCGTCCTCAATTTTATAAGACAAGGCATCGGCCTCGTCCGGCCGTCGATCAGCCAAGGCCGCTTCCAGATGCGAGTCCAGGTCCCGCAAAGCGGGCAGAGCCCGGCCCACTGCTTCCCGGTCTACCGACACCCATTCGTTGCCGAACTTCCAAAGATCGTGCAAAGCGACAATCATCTCCCGCACCCCCTTGGTCCCGTCTGCGGCGAATTTCCCTTCGCCCCAGGCCAGTCTGCTCAGGCGGGGCCAAGACCGATAAACATCGTTGGGGTCATGGGTTAGAGCACTGACGCGGATCTGCAGGATCTTGCCCATGGACCGCTAATCCTTTTCCACCCACTCGCTTTGCACCCGGCTGATTACGTCCTGAATCGCCGGCAACTGACTCCTAGAGCACACCCCGATCAACGGCGCCCCCGTGTCCACGTTCTGATTCGTCTCGAAGTATATGGCATAGATGATCCCGTCCGGACCGGAATAATTGAGCTGGGTCTCTCGCTTCATCCGTGAGACGATGAACAGTTCCTGCCCGGAGCGAATTTGCACGGACTGGCAGCCCTTGGATTTAACCTTGATGTCCATGTCAGGAATGAAAAAATACTTGGCCCGTTCCGGAGCAAGAAAAAGAAACAAGCTCTTACGCAACAACCGGTCCAGGACTTCCTCTTTATTCAGATAATGCCGGATCGTCAGCAGGGGGGTTCCGGCCTGGACGAACTTTCCGGCAAGGTCGTGTTCAATCCGCTCCACAACGCCTTTTTGGGGGGCGTAAATCGGCTTTTTGCTGCCCTCGCGCTCCAGACGGACCAGCAATATTCCAGGCTTCTCCTTCCATTGCCCGCTCGGCCCGACGACCTTGACTCCCGGCTTGTCCTGGACAAATTCCACTACGCCCGTATGCGGAGCACGCACTACTATTTCCTCAAAAGGTGACGCTTTTATCTCGTCCAATAATTCCGTAATATTCAGCAACGTGGAACTCCCATCAACGGCACAGACGATTGATCATGAATACATGCGGATTTCATGATTTTTGCCAACACTTAACGATAATACAAATTTCGTCCGC
>DBNV01000075.1:724-12827 GCA_002299865.1 Desulfonatronaceae bacterium UBA663 | reverse complement strand
TCGGGCGGAATGCGGCGACAGGTTAAGGTGCGTTACCGCGCATCGCACGCGGATTTCAGGGGTGCTCATGGATTTATAGGTTTTTTTAAGCAGGTGTTCAAGCGGAGAATTTGATCCGGCCCTTGCCCAGCAAATCGTGCAGGTGAACCATGCCTGAGAGCGTATTCTCGTGGTCGATCACAGGCAGCACGGTGATAGTCGCACTTTCCATGATGTCCAGGGCCAGGGCTGCGGTTTGTTCCGGACGTACGCTGCGCGGGCCTCGTGTCATGACTTGGTCCACCGGGGCGTCCAGAGTTAAAAGTCCTTGGCAGACCAAGCGACGGACATCCCCGTCCGTGAGGATTCCGCGTAAACCTCTATTGCCGTCGACCACGACCACGGTCCCTAGCCCTCCCTGATTGAGAACCTCAAGGGCCTGGGACAGGGGGGTTGTTTCTCCGACGATGGGAATATCCTCTTTATGCATCACGTCCCGGATGGATAAGCGTAGACGCTGACCTAAAGCGCCGCCGGGGTGGCGGCGCTGGAAATCGCAGGCGTCGAAGCGTTTCCAATGGATCAGGCAGACGGCCAGGGCGTCGCCCACAGCCAGGGCCGCCGTAGTGCTGGCCGTGGGCGCCAGCCCAAAGGGGCAGGCTTCTTTTGGAACATGAACTTTGAGGATGATATCGCTTTGCATGGCCAGGGAAGAATGCTCATGGCCGGTCATGCCCACGATGCACACCCCGAGGGAGCGCATGGTGGGCAGAACGGCATTCAATTCATCCGTCTCCCCGGAGTTGGAAATGGCCAGGACGACATCTTCGGCCCGGATCATGCCCAGATCCCCGTGGGCGCCTTCCACAGGGTGCAGGAAGAAAGCCGGGGTGCCCGTGCTGCTGAGCGTAGCGGCGATTTTACGGCCCACCAGTCCGGATTTGCCGATGCCCGTGACCACGACCCGGCCCTGACAGGTAGCCAGGGTATGCACGGCGTCGATGAATCCCTGTCCCAACTGAGCGCGGACCGCGTTAAGTCCGGCGATCTCGATGTCCAGGACTTCGCGGCCCAGGGTAAGCCAGTCGTCGGGCGGGGTGGGGGGCGGGGTTAGGGGCGGCATTTGTCCTCGAAGCACATTTTGGAACACGACCCTTCCGGAGGCACGGGATAATGGCCGTTGAAACAGGCCAGACAGTAGCCGTTGTCTCCGTTGGTAGAGGACAAGAGGCCTTCGATGCTCAGATAATGCAGGCTGTCTAGGCCAATATACCGGGCAATATCGGGCACGCTGTTGTTGGCGGCGATTAATTCTCCCTTGGAGGAAAAGTCAATGCCAAAAAAGCAAGGATGTCGAATGGGGGGACAGCTGACCCGCATGTGGATCTCCCGCGCTCCCAGCTCCCGGAGTTTCTTGACTCTGGTGCGGATGGTGGTGCCCCGGACAATGGAGTCCTCAATGATCACCAGGCGCTTGCCCTTGATCAAGGAGCGCACCGGGTTGAGTTTGACCCGCACGCCGAAATCGCGCATATCCTGGGAAGGCTGAATAAAGGTCCGTCCGATATAGTGGTTGCGGATCATGGCCAATTCAAAAGGCAGGCCCGAAGCCTGGGCGTACCCCACTGCCGCGTACATGCCCGAATCTGGAAAGGGCATGATGTAGTCCCCGTCCACCGGCGCTTCCTGGGCCAAGATCTCCCCCATTTTTTTGCGGGTGGAGTAGACGACCTTGCCGAAGACCAGGGAATCCGGGCGGGCGAAGTAGATCAGTTCAAAGATGCAGGATTTGGAGGGAATTTGCGGGGCGTAACGAGTGCTGCTCAGGCAGCGGTCCTCGATGACGACCATTTCTCCGGGTTCGACGCAACGCAGGTACTCGGCCTCCAAAAGGTCAAAGGCGCAGGTTTCCGAGGCCACCACATACGCGTCGCCCATGCGCCCCAGGGATAGAGGACGGAAGCCGTGGGGATCGCGCAGGGCGATGAGCTTGTCGTTGGCCAAAATGACAAGGGAGTAAGCGCCCTGGATGCGGGAGCAAGCTGCGGTGATGGCCTCTTCCAAGGACTTGCCGTTCAGGTTGCGGGCGATCAGGTGCACGATCACCTCGCTGTCCATGGTGGTCTGGAAAATGGAGCCATGATGTTCCAGTTCCCGGCGCAGGGCCTGGGCATTGACCAGATTGCCGTTGTGCCCGACGGCCAGACGATAATCTCCGAAGCGGACCATGAACGGCTGGGCGTTGCGCAAAAGGGACGCCCCGGTGGTGGAATACCGGATGTGGCCCACGGCCGTGGTCCCTTTGAGTTCCTTGCCCAGATGGCGCTCGCTGAATACGTCGGCTACCAGGCCCATGCCGCGTTGCTCGCGCAGCTTGGTCCCGTCCCAGGTTACGATTCCGGCGCTCTCCTGGCCCCTGTGCTGCAGGGCGTACAGACCGAAATAGGCCATGCGCGCCGCTTCCGGGTGCCCGGAGATGCCCACGAGGCCGCAATATTCTTTTTTCATGCCCGCCCCTCGTCGTTTGCCTGATGGTATTCCTGCAAGCTTTTCACGCTAAGCCCCCGACCTTTCTGTTCCTTGACCGCCATGGCCATGGCCTTGGCCCCAGCCACGGTGGTCGTGTAGGGGATGCCGTACAACAGGGTGGTTTGCCGGATGGCCGATGAATCCCGGACGGTTTTCTTGTCCGAGGCCGTGTTGATCACCAGATGAATGGCCTTGTTCTTGATGTGGTCCACGACATGGGGCCGTCCTTCATGGACCTTGAAAACCTCTTCCAGATTCACCCCCTGCTTTCTTAAGAATGATGCGGTACCTTTGGTGGCCAGGATCTTGAAGCCGAGTTCTTGAAACATCCTGGCTGGCTCAACGATCTCGGGCTTGTCCTGATCATTGACCGAGATGAATACGGCGCCGGATTCCGGCAGGCGCTGGCCGGCCGCAAGCTGACTTTTCATGAAAGCCAGGCCGAAGCTGTGGTCGATGCCCATGACCTCGCCAGTGGAACGCATCTCCGGTCCCAAGAGGATGTCCACGCCCGGAAAGCGGCGGAAGGGGAAAACCGATTCCTTGACTGAGACGTAGTTCAGCCGTGCCTGCTCTCGGATGTTCAGATCGGCCAGGCGCTGACCGAGTATCAGCCGGGTGGCCAGTTTGGCCAGGGGCAGACCCGTGGCCTTGCTTACAAAGGGCGTGGTGCGCGAGGCCCGGGGATTGACCTCCAGGACGTAGATGGCTCCGTCCTTGACCGCGTACTGGATGTTCATCAGGCCGATCACGCCCAGTTCCTCGGCCAGAGCGGCGGTCTGACGCCGGATTTCCGCGATGACGCCCTCGGCAAGGGTGTGCGGCGGAAGCACGCAGGCCGAATCGCCGGAGTGGATGCCGGCCTCCTCGATGTGCTCCATGACCCCCGCGACGTAGGTTTCCGTTCCATCGCTCAAGGCGTCCACATCCACCTCAATGGCATGCTGCAGGAACTTGTCAATGAGGATCGGATGGCCGGGGCAGACCTGGGCCGCACTGGTGAAATAGGAGCGCAATTCGGACTCGTCGTGCACGATTTCCATGGCCCTGCCCCCCAGGACGTAGGAGGGGCGAACCACGACGGGGTAGCCGATGCGTCTGGCAATGCGGATGGCTTCGTCTGGATCCATGGCTGTGCCGTTTTCCGGCTGGCGCAGACCGAGTTTTTGCAAAAGGGCCTGGAAGCGTTCGCGGTCCTCGGCCCGGTCGATGCTGTCCGGAGAGGTGCCCAGGATCGGCACTCCGGCGCGCATCAAGGGCACGGCCAGATTCAGGGGGGTCTGGCCGCCGAACTGGACGATGACTCCCTCGGGCTGCTCAGCCTCCACGATGTTCATGACGTCCTCGAAGGTCAGCGGCTCGAAATAGAGACGGTCCGAGGTATCGTAGTCCGTGCTTACGGTTTCGGGGTTGGAGTTGACCATGATCGATTCCACGCCCATTTCCCGGAGCGCGTAGGAGGCATGCACGCAGCAATAGTCGAACTCAATGCCTTGGCCGATGCGGTTGGGTCCGCCGCCCAGGATGATCACCTTGCGTCGGTCGCCGACCCTGGTCTCGCTTTCCCGTTCATAGGTGGAGTAGTAGTAGGGGGTGTAGGCCTCGAATTCAGCAGCACAGGTGTCCACCAGTTTATAGGTGGGCAGGATGGCCAGAGACTGGCGCAAGCGGCGGATGTCCGTTTCGCTGCGTTTCCAGGCCGCGGCCAGTTGGGCGTCGGAAAAACCCATTGCCTTGGCTTGGCGCAGAACCGCAGGCAGCCTGGGATTGCTTGCGGATAGGCTTTCAGCCAGGGCGAAGGTCTTCAGCTCGCCTTCAAACGCGACGATCTCGGCGATCTGGCGCACGAACCAGGGGTCGATGCCCGTGGCTTGGCTGATGTCCTCTGCGGAAAGTCCGGCTACCAATGCCTGGCGCAGCACGAACAGGCGTTTGGAATGGGGTTGGCGCAGACCGGCCAGGATACTTTCCTGGTCCGGAACGTTTGTGGAAAGGTCTGAACTCAGTCCCGTCACCCCGACTTCGAGAGAGCGTATGCCTTTTTGCAGGGCTTCCTTAAAAGTTCGGCCGATGGCCATGGTTTCGCCCACGCTTTTCATGGACGTGGTCAATACGTCCTGGGCGCCGGGAAATTTCTCAAAGGTGAACCTGGGGATCTTAATCACGCAGTAGTCGATGGCCGGTTCGAACGAGGCCATGGTTTCCCGGGTGATGTCGTTGGGCAGTTCGTCCAGGGTGTAGCCCACGGCCAGCTTGGCCGCGATCTTGGCGATGGGGAAGCCCGTGGCCTTGGAGGCCAGGGCGGAGGAGCGGGAAACCCGGGGGTTCATCTCAATGACCATCAGCTCGCCGTTGGCCGGGTTGACCGCGAACTGAACGTTCGAGCCTCCGGTTTCCACGCCGATCTCGCGCATGATGGCCAGGGCGGCGTTGCGCATGTTCTGGTATTCGGCATCGGTCAGGGTTTGGGCTGGGGCCACGGTGATGGAATCGCCGGTGTGCACGCCCATGGGGTCCAGATTTTCAATGGAGCAGATGATTACGCAGTTGTCGTTTTTGTCCCGCATGACCTCAAGCTCGAATTCCTTCCAGCCCAGGATGGACTGTTCGAGCATGACCTCGCTTTTCAGGCTGGCGCTCAAGCCTTGTTCGGCCAGGGATTCCAGGTCCTCCTGGTTGTAGGCCACGCCGCCGCCCGTGCCGCCCAGGGTGAAGGCCGGCCGGACGATCACCGGGAAATCCAGCTCCCGGCAAGCGGCGCGAACCTGGTCCATGGTCCGCACAATGATGCTCCTTGGGACTTGCAGGCCGATGCCCAGCATGGCCTGACGAAACTCCTCGCGGCTCTCGGCCTTGCGGATGGCCGGCAGGGACGCGCCGATCAGTTCCACGCCGTACTGGTCCAGGATGCCGGATTCGGCCAGGACCACGGCCGTGTTCAGGCCGGTCTGGCCGCCCAGGGTGGGCAGCAGGGCGTCCGGACGTTCCCGGGCGATGATTTCGGCCACCACGTCCGGGTCAATGGGTTCAATGTAGGTCCTGTCGGCAAGCTCCGGATCGGTCATGATCGTGGCCGGGTTTGAATTGACCAGGATCACCTCGTAGCCTTCCTCTTTCAGGGCTTTCAGGGCCTGGGTGCCGGAATAATCAAATTCGCAGGCCTGTCCGATGACGATGGGGCCGGAGCCGATGAGCAGAATACGGCGCAAGTCGGTTCGTTTGGGCATTGTTTAGGGCGACTTAAACGGGGTTTGAGGAGGGCTCTAGGAGCGTGCGCAAGCCTTGCAAACGTGATGACAAGCAAGGACCAGAAAAATAGAAAATTTCTACAGGACAGTTTCAGGAATGGCAATATTGCTTAACAATTTAAAATTATTAGATAAGATAATCGTGGGCGTGGAACTAAAAGGTCATTCTTGACTTTGCGCTCGCTGCTCGCGCTGGAGGATGCCCTTGGCGGCCAAAAGGCCGGTGGCTGCGGCGGAGACGATGTTCCCGGCCACGCCCGGACCGTCTCCGGCCACGAACAAGCCGGAAATGGAAGTCTGCAGATGGTTGTCCGTCTCCATCTGGGTGGCGAAGAATTTGATTTCCGGAGCGTAGAGCAAGGCTTCATCGTTGGCCACGCCGGGTACGACGCAGTTTAGTTTTTCCAGACCTTCCATGAGGTTGGTCAGAATACGCTCAGGCAGAGCCATGGCGATGTCACCGCAGGTGACGTTGGTCAGGGTCGGGCGGACAAAGCCTTTGGAGATCCGGTGCCATGTGCTGCGCCGCCCGCGTTTGAGGTCTCCAAAGCGCTGCAACAGCGGCTTGCCCCCGCCGATCAGGGTGGCCAGCCTGCCGATGGACTCGCCGTAGGCCTGGTTGTCCGTGACCGGTTCCGTGAGCACTACTTTGGAAAGAAAGGCGAAGTTCGAGTTTTCGGTTTTTTTGTCCAACAGGGCGTGGCCGTTGACGCAGACGAAGTTTTGATAGTTTTCCAGGGAGACGAATCCGCCCCGGTTGGTGCAAAACGTGCGGGTCTGGTCGTCATGTTTATGGGTTTGAATGAAGAAGGTGGGATCGTAAATAATGTCCGTGAGGTCGCTCAAGATATCGTTATGCACCTCCACCCTCACTCCGACCTCGATCCCGCGCTGAGTCAGACGAATGCCGTGGGTCTGGGCCAGTCGACCGGCCCAATCGGCGCCGATCCGTCCGGGTGCCAGGATGACGTTCTTGCAGCGGTACTCGCCAAAGCTGGTGAGCACTCCCCGGACTTGGCCCTTTTCGACGAGGATGTCGCGCACTTCTTCTTTGGTGCGGATGTTCACTTTTTTTTTGCGGAGGTATGCGGCCATGGCGGCGATGTAGTCCGGCAGGCGGTCGCTGCCCAGATGCTTTTGGCGGATCAAGAGCAGGTCGATGCCCGCTTTTTTGGCCTGCTTGCGAATCTCCCGTGCCTTGTCCAAATCCGTGGGATAGACCGGACCGTCCATGCCGAACAGGTTGAAGACCTCCTCGGTTTCCCGGATCAACGCCCGGGCCTCTTCCACGGACAAAAATTGCGTCAGATCGGTTTTGCCCAGAATATGGATGAAGTTCAGCTTGCCGTCGGAAAAGAGGCCGGCTCCCCCGATCCCCGAGAGGATGTTGCATGGCTTGCACTGATGGCAGGTGGGGCTTTGCTGGAGGCCGATAGGACAGGCACGGCGTCGGGGCGATTTGCCCTTGTCGATGAGCAGGATGCGCAAGCTGGTGTGCGTGCTTAAGTGGTACGCGGCAAAGAGGCCGGCGGGACCGCCGCCCACAATGATTACGTCGGCGATCACGTCGGCGGAGTGTTTTCTGGGGGCGGCTTGCACAACAAGATTCCCGGGGGAAGGGTTATTTCTCCCCGTAGCGAGCGAGGAAGAACGTATTTACCATGTCTTTGTCCACAGGAAAAGAGGCCCTGGAGGGCAAGTCCGTCATGATTGTGCTTCTAGGTCGAAGGCAGCGGCCATGAGCGTTTGGCTGTAAGGATGCACGGGCCGGCGGGTGATGTCCTCGGCCGATCCGAACTCGACCACTCGACCCCGACGCATGACCAGGATTTCGTGGCTGAGCGCGCGGACCACCTTCAGGTTGTGGCTGATGAACAGATAGGTCGTGTTGTGGACTGCTTGGAGGCGGCGCAACAGTTCCACCATTTGGGCTTGGACGGACATGTCCAGGGCGGAGGTGGGCTCGTCCAGGACCAGGATCGAAGGACGCAGCACCATGGCCCGGGCCAGGGCGATGCGTTGCCGCTGCCCCCCGGAAAATTCATGCGGGTAGCGGTGCCGGCTTTCCGGTTTCAGTTCCACGTCCCGTAACGCCTGGATGATTAAGGCGTCCTGTTTTTCCTTGGTTTCACCCAGAGCATGCACGTGCAAACCCTCGCCGATGATTTGGCTCACAGACATGCGCGGGTTCAGGCTGCCGAAGGGATCCTGGAACACGATCTGGATCTGTCGCCTTAAGGGTCTTAACTGTTGGAATCGGAGACGATCCAGACGTCGCCCTTGGAACACGATGGTCCCGGTGGACGGAATAAGCCGCAATAAAGCCAGGCCCAGAGTGGTTTTTCCGGAGCCGGATTCCCCGACAATGCCCAGGGTCCGTCCGGGGTACAGGCGCACGTCAATGCCGTCCACAGCCTTGAAGTGGCCTTTGGTGCGCCGCAGAACGCCCTTTTTGATCGGAAACCAGACCTTGAGATTCTTTGCTTCAAGAACAGGCGCTTTAGTGGCTGCGGAGAACGAGGGTCCCTCCTTGAGTTCGGCGTCCAGGAGGCGTCGGGTATAGGCGTGGTCCGGAGAGCGGAAGACCCGGTCTATGGGTCCGCTCTCCACTATTCGGCCTTGGTGCAGCACGCAGACATCGTCTGCAACCTTGCGGACAATGTTCAGGTCGTGGGTGATCAGGAGCATGGCCATGCCCAGGCGGCGCTGCAGGTCCTTGAGCAAGGCGAGCACCTGGGCCTGAATGGTCACGTCCAGGGCCGTGGTCGGTTCGTCGGCGATGAGCAGGTCCGGATCGTTGGCCAGGGCCATGGCGATCATCACTCGCTGGCACTGACCGCCGGAAAGCTGGTAGGGTCGCTGCTCCAGTGTGTTGCCCGGATCGTCCAATCCGACCAGAGCCAGAAGCTCCAAGGTTTTTTCCCGGGCCGCCTTTCTGGATAGTTTCTTGTGCAGCAGCAGGGTTTCATTGATCTGTTTTTCCACGGTATGCAAGGGATTCATGGATCCTAAAGGCTCCTGGAAAATCATGCCGATGCGTCCGCCGCGGATGGATTGCAGCATCGACTCCGGGGCGCCGAGCAGTTCTGTGCCCTCCAGCAGGATGGACCCCTCGGGATGGAAAGCCTGGGGATAAGGCAGCAGTTGGACGATGGAGAGGGCCGTGACGGATTTTCCTGATCCGGACTCGCCCACCAGAGCCAAGGTCCGCCCCTTTTCCATGGTGAAGCCGACACCTTGCACGGCCCGGACTGTTTCGCCGGAGATGCGGAATGAAACCGAAAGATCACGGACTTGAAGCAAGGGAGCGGAGGAGGGTGGCGCTGGGTGTGTCATGAATGGTATGCTTGCCTTCAACGCCTCTCACTCGCTATGTTTTCTTCCTCGGATCAAAGGCGTCCCGGGCCGCCTCGCCGATGAAGATCAGTAGACTGAGCATCACGGCCAAAACGAGGAACGCGGTGATGCCCAGCCATGGGGCCTGAAGATTGGCTTTGCCTTGGGCCAGCAGTTCTCCCAGGGACGGAGAGCCGGGAGGCAGGCCGAAGCCGAGAAAGTCCAGGGAAGTCAGGGTGGTGATGGAGCCGGTCAGGATAAAAGGCAGAAACGTCAGGGTGGCGACCATGGCGTTGGGCAGGATGTGCCGGAACATGATGGTCAAATTGCCCACGCCCAGAGCCTTGGCGGCCCGGACATAGTCGAAGTTGCGGGAGCGCAGGAACTCGGCCCGGACCACCCCCACCAGGGTCATCCAGGAAAAGAGCAGCATGAGCAGCAAAAGCCACCAGAACGTGGGTTCGATCAGGGCCGAGAGAATGATGATCAGATAGAGCAGGGGCAGACCGGACCAGACTTCTGTGAAGCGCTGAAAGAACAAGTCAGTCCAGCCGCCGAAATACCCCTGAATCGCACCGGCGGCAACACCGATGACCGAACTGGCCAGGGTCAAAATCAGACCGAAGAGTACGGAAATGCGAAAGCCGTAGATCACTCTGGCCAGAACGTCCCGGCCCTGATCGTCCGTGCCCAGCAGGTTTTCTCGTGACGGCGGAGCAGGCGTGGGCACGGTCAGGTTGTAATTTACGGTCTGATAACTGAAACGGATGGGCGGCCAGATCATCCAGCCCTTTTTCCGGATCAGGTCTTCCACATAGGGGTCGCGATAGTAAGCCTCTGTGGGAAACTCGCCTCCGAATTCGGTTTCCGGATACGCGACAAAGATCGGCGTGTACCAGCGTCCGTCGTAGCGCACCAGCAGGGGCTTGTCATTGGCGATGAATTCCGCGCCCAAGGAAAGGAGGAACAGGATCAGGAAGATCCAAAGGGACCAATAGCCTCTCCGGTTGGCTTTGAAGTTGTTCCAGCGACGCAGGTTGAATGGGCTAAGACGCATCAAGATGGAGTATTGCGCATTATCCGGGGCAGATCAACGGGCGATTAACGCGGCCTTGGGCGCTGCTGGGCGCCCAAGAGTGTTGGGAGCTTGGACGATTCTTGACCGAAGAACAGAGTTTGGATAGTAAAACTCCTATTTAAGGAGAGGTGGCCGAGTCGGACGAAGGCGCTCGCCTGCTAAGCGAGTGTAGAGGCGTAAACTTCTACCGCGGGTTCAAATCCCGCCCTCTCCGCCAAAAGACGGTGAACCGGCTGCCCAGGCAGCCGGTTTTTTTATGCCGTGGCAAGGAATCACACTTCCAGAAGCATCTCCAAATCGTTCCGCGTGATGTTTGAGGCTGCCTGCAAAAAGTCGCGTCATGCCGGAATCAGGCCGGCGATAGCAAGCCTGGTTCAAAAGGAGATCGCTAATGGCGGAACCACTCGCCGATAGAGTCATACGAAGAATTGGACAGGCTGCCGAGCTGTACCACCGTCTCGTCATGCTGGTGGCCCCGGCTGGTGCGGGCAAGACCGCCGCGCTTGCGTGCGTTCATGAGCGCACGGCGGCTCCGCTGGTCAACGTCAACCTCGAGCTTTCCCGGCGCATGCTCGAACTCACGGAGCGCCAGCGGGCGTTGCAGTTGCCCCGCCTCCTTGCGGAGATCGTGGGCGCATCCGCAGCCGATGTGGTTCTTCTGGACAACGTCGAGGTGCTCTTCGATGTCTCGCTCAAGCAGGACCCGCTGCGGCTTCTGCAGGGGCTCTCGCGGAACAAGACGGTGGTCGCGGCCTGGAGCGGCACCATCGACGGCGAACACATGGCCTATGCGACGCCGGACCACCCCGAATACAAACGATATCCCTTGCGAGATTTCCTGGTAGTGAACCCGGAGGCCGTTGCATGAAGACAAGGAACGAAAGAGCAGGAGGGCAGTCGCGATGAAATACGGAGACCTGATTCAATTCGAGCCTATCGAGTCCGTGGTCCAGCTACGGGACGCGGACGAGGCCGCTGCTGCCCGGCAGCTTGTCCAGACCTATGCCATCTCCGGGGAGATGGCCGAAAAGCTGACCAGTCTGGTCGTTCCTCAGCTTCAGTTCGAACAGCCCATGGACAACAAGGGGCTGCTGGTCGTCGGCAACTACGGCACCGGTAAGTCGCACCTCATGTCCGTGATCTCCGCCCTGGCTGAAAACGGCGATCTCGCAACGCATCTGAACGACAAGAGCGTGGCGGCTGCTGCGGGCAAGATCAGCGGCCGCTTCAAGGTGGTCCGAACCGAGATCGGCGCGACCACCATGTCCCTGCGCGACATCCTCGTGGCCGAACTGGAGGAGCACCTGGCCGCAACGGGCGTGTCTTATTCCTTCCCGCCCGCGGATAAGGTGTCCAACAACAAGCGCTCCTTCGAAGAGATGATGACCGCCTTCCACCAAGAGCATCCCGACCACGGTCTGCTCCTGGTGGTGGACGAACTGCTCGACTACCTGCGCACCCGCAAGGATCAGGAACTCATTCTCGATCTCAACTTCCTGCGCGAGATCGGCGAGGTCTGCAAGGACCTGCGGTTCCGCTTCATCGCCGGTGTCCAGGAAGCCATTTTCGACAGCCCGCGCTTCTCCTTTGTGGCCGACAGCATCCGCCGGGTGAAGGACCGCTTCGAGCAAATCCTCATCGCCCGCAAGGATGTCAAGTTCGTGGTGGCCGAGCGTCTGCTCAAAAAGACCGCCGACCAGCAGGTGAAAATCCGGGAGTATCTGACTCCCTTCGCCAAGTTCTATGGCCGCATGAACGAGCGCATGGACGAGTTCGTGCGCCTCTTCCCCGTGCATCCGGACTACATCGACACCTTCGAGCAGGTCACCGCTGTGGAAAAGCGCGAGGTACTCAAGACCCTGTCCCTGGCCATGAAGAAGCTGCTCGGCCAGAACGTACCCGACGACCGGCCCGGGGTCATCGCCTATGACGG
>DBNV01000075.1:0-326 GCA_002299865.1 Desulfonatronaceae bacterium UBA663 | reverse complement strand
GTCATCGATTGCAGCATGGTGCTTGAGTCGCGGATTCAGCAGGCCTTTACCCGTCCGGCCTATAGACCCATGGCGACCCAACTCATCCATGCGCTCTCCGTTCACCGGCTCACGACGGGCGACATCTACGCCACCCTGGGCGCGACTGCGGAGGAACTGCGCGACGGGTTGTGCCTCTTCCAGCCGGGCATCGAGGAGCTGGGTGGCGATCCGGCCGACGACCTGCTCTCCCAGGTGGAGACCGTCCTGCGGGAAATCCACAAGACGGTCAGCGGGCAGTTCATCTCGTCCAACCCGGACAACCGCCAGTATTACCTGGACCTCAA
>DBNV01000074.1:13830-15242 GCA_002299865.1 Desulfonatronaceae bacterium UBA663 | reverse complement strand
AACCGGCAGCGCATCAATCAGGCTGTGCGCGGACTGCGCAAGGTGATTCAGGGGCAAGCATGTTCGGAGGACTGATTCGTCTTGGTTTGGCCGGGCTGGGCACTGTGGGCGCGGCCGTTGAAGAGATCAACGCCCTAAGTTTTATCACTGCTCCCACGGTGTATTATAGGATCCTCTAGCGTTATGGCAGAGTCCTTGAAAAATGTTCTGCCTCCATGTTCCGGGATTATTCCGGCTCGTTTTGCATCCAGTCGTTTTCCGGGCAAACCCTTGGCTAGTATTTTGGGGCGGCCCATGTTCCGGCATGTTTACGAGCGGGCAGCGGCCTGTCCAGAACTGCAGCGGGTGGTTCTGGCCACGGATGATGAGCGCATTTTCCAAGCTGCTTTGCAGGAGAACGTTCCGGTGGTGATGACCAGTCCGGACCATCCCAGCGGTACGGATCGAGTGTTGGAAGCCGCTATACTTCTGGAACTTCCCGAGTCGGGCATTGTGGTCAACATTCAGGGCGATGAGCCGGTCTTGAGGCCGGAACTGCTCTCCTTGCTCCTTGCTCCTTTTGCCAGGTCCGATGTGCAGGCGACCACCCTGGCCAGACGTCTGGACAAGGCGGCGGCATGTAGTCCTGACGTGGTCAAGGTGGTTTTGGACGATCAAGGCCGGGCGATGTATTTTTCGCGGGCCGCCATTCCTTTTCATCGGGACTGCGACGCCTCGGACTTTTTGGGCCATATCGGTCTGTACGCTTTTCGTCTTCCAGTGTTGCGGCGGTTTGTCGGGCTGGGGCCAAGCCGCCTGGAACGTATTGAAAAGCTGGAGCAGTTGCGTCTTTTGGAGAACGGCATGCCCATCGACGTCGTCATGGTCGACCATTGCGTCCAGGGCGTGGACCGGCCCGAGGATATTGTCGTGGTGGAGAGGATATTGCAGGAAGAAGGATGGCTCCATCAAAAAAGAGCTTGACAGCAAAAATCGGATAGTATACTTTTCTATTACTTTCTATTACTTTTTTTCCGTTCAACCTTCTAACCTTCAGCAAGGAGTAATGCTATGGGAAAACAATTGCAGAGAGTGTTTGGCGCCTGGATTGCGGTCATGTCGCTTTGCCTAGTTCTCGGAATAGGGATGGCTGAGGCCGGGCAGGCCGGGCAGGCCGGGCAGGCTGAGGCCGGGCAGGCTGAGGCCAAGATCAACATCAATACGGCACCAATCGAAGTGCTTCAGACGCTGCCGGAAGTCGGACCGATCAAGGCCGCAGCGATCATTGCGTTTCGAACAGTAACACCCTTCACCTCCATTGAAGACATCAAGAAAGTCCCTGGCATCGGAGACGCGACCTTTGAAAAGCTCAAGGGCCTGATCACAGTTGAATGACCGAATTCCGGTCCTTTTTGTCTAAAAAATAAGCCGCG
>DBNV01000074.1:12787-13480 GCA_002299865.1 Desulfonatronaceae bacterium UBA663 | reverse complement strand
CGCGGCTTATTTTTTAGACAAAGATAAGTTCTTGTTCTGGTAACAGTAGGTTTAATTTTTAGAGAAAAAAAAAGATTTTGTGTGTTTTTTGAAAAATAGTGGTGTTTTGAATCCATGGTGTTCTGCGCTGACGAGGAGGAGTCCTGGAATGATCAGGGGTTGGGACAGGCCCGGAAATAGCGTCTACAGTCCAGGAGGTTGGGATGGGTTATAAAAAATAAATTAATAAAAACAAAGTATTTTATTAGATCTATAAAAGATAGCGGTGCTGCGCAAAGAGTCGCTTTTCATCCTTGTGCCTGTTTTGCGATGAACATATGCTCTCTGGCTATGAACGTCGTCTGGTCAAAAACCATTGAAATCCTCGAAAAATCTATAAATCTAACCCATGTTCGGGCCTGGATTTTCCCGTTGAAAGCCGAACTCGATGCTCACGGCATGACCCTGGCCGCAGCCAACGGTTTCGTCGCCGCCTGGGTCAAGAACCGGTACGCGGACCTTATTCAACAGGCCTTGAATCAGGCCGCTGGGCGCGAGGTGCCCCTGCGCATCAAAGGCGACGCCCAAGGCCGCGTTCCGGCGACATGCACCCCGCCTCGCCAGTTGGAAAGGCAATACTTGCCCCTGCCCATGCCCATTCCAGCCCGGCACGAGGGCAAAAACGCCAAGAGCGACGGCGCTGACGCCGCTGGC
>DBNV01000074.1:3051-12436 GCA_002299865.1 Desulfonatronaceae bacterium UBA663 | reverse complement strand
CCGCTGGCGCTAAATGGCGGCATTCCTTCCAGGATTTCGTGGTCGGCCCCAGCAATGAACTGGCCTTTGGCGCGGCCCGCGGAATTTGTCGTCACCAACTGGTCACGGAACAATTCTATCTTTGTTCCGCTCCGGGCTTGGGCAAAACCCATTTGCTTCAGGCCATGGGCCGGGAGCTTTCCTCCAACAGCAACGGCGGGGCCCGGATCGCCTATTTAAGCGCTGAGGAATTCGCCTGCCGGATGGTCATGGCCCTGAAGCGTCGCGAAATGGAAACGTTCAAGGCCGGATTCCGAGATGGAGTGGACGTGCTCCTGCTGGAAGACGTTCACTTCCTGCAAGGAAAAGAAAAGACCCAGGAAGAATTGCTGGCCACGGTCAAGGCCCTGCGGTCGGCTGGGAAAAAGGTGGTCTTCACCAGTTCCTTCCTGCCCAAGGAATTGCCCAAGCTCGACTGCCAGTTAGCCTCGCAGTTTTGCAACGGATTCATGGCGGTCATCGACAAGCCGGACTTCGAGACCAGGATGCGCATCCTGGAAGCCAAAGCCAAGGTTTATCAGGTGCAAATCTCCCAGGATGTCATCGAACTTTTCGCCAATTCCATTCAAAACGACGTCCGGCTCCTGGAAAGCTGTCTTCATAATCTGGTGCTCAAGGCCCGCCTGCTGAACAAAAATATCTCCCACGGCCTGGCCCTGGAGATTTTGCAAAACTACGCGCCGTCCCAAGAGAAACCGGACCTGGAGAAGATAACTCGTTTCATCTGCCAGTCGTTCAACCTTTCCAATGAGAAGTTGCGCACTAAAAGCCGCAAGAAAGAAAACGTCATGGCCCGCAACGCCATTTTTTACCTGGCTCGTAAACATACGGACCTTTCCTTGAAAAGGATCGGTGAAGCCTTCAACCGCAGACACTCCACCGTGCTGAAGGGCATTACCCAGGTGGAGCAGGAAATGGCCCGGCAGAGCCCTGCGGGCCGACAACTGGACCGGTTGGTTCAGACACTGGAAGCCTAGCCCTGCCAGCCCTGATTGATGTCAGAGGCTTTCTTCCGGCCAGCTGGCCCCTCATTTTGGCCAAGGGCGGAAGGAAAATATATGTGGTCATCCGCGCGCTCCAAGGGGGCGGCTATTCCGTTTCGGTCCAGGGGCAGGCCGGGCTCCAAGGGCAGTGTTTGCAACTTTGCGCTAGGCAGGCCGGGAAAAAAACAGGGGCTTCCAGGACATGCCTGCCGAGCCATTCCAGCAGCATCGGCAGGCCTTCCCGCTGCCAACGCAAAAAATCTTCCAGGCTGCCGCGCTCGTCTTTCCTGTCCGGCTTGAACAGAGGGACAAAGGATTTTTTCGGATCCCATTCGCCCAATTGGACGAAACCGCATTGAGCCGGGCTGTCCAGCAGGTAAAGATATCCCGCAAGCTGGATGTTCGGAAGCCTTTCCCTCAGCAGGACCAATGCATCCCGATTCATAGGGGCTTTGCGTGCGTGGTCGCTTAACTCCCAGAGCAGGCTTACGTCCAGGGGGCCGTCCATTGGCGCGCGACCGGTCTTATAATCCAAGATCACGTGCAGTCCGGTGCGCAAATCAAGATCAACTCGGTCTAGTCGCCCACGCAAAAGAACGCTTCCGGCCTTGCCCGGCAGCTTTCGTTGCAACTGCTCCTCGACTAGGATCGGGCGGATCGGATCAACGGCCTGGTCCAGATAATTGACCAGCAGTTTGCGCAACAAACGGACATGGAAGAAGCGCGAAACCGGAGACAGTGGGCAGTCGCGCAGTCCCTCGGCGAGATCATGATTCCAGATCGCCTCCAATCGGGGGATGAGTTCCCGAGGGATGATTTGTTGTTGAAGAACAGGACGAAAAAGGTTTTCCAGCACCTTGTGCGCCACCTCCCCCATGGTCCGTGCGCCCTGGTCCTGGCTGGGGTCCGGCATTGGCGTGAACCGGGCGATTTGTTCATAGAAAAAGCGGATCGGGCAACTTAGGTAGGTGTTCAGGGCGGAAAGGCTCAAACCTTTTGTCAGGCGTGCGCTCAGCAGCCCTAAAATCGGCTCCTTTGCCGGAAAATTAGCCTTCTTAGCCGTCAGGGTCAGTTCCAGGGGAACCCTGGCGATATGTCCCTCAAGCAGCTCGCCACAACTTTTTTCCTCTTCCCAAAGGGCCTGTTCCCAGTATCGGCTGGGGATGGTGCGGCCCTCCAAGGAGTCGGCGGCCAGTCCTTGGCGCGTGTATAGACGAACCTCCTTGGCTGAGGCGAGCAGGCGTTGAAAGTGGTGACGCACGATGCGTTCCTCGGCCTGTCCCGGCGGCAGGCTGAGAACGGGCCGGAGGGCGTCGGGCAGCAAGGGGTTGGGCGCTTCTGCCGGGGGAAGAATCCCTTCCAGGCACTCCAGGACCACCACCTTGTCGAAGCACAGCAGCCTGCTCTCCAAAAGCCCCATGACCTGCCACGGCGTCAGCGGTTCACCGCGCAAAGGAGTACGTTCGGAGCGCAAACTGGTCCAGAAGATGTTCCAGAGGGTGCTGGAGGGCATGGTCTGGGTGCTGCTCAAGGCATGTTCCATCTCGGGGATGATACGCGAATACAGGGCATGGACCACCTGCATTTCCAAGGGGGAAGAGTCCGCTTTCCGGACCTGGAGAGCCGACAGCAAACGTTTCAGATACCAGCCCAACGAGGACAGACAGTCAAGGTCCAAAGCCTCGAAGAACAGCTGCGCCAGATGCGGATAGGGTAAGGGCTCCAGGCCGAAGCGTTCCGCAACGCATTGTGCAATGCGGGCGCGTTCCTCGGCATCAAGGATTTTTCCCGCCCGTTCGGTCAATATCCGGCGCAGCAGACCGGGCATGCCCTCGGGCAAGAGACGGCGCACCCAAGGATTTTGTAAAAAGCCGAGAAATTCCCGCGCATTCGGAGATGTCCCAGAAATCTGTCCGCTCCGCGCCGCCTGGGCCAGAGTGTGGAAAAGCATTCCCAAGGCAGTGCGCTCCAGGGGCAAGCCCAGGGTGATGTTTACCTGGTGCGATGGCGGCAAATGCGCCAAAAGAGGGCGCAGCAATGACGGGTCAGGCAGGATGATAGCCATCTGGTCTTGAGGATTGCAGGAGGCAAAATCTTCCGCCAGATGCCGCAGTTGAGAGTGCAGGTCGTGGGCCTGCACAAAGCTGACTTGGGCGGACCGGTGCCGTTCTGATGTCTTCGCCCCTTTATCCATCCATTGCAGTTCGGCCTGCCACGACCAAACCCAGCGGAGCAACTGATCCGGCAAAGGATTACCCGATTGCCACCACAACCGTGCGCCACGACGCCGCAGCGCCTCCACCAGGGCTGCTTCGGATCCGGTCAGGGCGAACAATCCGCATAAATAGGTCGCCTTGTTCACGGCCAGGCGATCCGGGTCAATGTTCCCGGCCAACGCGGCCTGGGTGGTCAGGCGGGCGGCGTGCAAGGCCTTGTGAAATCCTTCCTGCAGGCGGCCCAAGCGGGCCAGGATGTCCTGGGCCAAAGGCGGCAGGTCTCCCGGAGGCAGGGCAACATTTCGAGCCGTGACCAGTTCCCTGTCCAGTTCGCCCATGACCCGGGCCAGGCGCAACCCCCAGGGCAGAAATTGATGCCAGGACAAGGGCTTGGTTGGAGAGGATTGTTCGTTGCCAGCCTCCTGTACGAGATGGAGCAGCCAAGCCTGATCCAGGGCCGAGGCCAGGGTCGGGGGCGAATTTGTTCCTAAGCATGCCTGCCGCAGAATCCAGTCTTCCAGGCTCAGGCAACGCGGAGGGAGAAAAGGGCGGTCAACAGCCTGGGCCAGTTTTTGCAATAGATAGAGTTTGGGGCGGCGATGGGGAAAGATGATTTGGACTTCGGCAAGATTCATAGGCCGCGCCGGGTCGTGGCGGGCCAGAAGTTCAGATTGCAGCAGGCTGATCAGATCCGCGTCCAAGGGGAAGACTTGGATGGGGCGGGGGAGAACCTCTTCCGTCGGCCGGGAAAACGATGTCGGATCAGGGGCAAAAGACCGGCTTGCCTCTTTTTGTCTTGGGGCCAAACCCACCGGCTCCAGTGCCATCAGTTCCGAACGATCCAGGTGAATCAGCGCGCCGTGGCAGGGGCGCTGGAAGATGTCCGCAACCAGGGCCTGGTATTCCCGGACCTGCCTCTTGTCCGCGTCCGGATCGCCAAAGCCCAGCTTAAAGTCCAGGACCCACGGCGTGCCGTCCGGCAACAGGACCAGCCGGTCTATACGCACCAGTCGGCAGGGTGCGCCTGGCGTCCTGCCGGGAACAACCACTTCCTGTTCAGTCAGGGCCAAAGCCTTAGGCCCGAAAAAACGGGCAATCTCCGGCCGGCCCAGGGTTTGGACAATATTGGAGACCAGTGGCTCTAGATCCAGGGCGTGCTGAGGGATACCCAGCAAAGCGCGGGCCTGGTTCAGTCGTCGGCTTACCCCCTGATCGGTCACTGCACCGGGTTCCATCAGGGCCAATGCCTGATGAATTATTTCACCATGAAGGCGGCGCAGGGCCGCGGCGTCATCCCCCCAAGTCGAGGTGTCCGGAGGAACAACGGCCAGGCGGGGGAAAATGCGTTCTCCGGGAGGCAGGTCTCTTGAGGTATCCATGTCTTATCCAGGGGTCTTATTCAGGGGCGGCTTTAAGATGGGCTTTTATACGTTGGATGTTGGGGAGATCAGGGCCCGCAGCCAGTCCGAGGCCCGCGAACCCTTGGCCTTGTCGAGATCCGCTAGAAAAAGATGCAGGCTGTGCGTGGCTCTGGTTAGGGCCACGTACAGCAGGTTCAGTTCCTCGGTCATGCTTTTGACCTGTTCCTGATCCACCATCGCGGCCACCTCCCAGGATCTGGGCTTGGCCGTGGAGGCAAGAAAGGATTTGCCTTCAGCCGTGTGCAACACATGGTAGGCGCTTTGGTTTTTTGCGGCGTAGTCCAGAAGCGGCATGACGACATGGGGAAATTCAAGCCCCTTGGCTTTGTGCATGGTCATTACACGCACAGCTTCCAGGCCCTCGGGCAGTCCCACCACGCATTCACGGCCTTTTTCCCGCCAAAACTCAAGGAAAGAAGCGATACTGCCGAGACCCTGTTTTTCCGCGTTCCATGCCGCTTCCAGCAGTTTCTCCACCCAGGCCCATTCACCTAAGGGCAGGCTGCGTAACTGAAAGTGCTTGACAGCGCCCAGAAGGACTTCATAGGCGCTGAAAAAACCGGCGTGTTTCCAAAAGGGCAACAGATGACGCGCCCATATTTCCGGGGCTGTCCGACGCAAGGCATGATAGAGGGGAGGGCGCCCCTCCCCTGCGTTGTCCGCAAAGTGCCATCTGTTCAACAGGGAGTGGACGTCGGCACCTGCCGCGGCGAGCAAAGGGCTCTGGAGCAGGCCGTACAGGGCCGCATCGTCGCCGGGGTCATCCAGCCAGGCCAGCAGAGCCATCAGGCCGCGCACGAGAGGGTGGCCGGCGATGAGCAGGCTTTGTTCGGTGATGGTGGGGATGCTGCAGTTCAAAAGGGCCTTGGCGCATTCGCCGGCCTGGGCGTTGGTCCGCACCAAGACCGCGATGCTGCCAAGCGATTTGCCTGCGGCTCGATCGGCCAGGATTTCCTCGGTCAAGGCGGTTATGGCCATGATCTTGTATTGCTCGGAAGACTCGGCCCGCAGGGGAGTGATCCGGATCCGGCCAACACAGTCCCGCCAGGGTTTTTGCTCCTCGCCTGCGTAGAGACTGGAGATGTTTTCGGTCAGAAGGGAACGGGCAAGGTCACTGTCCTTGCCGTTGATCATGGCTTGGGCCAGATGTCCGGACCGCTCCTGCCGTTCCAGGGAGGTAAAGCATGTGTTGTTGAAGGACACGATTTCAGGGCAGGAGCGGCGGTTGAAGGGCAGGACCGCTTGCAGCCGGGCTTGGTCCTCCACATTGGGGAAGGTTCGCGGCGACAAAGGCTCGCAGAAAAGCCTCCAGTCTCCGCCGCGCCACCCGTAGATGGCCTGTTTCACGTCCCCCACGCAAAAAAGGCTTCCGCCATGGGCCAAGGCTTCCAAAATCAATTCCCGCAGCACCTCCCACTGTTCTCGACTGGTGTCCTGGAACTCGTCGATGAGAAAATGCCGCCATTTGGCGTTCAGAACAAGTTCCGCCTCCTCAAGCAGGCCCTCAGCACCCAGGTTCTGACGGATCAGCCTCGTCCACCAGCCTCCCAGGAGCAAACCCTGGGATCGGCCCAATTGTTCCGCTTCTCGGACCAACAACCGGCACAGCCGAGCCAAGGGATCGACGCGCAATCTGGCTTTTTCCAGGAGATAGGCGTTCCTGGCATGGCATAGCGCCGTATATAAGCTCCAGACCTGAGGCAATCGGGGTTCGGCAAGGGCCGCTTTTTTGAAAAGCTGCTCCGGAGTGTCTTTCCTGAAAAACGCGGAATCGATTTTGGATAGAGGATCAGCAAGAATTTCCAAGGGGTTCAAGCGTGAAACCTGGTTTTCCAGACCGTAAAGTTCCAGGCTGCGACAAAACTCCCGGCAAAGGTCCAGAAAAGTTTCGCAACGAGCGTCCAGATTGGCGATGGAGGTGGTTTCCAAAGAGCCCAGGAACTGGTCCAGCCCCGTGAAGACAGCTATAGCCTGATTCTCGAGCCAATTCAGGAAATGCAAGCCAAAGCGCACTTCCAGGTGCAGGTAGACCGAGAAAATATCCTCCCACATCCCACGCGACAGCCTTGTCTCCGAGAAGCGCCCATCCCGGGACGGCTCATCATCCCATGCGGTTCGAGCCAGCAGGGAACTGAGCATGAGCTTGGCCCAGACGGACTGATCGAAGCTGGCTTCCAATTCCGGCCACAGGTTCATCCTCCGTCCCAGGGCCTGAACCAACCGGAAATACAGGCTGTCGATGGTTTTGACCTGGAAAGACTGATAATGCGCTAGAATGCAGTCCAGCCAAGCCTTGGCGTCCTCCTGGGCCAGGCCGCTTTGTTGTTCCAGAAGCTTGCCTCGCGGGGCCCGCAGGGCGATATCCTTGAGAAAAGAGATGATGCGGGTCTTCATCTCCTGGGCTGCGGCCACGGTGAAGGTCAGGGCCAGGATGCTTCGCAGGATTTCGGGCGATGGCGTTCGGTGTCTGGCCAGGAGTTGAAGATAACGCAGCGCAAGACTATAGGTTTTTCCGGCCCCGGCTGAGGCTTGAACCACGAGGATGTGGGGAAAAAATAACGGCGCGGCGATATCCGATGAATTGTTCATGTACATTTCCTCATGCCTGCCCATGGTCGGGAGTGGCATTGCACTTGAAATAATCCGCAAGGAAAGGCGATCGATGGTTCGATCCGGAAGTGGTGGAGGCGTTTTTATCCCTTACCGACGTGGCCTGGGCCATTCGCCGTAAATTCGTTTAAGTTTTTCGTCGTCAGTGAAGCCAGATCTCCTAGAATTAAGAAAACGGGTCCGCCGGCAGTCGATGATCCAGGCGGCGACGCCCAGGCCGGCGGCCACCAGAATGCACAGGGCCTGGATCAGATAGGCCCCGGTGATTCCGGCCAGCAGGGCTTCGGGAGAAACTGCGGTGAAATCGGTACGCACCGGCTCCGTGGTCGTGGAAACCACGAACAAGGTGAAAATCGCGCCCACCAAAGGCAGGCCCGTGGACTGCCCGAACACCCGCGAATAGTTGAGCAGGCCTGAAGCCACTCCCAGTTGTTCCCGGGGTGCCGCGCCCATGATCGCACTGTTGTTCGGGGTCTGAAACAGGCCGACGCCCAGACCTATGGGGATGACGCGCAAGGCGAATTCCTTCCATGTGCTGTCCAGGGTCAAGGTGCTTACGGCCAAACATCCTCCGGCCAGGATGATCAACCCCAACAAGCTTAGCCCTCGGGGTCCGAAACGGTCCGAAAGGGCTCCGGAAAAAAGAGCGGTCAAGCCCATGCTCAGGGGAATGAGCATCATCAACAGCCCGACCTCGCTGGGAGGGCGGCCTTGAGCCAGTTGCAGGAAAAAAGGCATGATGAACCCCCCGGACAGGGCAATGAACACCAGCACGGACATGATCAAATTCAGGCTGAACAAGGGATCGCGAAACAGGTTCAGGTCAATCATGGGCTGGGCGACTCGGCGCTCCACGGCGATGAACGCTGTCAGCCCGAAGGCCGCGAGAGTAAGAAGGCCGAGAACTTGGTAGGTGTCAAAGCCGTGCTTTTGGCCCAAGGTCATGCCCATGGAGTAGGCGGCCAGGGTGATCGCGGCCAAGAGGGCGCCGGGAATATCGAAGCGTTGGTCGGCTCTGGTCGGAGGTAGGGCGGGCATGTGCCTGGCGATGATCCATTGCGCTAGGATGCCTACCGGCACATTGATCAAAAAAATCCAACGCCAGCCCACGAATTCGATGATCAAGCCGCCCAGGGCCGGTCCCAGGGCTAAACCCATGGCCACGGTGGCGCCTACGATCCCGATGGCGCGTCCCCGACGGAACGGCGGAGCGATTTCCGTGACAATGGCGATGCCCAAGGCTTGGCTCATGGCCGCCCCAACACCCTGCAATGCCCGGAAAGCAATCAGCCATTCCACGTTCGGGGCCAGGCCGCAGAGCAGCGAGCCCACAGTAAATACGCCCAGGCCCACCGAGAATATCCTTTTTTTTCCTCGCATGTCGCCCAATCGGGAAACCAGCAGCAATAAAGAGGCGACCACAAGCACGTAACTTAAGATCACCCATTGGACCGTGGCGAAATCGGTGTTCAGCTGCTTGGCCAGGCTGGGCAGGGCCACATTGACGATGCTCATGTCCAGGGTGGCCATAAAGACCATTATGTTGACGCCGATCAGGGACAGAAAGAGGGACGGCGACGAGGCGGAAGAAGGTTGGGACATGAAAGGGGGGCGTTGTTATGGGATATGGTGGTTGCGGTGAGACGGTAAAGGCATCTCTATTCGAAACAACTGCGGATGCAAAGGCATGATCGGCCTTTTGCCCCGGGATCGCCGCAACTAGGGCCCTGCCCTGGACAAGAGAATCATCTTTAGATTATTCGATTGTGTGGGTGCGACCAGCGTTTGATCGCTTTAAATGAACATGGTCACCATGATTGTGTTTTCAAAGACGGCGTGCATGCATGGAGGGATGGCCGAGTGGTTGAAGGCGGCGGTCTTGAAAACCGCTGACCCTAAAAATGGGTCCGGGGGTTCAAATCCCTCTCCCTCCGCCAGCAATATGCCCTTAATACTGTCTTTTGATTTGCCACGTCATCCCCCTATTCAAGTTATGCATGTTTTTCTGCTTCGCCGTCGCTTACGACCAGCTACGTTACGCGGGATAATCTCTTTGGTTTTGGTTTCATACGCAACAATGCAAGTCTTTGTGTTAGGCGAAGCCGGGCGAAGCCGG
>DBNV01000074.1:0-2700 GCA_002299865.1 Desulfonatronaceae bacterium UBA663 | reverse complement strand
AAGCCGGGCGAAGCCGGGCGAAAGATTGTACGTCATCCCGACAACCATGAAACCTTCATGCATCCAGACCATCGGGCAAAGGCTCAACGAGGAGCGTTTGTATGAGATATACACCCTTAGGCTTGGTTCTGTTTGTTTTTCTCTGGGGCTGCGCTCAGCCCGGCGTCGTCCAATCAGAGGCGGAGATTCATGTCCAGGTTCGCGAAGTGCTCCGGGCTGAACCTGCGTTAATTCTAGACGTTCTGCGCGAACATCCCCTGGAATTCGTAGAAATTTTGGAAGAGGCGATCCTGGTCAAGCAGGAATACGAGCGCCGACAACAGGAATTAGCTGATCTGGCCACCCCGCGCGAACCGCAGATCGACCCGCGCCGTCCCATGCGCGGCGAGGCGAATGCTTCCATAACCATCGTAGAATATTCTGATCTCCTATGCCCCTTCTGTTCCTCGGCAGCCGTGACCATCAAAGAACTTATGGCCGAACGTGCGGGGCAAGTGCGCCTGGTGTTTAAGCACCTGCCCTTGAATCCGGTTTCCCGTGAGCTGGCCCAGGCCTTTGAGGCCTTGGCCCTGCAAAATCCGGAGGCCGCCTGGGAGTTGCGCGACGAAGTCTTCTCGCGTCAGAGCGAAGTCCGTGCGGACCATGAGCGCTTTCTCACGGATTTTATCCAAAGGGTCTCCCAAAGGGTCTCTGTGGATCCTATGCGTTTCGCCGCAGATCGCCAAAGCCCGGAAGTCGCGGCCCTGGTGGACAAAGATATGGAAGAGGCCCGAAGATTCGGCTTTTTCGGCACGCCCATGTTTCTGATCAATGGTCTTCCGGTCCGCGGCGCGGTGCCGCTCAAGGAATTTCATCGCGTGCTTGAAATGATCGAATCCAAATCCGTCGTGCCGACCAAATAAGGATGAACGGATGACCACTGCCACGACTATCGCGCCGAACTTCATCAAGACCGTTGTCGAGGAGGACCTCCAGGCCGGAAAGAACAGCGGACGCGTAGTGACCCGTTTTCCTCCGGAGCCCAACGGATATCTGCATCTCGGCCACGCCAAGTCCATCTGCCTAAATTTTGGACTGGCCAGGGAATTTAACGGCGTCTGTCATCTGCGCTTTGACGACACCAATCCCGTCAAGGAAGACGTGGAATACGTGGAATCCATCAAGCGCGATGTCCGCTGGCTGGGATACGACTGGGGCGACAAGCTGTTCTACGCATCGGATTACTTTGAAAAACTGCACGATTACGCTGTGGAGCTGATCCGCAGGGGCAAGGCGTACGTGTGCAGCCTGAGCGCGGACCAGATCCGGGAATACCGGGGCACGCTGACCACTCCGGGCAAGGAAAGTCCGTTCCGCAACCGCGGCGTGGCCGAGAACCTGTATTTGTTCGCCAGGATGCGGGCCGGCGAATTCAAGGAAGGGGAGCATGTCCTGCGGGCCAAGATCGACATGGTCTCGCCCAATGTGATGATGCGCGACCCGGTGATCTACCGGATCAAAAAGGCCTCCCACCACCGCACCGTAGACGCTTGGTGCATCTATCCCATGTATGATTTCGCCCATTGTCTGTCCGACTCCATTGAAGGCGTGACCCATTCCATCTGCACCCTGGAGTTCGAGAATAATCGCCCTTTGTATCATTGGTTTTTGGATGCCTTGGAGACGCCTTGTCATCCTGAGCAGATCGAATTCGCCCGCCTGAACTTAAGTTACACCGTGATGAGCAAGCGCAAGCTGATCCAGTTGGTGCAGGACAAAGCCGTTTCCGGCTGGGACGATCCACGGATGCCGACCATCTCCGGCCTGCGCCGTCGGGGCGTGCCTCCCGAGGCTGTGCGCGACTTTTGCGACCGCATCGGCGTGGCCAGGGCCGACAGCATGGTTGACATTTCCTTGCTGGAGCACTGCATCCGGGAAGATCTCAACATCCGCGCCCCACGGGTGATGGCCGTGCTCAGGCCCCTAAAGGTAGTGATCATCAACTATCCCGAAGACCAGGCGGAGGAGCTGGAGGCTTTGCTGCATCCTGAAAATCCGGACATGGGGTCGCGGATTGTTCCTTTTTCTCGTGAGCTGTATATTGAGCAGGACGACTTTATGGAGGAGCCGCCGAAGAAGTTTTTCCGTCTAGCGCCGGGCCGGGAAGTGCGGCTGCGGTATGGATATTACATCACCTGCCAAGACGTGGTGAAGGACAATCAAGGGCGGATCGTGGAGCTGCGTTGCATGTACGACCCTGCCTCCAAGGGCGGAGGAACCCCGGACGGGCGCAAGGTCAAGGCTACCCTGCACTGGGTCAGCGCGGCCCATGCCCGCACGGCCCAAATGCGGATCTACGACCATCTGTTCACCGCAGCCAACCCCAATGAAGCTCCGGCAGGGCTGGACTTTCGTTACTTTCTCAATCCACGCTCCTTGGAGACGCTAATCGGCCTGGTAGAGCCACACCTTGCCTTGGCTGAGTCGGGAAGCCGCTGGCAGTTTGAGCGGCTGGGATATTTTAGCGTCGACCCAGTGGACAGCACACCAAGAGCGCTGGTCTTCAACCGGATCGTTTCCTTGCGTGATTCCTGGGCCAAGGTCCAGGCGGCCGAAAGCAAAAAGACCGACGTTCAGTGAAGGGATAGTTGCGTATGAGATTTTTTTGTGGCAACGCTCCTTAAGTGGGTTTTGTGGCAACGCTCCTTAAGTCCGCAGGGA
>DBNV01000104.1:10879-11136 GCA_002299865.1 Desulfonatronaceae bacterium UBA663 | reverse complement strand
CGGCCCCGTCCCGCCTGAAGAGAAAAAAAGTCCCCGCCCAAAGCTCTGGGAAGCATGTGGCTGACGCCCTCGGGCAAATACAGGCTGGAGGCCCGCTCCGCCACGGTTCGGTCCAGATCCGACTCCCAGGGCCAGTTCAGGCAGGGGCAGGCGATGGCCATGGTCAGGTCAAAGCCGCCGTCTGCTGTACGCGACAAGGTGAAGGCGTCGTCGATGTCCCTGGTGGACGCGGAATCCACGCTGATCAGACCAAAGAC
>DBNV01000104.1:4244-10479 GCA_002299865.1 Desulfonatronaceae bacterium UBA663 | reverse complement strand
AGGCTCCATTGGTCCTGCCAGTCGTAGCCGGCTTGATCCAGAAGGTAATTGTGGTGTGCAGGGACAAGCCCCCAGGCCTGGGCCAGGAGCAAGGCTTGATGCGGATGCTCGGGCATGCGCTTGGTCAGGTCCCGCCACAGGGCTTCCTCGCTTGGATCATCCGGCCTGCGGATGCGGCTCAGCACAAGATCGGCCAGCTTTTGAGCGACCTCCCCCTCCGGCGGGGTCGCGGTCTTGCCCCTTTTCCAGAGTTCGGCAAAGAAGTTCTGTCCGGCCAGGACTAGGGCCTGCAGTTTTCGGAGCGCCTCCTGTTCGACCAGACGGGCGGTGACGACCTCTTCGGGGTGGATCAGAAATACGGGCGGTTGGAATTTGAAGTGGGTTTTTGCCTCCAGCAACGCCCAACCCATGGCCGCGATCTTGTCCGCCTCCGGGGCGTCCCAGATGAGTCCGGCGAACCAGTCCACGGAGGCGCTTGGCAGTTCCCCCTGGGCCAATCGCCAGATCTCCATGACGTCCACAGAGGCGGCCGCCAGGCGGCGCGCTTCCTGGTGACGGGCCAGCCGTTCCTCCCTCTCGGCCCGGGAAGCAGGCAGGGATGATTTCGGGCCGATCCAGGGCAGCATCCGGGCCGTGGGCATGGTGGTTTCCCGGCCGCGCTGGGTGAAGAGACGCAGACGTCCGCCCTGTTCCTCCAGGACCATGGCCAGATGGGGCTGGTTGTCCTGAAGGTATTCCACGATGGTGCCGGGACAGGGCGGGCAGTGATCGGTCGCCATGCGGTTTGCGATCAATGCTTGAAGGAGCGTTGTCCGGTGAAGACCATAGCCACTTGAGGATCAGCCTGGTTGACGGCCTCGATGACCTCGAAGTCCCGAACAGAGCCGCCCGGCTGGGCAATGGCCGTAACACCCTGAGCCACGGCTAAATCTACTCCGTCGCGGAATGGAAAAAAGCCGTCTGAAACCATGACGCTGCCAGGCAGCCCACCCTTGGCCAGCCGGGTGCTGGATTCGATATCTGCGAGCGTGGCTTGGGCCTTAGCGTCGGTGAGCGCTTGTTGCTGCAATTCGTACAGGGATCGCTTCAGTTCCGTAAAGCAGAGCCAGTCGGCGTATTTGATGTGGGCTTTGTGAATGGCCAACTGGACGCAACCGACCCGGTCCTGCTCGCCGGTGCCCACGGCCACGGTGGCGCCGTTGCGGGCAAAGAGCACGGAGTTGGAAGTCACTCCGGCCTCCACAGCCCAGGCGAACAACAAATCGTCCATTTCCCGGGCAGTGGGGGTTTTGGCCTGAATCAGGACAGCGCCCTTGATAGCCTTGGCCGGCAGGAAGTCGGCGGCCGAACGGATTCTGTTGCGGAAGGAAAACTGCACAATCAGTCCGCCGTCCGCCAAGGACTTGAGATCCAGAAAAGGCGCTCCCATCAGTTCATCCAGGCGTGCTAGGCCGGGGATCCTTAAGATGCGCAGGTAGTTGCGTTTTTTGAGCACCTCCAAGGCCTGGGGTGCAAAATCAGGCGCGGCAACGACTTCGAAGTAAAATTCACTCAAAAAATCCGCGCAAGCTGCGTCTACAGGGCGATTGACCACTACCGCGCCGCCAAAGGCCGCGATACGATCGCTCCAGAAGGCCCTGGACAGCGCTGTGTCCAGCCCCTCCTCGCTCCAGGCAGCCCCGCAGGGGTTGTTGTGTTTGAGGATCACGGCGGCGGGCTTGGCGTGCAGGTACTGCAGGATATTGATGCCGTTGTCCACGTCCGTGAGATTGATTTTGCCCGGATGTTTGCCGGTTTGAAGCATGTCCTGTTCCGACAGGGCGGAAACCAGGCCGTGTCCGGCGGGATGAAAGGCAACACCTCCCAGGTTGAGGGAGCATTTGGTCAGGGCGTACAAGGCCGCCGGTTGATCCGGATTTTCCCCGTAACGCAGTCCGCGCTCCTCGCCTTGAATGTTCCAGGTGCGTTTGCGAAAGTGGAGTTCCTGGTCCCCCAGGCGCAGGGTCATGTCCTGGGGAAAGGGGTCATTTGAGATGGTTTTGTACATGTCTTTGAGGTTTGGCATCGGGGCTCCTGTTTTTTTTTGCTTGTGGGGACGCCTTAAAGATTGCCGCCCTTGCGCGGGCTGCCCTGTTGTACATGACGTCGAAAATCCATCCTAGCATTTTCAATGTTTCGGCCAACGGAAAAGCACGGCGCTGTCCGCTTTCAAGGCCGGCCTCCCGATGATCTCATGATCATCGGCGTCCTGTCACCCGCATACGCAACGTCTTTCGATGTTGTGTATAGCCCAAGACGCCTGCGGATGCGGCTTGAAAACAGGCGAGGGAAGGCTTAAGATGGCTTCACGACGACCGGTTCCGGTCTAACCGGTTCCGGTCTAACCGGTCGCGGATCCCGCGTGTCCAACAACAAAAAGGAATACCCGTGGAAAAGGTGTTAATCAAGATGGCCGAGCAGCTTATCGCCCTTGACGAGGCATCCCTGACTTCCCTGTGGGATAAATACGAGGGCGTGGTCAGGGATTTCCAGCCCACGAAAAAATGGGAACAGGCCGTGCTGGTGCTGGGGATGATTCAGACTTTGCGCTGGAAGAATCATTTGTTCAACCACCACTGGGCAGCCTTGCAAAAACCGGGGCAAACTCCGGTGGTGTCGCCTTTGCCTGTGACCATGGCGGACTTAGGAGATCTAGCCGGTCAATCCAAGCCGGCCAAGGTGCTCCCCTTTGTCCCGCCCAAGGTTGAGTAGGCCGTGCAGGATATAGTAATAATAGCGCACGGATTCCACATGGGCCACGGCCTCGCGTCCGCGCGTGAATCCATGGCGGGCTTTGGAATAGTATTTCCGCTGGCTGAGCAAGGGAAACACCTGTTTCACGTTTTTCCAACTCGTTTCCCGCAGCCCCAGATTTTTGGCCAGTTCCATGGCGTCCCAGGTATGTCCCAGCCCTTGGTTGTAGGCTGAAAGGGTCAAAAACCAGCGGTCCCAATAGGCCAGATCTTCCCTGTCCAAGCGTTCCCATATCTGTCTTAAGTATCTGGCACCTGCCAGGATGCTTTGCCTGGGGTCGTTCGGGTTGTCCATGCCCAGGGCGTACGCCGTGGCCTGAGTGATCTGCATGATCCCGCGGACACCGGTCGGGCTGACGGCCTGGGCGTCGAATCTGGATTCGTGATAAATCAGGGCCACCAGCAGCAACGGGTCTATGTCGTAGCGCCTGGCGGCCTCGGCGATGGTTTCGTTAAAGCGGGGCAGGTCGTACTTGAGTCGACCCGCAAAGTGATACAATTCGAACCGGTTGAACCGTTCCGGGAAAAAACCGAAATATTTATCCCACAAATCGGTGAAAGCTTCGCTGTTTAGTTTTTTTGTCCAAAAGGTTTCAAGAGCGGCGTTCATCCTGTCATTATGCTTTCCCCAGAACCATCTATACCCAATGGAAGCGTCCAGCAACTTGGAGAGCTGGATTTCCGGGAAAAACGGCTGCCACATCCTGTATCTGCCCGCGTCCACCAGGGCAAACCTGGAGTCGGTCCGTTGCATGGCTGCGAATTGAATCGGCAGGGGGCCGTTATCGGTCAACAGAACCGTAACTGGGCAATCCTGTTCATCAAGCAGGTCGCGGGAGATTTTTTGGAAGGCAGGGTTGTCTGGAACCATGAGCCTGTGTCCGCACAAATCGGAACTATCCGACAGCCCTTTGTATGGATGTTGATGAACAACGGCCACGGGATGATGGACGTAGACCGGTCCGGAGGCGATCCGGCGCGAGATCCTGGTCCGGGGGGCGAATTTCGGCGCATCGTCCACGCCGATCAGCAGGTCCGCATGTCCGGCCTGAAGCATCGGCCACGCCGCTTCCGGGGTGTGCATATGCAGCCATACGGGGTGGAAACCGGCCTGAGCGGCGAACAACTCCACCAGTTCCCTCTCAAATCCGGGACCATAGGGAGAGAGGTGGGTGTGGACCAGTTCGGACTGCGGGGCCAAGACCCTGACAACAGGCATGATCAAGCCCGGCGGGCTAGTGCTCCAGAGTATTCTGCCAAGCAGGATCAGTTGCAGGAATACCAGGCAAAAGACCAGAAAGCGTTCCTTGGCTGGAAAAAAGGCGGATGGGCGTGTATTCATCATGTATCGCGAAAAAGCACGGGTGCGGCACCGTGGTCATGCATCGAATGCATCGGATGCGGCGGATTATGCGGACATGGCGGCAATGCAACGATTGGATATGCGGTGAGGAACAGGAAACAGTTGCAAAACTTAAGGACGCGGGGCATCGTTGCATCGGCAAACCCAACGGGCAACCAGGAAGGCAAACCGCGCACGTTGACTTTGGGAGCGGCCTTTTTTAGTTGCATGGAGCCGTGTTGCGAAAGAATATAATTATAGTTTCAAGGAGCAAGGAATGTCAAATGTGGCCGTAATCGGAACACAGTGGGGGGATGAAGGCAAGGGGAAGATCGTGGATCTCCTGACCGAGGAAGCAGAACTCATCGTGCGTTTTCAAGGCGGAAACAACGCCGGGCACACCCTGGTGGTCGATGGAGAAACCTTCATCCTGCATCTTATCCCTTCCGGCATTCTGCATCCGGGCAAGACCTGTCTGATCGGCAACGGAGTCGTGCTTGATCCTGAAGTGTTTTGTCGTGAACTGGATGGATTGGCCGCCCGCGGCATTGACGTCCGTCCCGAACGATTGGTGGTCAGTCCGAAAACCCATGTGATCATGCCTTACCATCGGCTTCTGGATCGGTTGCGGGAGGAGAAGCGGACCGGTGAAAAAATCGGGACCACGGGCAGGGGCATTGGGCCGTGTTATGAGGACAAGGCCGCTAGAATCGGGATCAGGGCTGGAGATTTTCTGGAACCGGATTTGTTGCGGGACAAAGTTATCCAGGCCCTGGACGAGAAAAACGCCCTTTTTGCGAGTCATTACGGCGTCGAGGCGTTGTCCGCACAGGAGGTGCTGCGCTCCGTTTTCGCCCACGGACAACGTTTGAGCGCTTATCTGGGGGACGTTTCCGAGCATCTCGCCAGGGCCGAAGCACAGGGGAAAACAGTGCTCTTTGAGGGCGCCCAGGGCACGCACCTGGACATTGATCACGGCACGTATCCTTTCGTCACCTCGTCCAATACCGTGGCCGGCAACGCATCGGCCGGGGCTGGCTGCTCTCCGCTGGCTCTGGGCACGATCATGGGCCTTGTCAAGGCCTATACCACCAGGGTGGGGGCGGGCCCATTTCCCTCGGAGCTTTTTGACGCCACAGGGGATTATCTTCAGCAAAAAGGTGGCGAGTTCGGTGCCACCACCGGCCGCAAACGGCGCTGCGGCTGGCTGGATCTGGTCCTGTTGCGCGAATCCATCCGCCTGAACGGAGTAAGCCAAATTGTCCTCACCAAGCTGGACGTGCTCAGCGGCCTGGAGCGCATCGCCATTTGCACGGAGTATGTCCTGCATGGACAGACCCTGCGCCATCCACCTCAAGGGCAGGGACAGCTTGGACAAGTCTGTCCGGTATATGAAGAGATGGAAGGCTGGAGCGAGGATATTGGTCAAGCCAAATCCTGGGACGACCTGCCCCAGGCGGCAAAAAATTATGTCCAACGTCTTGAACGGGAACTGCACACTCCGGTGAGCATCATTTCCGTGGGATCCGACAGAGTGCAGACCATTGACCGGAGAAACTAAATTTCAACAACAAACAACCCCCTGGTCCGGCGGACTTCAAGGCCTTCCGGATTGGGCCAGGATCGCGCGTTTCCTGGAGCGCTTCGCTCAGCATCCTCCCAAGGTCCTGTTGCTGGAAGGAGGCACGGCTGCGGAACGGGAATGTGTAGCTTTATATTGGGCCGCTGGTTTGAACTGTACCGAAGTCCGGAAACCCTGCGCCGGGTGTCCGCTCTGTTGTCGAGTATTTAACCGGGAATCCAGGGACTTGCATTATCTGGACGGTCGCGACGGGCGGATCGGCATCGACGCGGTGAGGGAACTGCGGCCCCTCTTCGGTCAAGTCCCCCATGACGGAGGGCGACGGGTCATCATCCTTGGCGAGGCCCAGGAACTGACTCCCGAGGCGGCCAATGCCCTGCTCAAATCCATGGAGGAAACGGACGTCCGGAATTCCTTCGTTCTGCTGGCCCCGCAACGGGAGCGGCTTTTGCCGACACTGGTCTCCCGGAGTTGGGTTCTGACGCTGGGGTGGCGCGGCGCGTTGCGCGAGGCCTCGGC
>DBNV01000104.1:1973-3925 GCA_002299865.1 Desulfonatronaceae bacterium UBA663 | reverse complement strand
CGAGGCCTCGGCAATGCCTGGAGAAAAAGAAAGAGGCGCAGAAAGCAAGGAATGGCTGGAAGCCATGCTGACCTTCTTAAGCAATGGGCGGGGGTGGTTTGCCAGGACCATGGTCAAGTCTCAGGTGGATAAATCTCTGGCGGCCGGTTTGATTGGAGAGTGTCGGCGCAATCTGATTCAGGCCATGCTCGGATCGCCGCAGGAGAAGCTGGCGCTTTTCTTTTATGAACAGGGGCATCCTGCACTGTGGCGGGACTTGGACTTGCGTTTGAACCAGGCCGAACAGGGGCTCATGGCCCAGGTCTCTCCGGCCCTGGTTTTGGATTGGCTGGTGAGCGGGATGCGTTTGCGAATATGTTCCGGGGTTTGCCCCCGACCCGGTCACTGAAAGCAGAATTCCACCGTGAACTCGCCGTAATCTGTGGAAAACGGGATGGCCATGATCGGCTCGGACGTGATGTGATGCACGGAATGGTTCTTGCCCATGATCACCGAAGGTATGGCCGCTTGGATGTTCAGACCGTTTTGAGCCAGCAGCTGCCTTGTCTTGCCTGAAATCATGTTCGTGATTTCGCCGACTGCGTCCTTGGTGTCCCCCACGACATCATAGATGTCGTCCCCCAACATGTTTTTGACCATTGCCAGCGCACATTTCTGGGTGAAGGTCACGGAAATGGTTCCGGTCTTGTCGCCGATCAGGCCGATCACCCCGGTCACGTCGCCGTTGGCGGTACTGTTGTTTTTCACATAGGGCTTTCCCGCCACGGGCGTGATCATGGCCATGGTGGAGAGGACCTCGGTGGTCGCCTTGATGAATGATTTCGCGACGTCAATGCTCATGTCTGGACTCCTAGCGGGAAAGAGGCCGCCGGATCAGAATTGATCCGACATGGATACAGGGTGTATGGAAGTTTTTCGAGGTATTCCTCGCCGTGTCAGTAAATTTGTCGCAACAGTTTTTCTTCCGACGTAAGGTCTGAAAACGCGTCCTTTTTCGTGCCGGCAAGCTGCAGGGGCTGGGTGCCGGCCATGAAAGGCAGCAGATAGGTCTCTCCTTCCCGGCCCGGCCCGGCCAGCAAGCCGCTTTGCGCGTCGATCCTGGCCATGACCAGTCCGGCCGGCGGTGTAAAATCCTGCACCGGATACAAGTGCTCAACTTTCCGGCGATATGCCAGCCATACGGGCAGGGCCGCTCGGGCCCCCGTTTCCAGTCTGCCCAGGGGTGCCAACTGGTCGAAGCCGACGTACACCCCGGTCAACAGATAGGGCGAGTATCCGATAAACCAGGCGTCATGATGGTTGTTGGTCGTCCCGGTCTTGCCGGCCACGGGGCGGCCCAGGGCTCTGGCCCGGGTGCCGGTGCCGTCTTGCACGGCCTCCTGGAGCAGGTTCGTGATAATGTAGGCGTTTTGCGCGGAGATGGCCGGCGTGCTGCGGGTTTCGTTTTCCAGGAGCGGATCGCCCCAGGCGCTATGCACGGAAATGATGGTTCTTGGAGCCACCGTGGATCCGTCTCTGGCAAAGGCGGAGAACGCCTCGCAGAGATCCATCAGGCTGACTGGAACTGAACCCAGGCTGACCGAAAGGTACGGTGGAAAGTCCTCGTCGAGTCCCAGAATTTTGGCCCTTTCATTGATCTTGGAAATACCCAGGGATTGAGCTAAGCGAATGGCAACCAAGTTGCGGGATTTAGTCATGGCTGTGCGCAGGAGTGTCGGACCATAAAACCTGCCCTCGAAATTTTCCGGCTTCCAGGTGGTCTGGGTGGAATAATCCGTATAGACGATGGGCGCGTCCATGAGGATGGACGCGGAGGTATAGCCGTTGTCCAGGGCCGCGGAAAAAACGATGGGCTTGAAGGCCGAGCCGGGTTGGCGCTTGGCTTGGGTGGCCCTGATAAAATGGCTGCGCTGGAAACTGTATCCGCCGACCAGGGCCAGGACGTCTCCGGT
>DBNV01000104.1:0-1563 GCA_002299865.1 Desulfonatronaceae bacterium UBA663 | reverse complement strand
GAGGTTTTCCGGAAGCGGGTCCATGCCGGACTGGAGCATAAGTTCGGTCATTTCTTCATGAAGTGTTTTCGGGGGCGATTGCTCCGCTTGGATAAGAGAGGCCCAGACCACGTCTCCCGGATGCAGGACGCGCCTGGCGTCGCGGATCGGGGGCACGTCCTCCGGCGCTCTTTCAGGATTGGGCGAGCGGGCCCAGGCCATGGTCCGTACGTCCATTACCCCATGAAACGGGCCAAAACGTACGTCAGCGCCGTTTTCCCGGACATTTTCCACCAGCACCCGGACCCATTGTCCGGAAAGCGCGGCGGCCAGGTCGACGTTCCGGGATTGCAGGAACGCTTCTGTCTCTTGAGGGGCAAGGCGCTCCAGGGGGCCTTGCCAGCCTTGACGTTTGCCCAAGGCGGTCAATTCCCGCCGCAGAGCCTGTTCCGCCGCGTCTTGGTGATACAGGTCTACGGCGGTTCGGACTACAAGCCCTCCGGTATAGACCTTGTCTTTGCCATAAAGGTTGATCAGTTCGCGGCGGACCTTCTCCAGGTACCAGGCGCCCTGCCGCCAGGAGGGATCGCTTTGGGTGGTGAAGGACAGCGGTTGATCCAAGGCCAGGCGGTGCTCTTCCGGAGATATCCAGCCCAGGACTAAAAGCCGCCCCAGGACATGTTTCTGTCTGGCCCTGGCGCCGGCCGGGTTGCGAAAGGGATTGTTCGTGGAGGGCGCTCTGGGCAGGCCGGCCAGCAGGGCAGCCTCGGCCAAGTCCAGCTCATGGGCGTGCTTGTTGAAATAGGTCCTGGCGGCGGCCTCAATGCCGTAGGCTCCGGCCCCGAAAAAAATCTGGTTCAGATAAATGGTCAGGATTTCGTCCTTAGTTAGGAAACGCTCCAGGCGATAGGCCAGGATGGCTTCCTTAAGCTTGCGTTCGAAGCTGCGCTCCGGGGTCAGGAGCAGGGACTTGATAACCTGCTGGGTGATGGTGCTGCCTCCCTGAACAATGCTGCGAGCTTGGATGTTGCGGATCAGCGCACGAATGATAGCCGTGATGTCGATGCCTTTGTGGGCATAGAAGTCGCTGTCCTCGGCGGCAAGAAATGCGCGGATGACCGACTGCGGGAGATCCTGCGCTTCCACCAGAAAACGGCGCTCCTTGTAAAAATATCCTAGGATCTGGCCGTCCCTGGCCAGAACGGTAGTTACCAAGGGAGGATTGTAGTCCTTAATCCTCTTGAAGTCGGGCAGGTCCCTGGCAGCCCAAAAATACAGACCGGTCAAGCTGCCCATGCTGAGAAGCAGGACCAACAATAACAATGCCATGCCGAAAAAAAACAGTTTCTTCATGAATTTAGGATCTCGCGGTGGCTCTTTCATGCCCCAAGGAAACGCGCAGTCGCAAAGACAATTCCCATAGAGCCGACTCAATTAAGGGGGAACAAGCCCTCCTTAGATTCTGGAAGAGTGTAGTGCAAGACATGCGGAGGATGCAAGCCTTGTCAATGGTTTTCCCACGAACCGGAAGAGAAAACACGAAATTTCCTGGTTAAGACTGGTCGGGCGGAATGCGGCGACAGG
>DBNV01000043.1 GCA_002299865.1 Desulfonatronaceae bacterium UBA663 | reverse complement strand
TACTGCGCGCCATCCGCGAAGGCGGCCGGACCGTGGGTGCCGGCGGCATCTCCGAAATTATTGAATAATTCGACCAAGGTTGTTTAACATGCGCATAAACATTTTGTTGGCTTGCGTGGATTGCAAACGGCGCAACTACGCTACGGAAAAGAACAAGAAGAATACCACGGGACGGTTGGAGACCAAGAAGTTCTGCCCGTTCTGCGGCGGCCACCGGGTGCACCGGGAAACCAAATAACCAGTTCTTTCCCCTAGTTCGTAGGCCAGTAGCTCCAACGGTTAGAGCACCGGACTCCAAATCCGGGTGATGGGGGTTCGAATCCCTCCTGGCCTGCCAACCTTCCATGGAAGACATATGGCAAAGCAACAACAAAGCGAAGAAAAAAAAACTTCGGCAGGGCATTTGGACATCAAAGAAAAGTACGTCCAGCTGAAGGATTTTTTCGAAAAGTCAAAACTTGAACTGAAAAAGACAACGTGGCCGACCAAAAAGGAAATCACGGCAACATGCTTTGCCGTGGTCATTTTGGTGGTCCTGATGTCCGTATTTCTTGGGCTCGTGGACTTCGCCTTGGCGAAGATCGTCGAGGTGATCCTTTATTAAGTCTCTAAGTTTGCCCTGGCGCTTCCGACTTCCAGGCAGTCCCCGCAACATCGAACCTCGGTCAAGTTGTTTAATTATGGATACGACGCAAGCAAAGCCGCAATGGTATATCGTGCATACCCATACGGGGTTTGAGCAGCGAGTGGAACGGGCCATTCGAGAGATGATCCGCACCAACCGGGCACTTGGACTGATTGAGAACGTGGTGGTTCCGACGGAAAAAGTGGTCGAACTAGTCAAGGGCGAGAAGCGGACGTCAACCCGGAAGTTTTATCCGGGTTATGTCATGGTGAAGATGGTGCTGACCGATGAATCCTGGCATTTGGTGCAGTCCTTGCCTCGGGTTTCCGGATTTCTTGGCGGAAAGAACAGGCCGTTGCCCATGCCTGAAAGAGAAGCCCAGAAGATTCTGGCGTTGATGGAAACCCGGAAAGAGCAGCCTCGTCCCAAGTTTTCCTTTGAACGGGGGGACGAGGCACGCGTCATCGATGGACCTTTCGCCAATTTCAACGCCGTTGTTGAAGAGGTCAATTACGACAAAGGCAAGCTGAAGGTGACGGTTTCCATTTTTGGACGCCAAACCCCGGTGGAACTGGAATTTAATCAAGTCAGCAAAACATAACTTTAGTGAAGCAAGGTATTCGGGAATATTCATGGCTAAGAAAATCAAAGCAAAAATTAAACTTCAGGTTCCCGCCGGGGCCGCAAATCCGTCTCCGCCCGTCGGGCCGGCCTTGGGCCAGCACGGTGTGAACATCATGGAGTTCTGCAAGGCGTTCAACGCCAAGACCCAAGACCAAAAGGGCATGATCACGCCGGTGATCATCACGGTGTATGCGGACAGGACGTTTACTTTCGTGATTAAGACCCCGCCGGCGTCGGTTTTGCTGCTCAAGGCCGCGAAGCTGGACAAAGGGTCGGGTGAGCCGAACAAAACCAAGGTCGGCAAAGTGACACGGTCCCAGGTTGAGGAGATCGCCAAACTGAAATTACCGGATTTGACCGCCGGTAGTCTTGACGCTGCCGTCAAAACCGTGCTGGGGACGGCTCGCAGCATGGGGATTGAGGTTGAAATTTAGATAGAGGAAGAATGATCATGCCCAAACATGGAAAAAAATATCGTTCCGCCGTCCAGGGTATCGACCTGAAGACCAAGCACGCGGTCAAGGATGGAATGGACCTGGCCCTGAAGCTGGCTTTTGCCAAGTTCGATGAAACTGTAGACGTGGCCGTTTGCCTCGGCGTGGACCCAAAACATTCGGACCAGATGATCCGCGGCGCCGTGACCTTGCCGCATGGTCTGGGCAAGGAAGTCAGGGTGGCGGCGTTTTGCAAGGGCGAGAAAGAGGCTGAAGCCAAGGAAGCCGGGGCTGATTTTGTCGGAAACGACGACTTGATCGAAAAGATCAAGGGCGGATGGCTGGAGTTCGATCAAGCGGTCGCCACTCCGGACATGATGGCTTCCGTCGGCAAGATCGGCCGGATTCTTGGTCCGCGCGGTCTGATGCCCAATGCCAAGACCGGCACGGTCACCTTTGACATCGGCAAGGCCATCAAGGAAATGAAGGCCGGCCGCGTCGAGTTCAAGGTGGACAAGGCCGGAGTAATTCATTCCCCCCTGGGCAAGGTGTCTTTTGGTGTTGACAAGCTGGTGGACAATCTGCGTACCGTCGTCGATACACTAGTCCGCCTCAAGCCGGCGTCAGCCAAGGGAACCTACCTGAAGGCCCTGGCCATTTCCACGACCATGGGGCCTGGAATCAAAATCGATGTGCAAAGCATGCCGAGGGAATAGATCTCTTTGAAGTAGTAGAGGGGCGTGTTTTTTGGCGTGTCCACCGCGAAGCGAGAGAAGCGTCGTATTTGCGACGGTCCTCTGCGAAAAATATGTAACGGCAATTTTGGAGTCAAAGACAGCAGGTGGAGTTTTCCTTAATGTCCTGCCGAGACCCCTCTTTGGCTCTTCTTTGCCTATGTTTGAGCAAGGGAGGTGAAATCAGATGCATAGAACGCAGAAAGGCGAAATCATCACAAAGCTGCATAGCAAGGCCCAGGCGGCCAGTGTGGCTATTGTCACGGACTTCAAGGGCCTCAAGGTGGAGGACGTTACTCCGCTTCGCGTCAAGCTTCGGGAGAACGGGATTGATTATCACGTCGTCAAAAACACCCTGGCCCGGATTGCCTTAAACGACACCAAGCACGCTGTTCTTCAGGACTCCTTGAAGGAATGCTGCGCCATTGCATTCTCCCCTGGGGATCCGGTCGCCGCAGCGAAGGTGCTTGTCGAGCTTGGCAAGGCGACGAAGAATTTCAGGATGCGATTTGCGAGTCTTAACGGACAATTCCTCACCAGTTCGCAGGTGGAGGAGTTGGCCAAACTGCCCAGCCGCGAAATATTGTTGGCCAAAGTCTTGGGGACCATGAACGCCGTGCCGACCAACTTCGTATGTTTGTTCGCCAACGTGTTGCGGACTTTCCTTTACGTCCTGAATGCCGTTAAGGAGCAAAAGGAACAGGCCGTCAACGCTTAAATCCATTGATCAGAGCCAAAGAGCCTATTTAAAGAAGGAGTATTTCAATGAGTGTTACAAAAGATCAGGTTGTTGAATTCATTGCCAACATGACCGTGCTCGAACTTGCGGGGTTCATCAAGGAACTGGAGGAGAAGTTCGGAGTTTCCGCTGCCACTCCGGTGGCCGCCGTAGCCGCCGCTCCCGCCGCCAGCGGAGAGGCAGCCCCTGCTGCGGAGGAAAAGACGGAATTCGATGTTGTCCTGGCCAGTGCCGGCGGCAACAAGATCAACGTGATCAAGGTCGTCCGTGCCTTGACCGGGTTGGGTCTGAAGGAAGCCAAGGCTAAGGTTGACGAGGCTCCCTCCGTTATCAAGGAGGCGGTTGCCAAGGCCGACGCCGAGGACGCCAAGAAGCAGCTTGAGGAAGCCGGTGCCACGGTTGAATTGAAGTAGAACGCAATACCGCCTGCGAACACAGGCCCGCGAACACGGGATTGATGTGTTCGCGGGCGGTCAACACCATTTAGGTGCGATTTTTCGTTTTTATTCACATCTTCTGCAACATTCACGGCGTGCCAATTTGATTGCCTCGGCAGGGAGCGCAAGCAGTGAAGACGTACATCACGCCATAACTTCTGGTACAATGCTTTATCGCGACTGGTCAGATCAGCAATGACCGGCAAGTCGTCAATAAACTATGTGCGGCAACCTTTATTCTCTTGTTGAAAATTAACGTTCTCTTTTTCTTGTCTCTACGATAACTGTTTTCTGACGATCTTGATCCGATCAAGATCCGATCTTGATCTAATGGATCAATATTTTTTTATACGCAAACCGTTCAATGCTGGGCTCGGTGTAAAATATCCCACTGCTTTCATGCATTTTTGCCACGCCTGAACAGCTTTTCAGATAAAACTTTTTACTCGTAACTTCTGAGGGTGACGATGACACAACTTGTCAAAAAGTTTGGAAACATCCAAGATATTCTCGATATTCCCCACCTTCTTGAACTGCAGACTCAATCGTACCGGCAGTTTTTGCAGATGGACGCATCACCGGCCGGAAGGGCCGATGTCGGGCTGGAGGGCGTTTTCCGTTCGGTTTTCCCCATCCAGGACTTCAACAAAACCGCGACCCTGGAGTTCGTGAGTTATGAGATCGGGCAGCCAAAGTTCGACGTTCCCGAGTGTCTGGCCAAAGGACTGAACTATGAAGCGCCCGTGCGTATCAAGGTCCGCCTGGTGGTCTACGACGTGGACGACGATACGGGTAACCGCTCCATCCGGGACATCAAGGAACAGGACATTTATTTCGGCACCATCCCCCTGATGACCGAGAAGGGCACGTTCATCATTAACGGGACGGAGCGGGTCATTGTCAATCAGTTGCAACGATCTCCCGGCATTATTTTCGAGCATGACCATGGAAAGACCCACACCAGCCGCAAGGTGCTGTATTCCGCACGGATCATTCCGATGCGGGGGTCATGGCTGGATTTTGAATTCGACCACAAGGACATCTTCTACGTGCGTATTGATCGCCGCAGGAAAATGCCCGTGACCATCCTGTTGCGAGCCATGGGCATGAGCACCGAGAATATCCTTAAATATTTTTATCAGACGGAATATTATCAACTTGAAGGGGAGCGGGTTTTTCGGGAGATTCAAGAGCATCTTTCCCGCAAGGAACAGCTCTTTGCGGACGTCGTCGACTCATCCGGCAAGATCGTGGGCCAGGCCGGGGATACGGTCAATCCGGGGCGTTGGCGCAGGATCATCAAGGCCGGCGTGAGCCGTTTGGAAGTGGATCCCGCTCAGCTTGTCGGTCAGTATCTGACTGAGGACGTCGTGCATCCTGAAACCGGCGAGGTGCTAGCGCAAATCGGCACGCCAATCAGCAAGATTCTCCTTGAACAGTGCCGGGACGCGTCCATCACCAGGTTGTCTGTATTTTATATCACGGGCGTGGAAGTTTCCGCCACGCTGATTGAAACCATGCAGTTGGACAAGACTACGGACATGGAAAGCGCCCAGGTGGAAATTTTCCGTCGTTTGCGACCCAGTTCCCCCCCCACGCAGGAAGTGGCCGCGACCTTTTTTGACAACTTGTTTCGCAATTCAGACTATTACGACCTTTCTCCGGTGGGGCGTTACAAGCTGAACACCCGTTTAGGGCTGGAGGTTCCCCCGGACCAACGGACCCTGACCAACGAGGACATTCTCAAAGCACTGAAGCATCTGGTGGAACTCAAGGACTCCCATGGCCCCTCTGACGACATTGATCATCTGGGGAGCAGACGGGTCCGTCCGGTGGGCGAGTTGGTGGAAAACCAGTACCGCATTGGCTTGGTTCGGATGGAGCGGGCCATCAAGGAGCGCATGAGTCTGCAGGACGTGGCCACGTTGATGCCTCACGACCTGATCAACCCCAAGCCGGTCGTGGCCTCCATCAAGGAATTTTTTGGCACATCCCAGTTATCCCAGTTCATGGATCAGACCAACCCCCTTTCCGAAGTGACCCACAAGCGCAGGCTTTCCGCTCTGGGGCCCGGCGGCCTGACCCGAGATCGGGCCGGCTTCGAGGTGCGGGACGTGCATTCCAGCCACTACGGCCGGATTTGTCCCATTGAAACACCGGAAGGACCCAACATCGGCCTGATCGTCTCCCTGACGACCTTCGCCCAGGTGAACGCCTTCGGGTTCATTGAAAGCCCTTGCCGTATCGTGAAGGATGGGCGGGCCACCCCGGACGTGCTCTTCCTGGATGCTTCCAGGGAAGGACGCGAGATCATCGCCCAGGCCAACGCGGCCTTGGATCAGGACGGACGTTTCATTAACGAGATCGTGACCGCCCGGGTGAAAGGCGAGTTTGCCCTGGTCAATCGCGACGAAGTGACCCTGATGGACATTTCCCCTAGCCAGATCGTATCGGTTTCCGCTTCGCTGATTCCGTTTCTGGAGCATGATGATGCCAATCGCGCCTTGATGGGCTCGAACATGCAGCGTCAGGCCGTGCCGCTTTTGCGCTGTGAGCAGCCTATTGTCGGGACGGACATGGAGAGCGTCGTGGCCCAGGATTCCGGTAGTTGCGTCCTGGCCGAGGGCCAGGGAACGGTGCGTTACGTGGATGCCGAGCGGATCGCAATCAGTTACGAGGATGATCTCTATCCCGAGACCGGGGGGATGAAGGTTTATGAACTGCAAAAGTTCCATAAATCCAATCAGAACACTTGCTTTGGACAGAAGCCCATTGTGCTTGAAGGCCAAGCCGTGACCAAGGGCATGGTGCTGGCGGACGGTCCGGGCGTGAAGCACGGCGAACTGGCTTTGGGCAAGAACCTGCTGGTGGCTTTCATGCCTTGGTGCGGGTACAATTTCGAAGATTCGATCCTGATCTCCGAGCGCGTGGTCAAGGAGGATGTCTTTACATCCATCCATATCGAAGAATTCGAGATTGTGGCCAGAGACACCAAGCTCGGACCGGAGGAAGTCACCAGAGACATTCCTAACGTGGGCGAGGAGATGCTGCGCAATCTGGATGAGAGTGGCATCATCAGGATTGGCGCACGGGTCCAGCCGGACGACATCCTGGTGGGTAAGATTACTCCCAAGGGTGAGACGCAGCTCACTCCGGAAGAAAAACTGCTGCGGGCGATTTTCGGCGACAAGGCCCGGGATGTAAAGAATTCTTCCCTTAAGATTCCGCCCGGCATCGAGGGCACGGTGATCGACGTGCGCGTCTTTAATCGGCGGATGGCAGACAAGGATGATCGATCCAAGGCCATTGAAAAGCATAAGCTGGCCCGCCTGGAGGCCAAGGAAAAGCAGATCATCGCAGGCCTGACAGACGTGATGCGGGACAAGATCTGGGAGGCGGCAAGGGGCAAAAGGCTGGCCCAAACGGTCATGGGCAAGCGCAAGGGCGAGATCCTGGCCGAGGCCAATATGCCCCTGACCAGGGAAATTCTGGACCAGATTCCCTTGAAGAAGATGGCGAATCTGTTCATAGTCAAGAAAATCAACGAGCAAGTCAATAACCTGATTCAGGATTACGAACGCCAGGTGATCTTTGTTCAGGAAGCGTACAAGCTCAAGAGTGAGAGAATCAGCGAGGGCGACGACCTGCCGCCTGGCGTGAGCAAGATGGTCAAGGTGTACATCGCGGTGAAGCGCAAGCTGTCTGTGGGCGACAAGATGGCCGGACGCCATGGGAACAAGGGCGTCGTATCCAGCATCCTGCTGGAAGAGGACATGCCGTTCTTCGCGGACGGCATCCCGGTGGACATCGTCTTGAATCCCCTGGGCGTGCCCTCGCGCATGAACATCGGCCAGATCATGGAAACGCACCTGGGATGGGGGGCACTGGAACTGGGTAAGCAGTTGGCGGCCATGCTGGACCAAGGTGTGGATTTGGCCATGTTGCGCAAGGAGATCAAGGAAATTTTTGCCTCCAAGAGCATTGCCTCTCTGGTAGATGAGCTGGATGACGAGCAATTTGTGGCTGCTGTGCGGGAGCTGCGCAAGGGGATTATCACCAAGAGTCCTGTCTTCGACGGGGCCCATGAGGATGAAATCTGGAAGTGGCTGGACAGGGCCGGACTGCCCGAGGACGGCAAGGGTACGCTTTTTGACGGGCGAACAGGGGTGGAATTTCACAACAAGGTGACCGTGGGCAGCATGTACATCCTCAAGCTGCATCACTTGGTGGATGAGAAGATCCATGCCCGTTCCACAGGCCCTTACTCCCTGGTGACCCAACAGCCTCTTGGCGGCAAGGCCCAGTTCGGCGGCCAGCGCCTGGGAGAAATGGAAGTCTGGGCCCTGGAGGCGTACGGAGCGGCCCACGTCCTGCAGGAATTCTTGACGGTGAAGTCGGACGACGTCGCCGGTCGGGTGCAGATGTACGAGAAGATCGTCAAGGGGGAGAACTTCCTTGAGGCGGGCTTGCCGGAATCCTTCAACGTGCTGTTTAAAGAACTGATGTCGTTGGGCCTGGACGTGACCCTGCTCCGGGACGAGAAGAAGAAGCGCCGCGGTTCATCCTATTAGTGACTGTGTTAAGCCGTCCTAAGCTTCACCGCACTTTTTCAACAGACTGTTATTCTTAATGAGCAGATAAGAGGACGTTACCATGACTTTAGACGAGCTTTTTTCCATGCGGGGCAGTTCGCAAACAACGCCCAACAGCAAGACGCTCAAGGGCATTAAGATATCCATCGCCTCTCCCGAGAAGATCCGGGAGTGGTCCTTCGGCGAGGTGAAAAAACCCGAAACCATTAACTACCGGACCTCCAAACCGGAGCGGGACGGCCTCTTCTGCGCCAAGATTTTCGGGCCGGTCAAGGATTATGAGTGCAACTGCGGGAAATACAAGCGCATGAAACACCGCGGAATCGTCTGCGAGAAATGCGGCGTTGAGGTCATTGCCTCCAAGGTCCGGCGGGAACGGATGGGGCATATCGAACTGGCCTCGCCCGTGGTCCATATCTGGTTCTTGAAGAGCCTGCCTTCCAAGATCGGCACGCTTTTGGACATGACCATGGCCGATCTGGAAAAAGTCCTCTATTTCGATTCCTTTATCATCATGGATCCAGGCCAGACCAACCTGCAAAAATACCAGGTCCTTTCCGAAGAGCAATACTATCAAGTCCTGGAGCACTACGGTGAAGGCGCCATCACCGTGGGCATGGGCGCGGAGTCCATCCGCAAGCTGGTCGAGGAGTTGGATCTTGCGGCTTTGCGTGCGGAGTTGCGTGAGGAAGGGACCAAGACGAAATCTCAAACCAAGAAGAAGAAGGTCGCCAAGCGTCTGAAGATCATCGAGGCGTTTCTGGAGTCCGGCAACAAGCCGGAATGGATGATCCTGGAAGCCATTCCGATCATCCCGCCGGAACTGCGGCCTCTGGTGCCGTTGGACGGGGGGCGGTTCGCCACCTCGGACCTGAATGACCTCTACAGGCGGGTGATTAACCGCAACAATCGTTTGAAACGGCTGATGGAACTCGGGGCTCCGGAGATCATCATCCGCAATGAGAAGCGGATGCTCCAGGAGTCTGTGGACGCTCTGTTCGATAACGGGCGGCGCGGGCGCCCCATTTCCGGAACCAACGGCCGCCCCTTGAAGTCCTTGAGTGACATGATCAAAGGCAAGCAGGGGCGATTCCGTCAGAATCTTTTGGGCAAGCGCGTGGACTATTCCGGCCGTTCGGTGATCGTGGTCGGTCCGAAACTCAAGCTGCATCAGTGCGGTCTGCCCAAGAAAATGGCCTTGGAGCTGTTCAAGCCCTTTATCTATGCACAATTGGAAAAGCGCGGTCTGACCACGTCCATCAAGGGTGCCAAAAAGATGGTGGAACGAGAGGAAGTGGTGGTCTGGGACATCCTGGAGGATGTGGTTCGGGAGCACCCGATCATGCTCAACCGGGCACCCACGTTGCATCGCCTGGGCATTCAGGCGTTTGAGCCGCTTCTGGTGGAGGGCAAGGCCATCCAACTGCATCCATTGGTCTGCACTGCGTTCAACGCGGACTTTGACGGCGACCAGATGGCCGTGCATATCCCGTTGTCCGTGGAGGCCCAGATCGAATGCCGGGTTTTGATGATGTCCACGAATAATATTTTGTCGCCGGCCAACGGTGCGCCCTTCATCGTTCCCAGCCAGGACATTGTGCTGGGATTGTTTTACCTGACAGTGGATCGTTCCTTTGGCAAGGGCGAGGGCAAGATCTTAGCTCATCCATGGGAGGTGGTCGCAGCCTATGAGGCCGGTGTGTTGGACTTGCACGCCCGGATCAAGGTGCGTATGGACGGCAAGCTGGTGAATACGACCCCCGGTAGGATTCTCGTCGGTGAATTGCTGCCCAAGGAAGTTCCCTTCGCCCTAGTCAATCAGTTGTTGAACAAAAAGAACATCGCCCGCCTTGTGAGCGAGGCGTATCGCCGGGCCGGGATCAAGGCCACGGTCATCCTGTGCGACCGCCTCAAAGATCTCGGGTTTGAATTTTCCACGCGGGCCGGTCTTTCCGTGGGCCTGAAGGATCTGATCATTCCCGAGCGGAAGCAGGTGATCATTGACCAGTCATTTGAGGAAGTGAAGCATATCGAATCCCAGTACAAGGACGGGATCATCACTAAGACGGAGAAATACAACAAGGTCGTCGACGTTTGGACCAAGGCGACCAACGACGTGGCCAAGGAAATGATGCGCAAGATGTCCCAGGAGGTCCTGACCGACGAAAAAACGGGTCGGAAAGAGGAGAACATCAGTTTTAACCCCATCTTCATGATGGCCACTTCAGGATCTCGGGGGAACCCCGACCAGATGCGTCAGTTGGCGGGTATGCGCGGCCTGATGGCCAAACCCTCCGGCGAGATCATCGAAACCCCTATCACGGCTTCGTTCCGCGAGGGGTTGACCGTGTTGCAATACTTCATTTCCACACACGGCGCCCGGAAGGGTTTGGCGGACACGGCCTTGAAGACGGCCAACTCCGGGTACCTGACGAGGCGCCTGGTGGACGTGGTTCAGGACGTGCAGATTTCCGAGAGGGATTGCGGCACCGTGGACGGGCTGGAGATGGGACACATGATCAAGGCCGGCGAGGTCAAGGAACGCCTGAGCCAGCGAGTGCTGGGCCGGTTGACCATGTTTGACGTTTTTGATTCGATTTCCGGAGACCTGCTGATTCGTGGCAACACGTTGATTGACGAGCATTATGCCCAAGTGATCGAGGATTCCGGACTGAATTTTATAACAGTGCGCTCCGTGGTGACGTGCAAGAGCCAGCACGGGGTCTGTGCTGCCTGCTACGGCCAAGATCTGGCTACCGGCAGGTTGGTGAACGTAGGCGAGGCCGTGGGCATTATTGCGGCCCAGTCCATTGGTGAACCCGGCACCCAGTTGACCATGCGCACCTTTCATATCGGCGGCACGGCTTCCAAGGAGATCGAGCAGTCCTCCATCTCCACACACTATGCCGGGCGGGTCATCCTGTCCAGGGTCAAGACCGTGAAAAACGTCGAAGGGCATGCCCTGATCATCAATAAGAGCGGCCAGTTAAGCATTGTTGACGAACAGGGCCGGGAGCGCGAAAAGTATACGCTGCCTCTGGGCGCGAAGCTGTTCGTCCAGGACGGACAGGAGGTTGAGAAGGGCAAATTGCTGGTGGAATGGGATCCATTTAACGAGCCCTTTGTGGTCGACGTCGAAGGCGTCGTGCACTTTACGGACATCATTGAAGGCCGCACCGTCCAGGAAAAGATGGACGAGACCACGTTGCGCACCACCAAGACCATCATCGAATACCGGACCACCAACTTCCGTCCGGCCATCGTCATTTCCGATGCCGCAGGCAATCAGGTCATCCGCCCGGGAACCTCGTCCCCGGCCATATTCCAGTTGCCGGTGGGCGCCTTGCTGATGGTTCAGGATGGAGATCTGGTCCGCCCGGGCGACATCATTGCCAGGAAACCACGCGAAACATCGAAAACAAGAGACATTGTCGGCGGTCTGCCCCGGGTCGCCGAACTGTTCGAGGTGCGTAAGCCCAAGGAACTCGGCGTGGTGTCTGAAATCGACGGGATCGTTTCCTTCGGTCCAGATTCTAAGGGCAAGCGCAAGCTGATCATTACTCCGGATACCGGCGAGCCCAAAGAGTACTTGGTGCCCAAAGGCAAGCACATCACGGTTCAGGAAGGTGATCTGGTGGAGGCCGGGGAACTGCTCACCGAAGGTTATCCGGAATTGCACGACATTCTGAAGGTCAAGGGTGAGCGGCAGCTGGCCAAGTATCTGGTTGAGGAAGTCCAGGACGTGTATCGTCATCAGGGCGTACAGATCAACGACAAGCACATTGAAGTCATTGTCAGGCAAATGCTCAAGAAGGTGCAGGTCATTGATGCCGGCGACGCTCCGTTTTTGCTGGGAGAGCAAGTGGATAAGTTCAGGTTTATGCAGGAAAACTTGCGCTGCCTGGAAAACGGTCAAACTCCGGCCGTGGCGGAACCTTTGGTGTTGGGCATCACCCAGGCCTCTTTGAATACGGATTCCTTTATTTCCGCGGCTTCGTTCCAGGAAACCACCAAGGTGCTGACCGAGGCCGCTCTCAAAGGCAAGGAGGATTATCTGCTTGGGCTCAAGGAGAACGTGATCGTGGGCCGTTTGGTCCCGGCCGGCACAGGATACCGGCGCTATACCGACGCAGAGATCGCTGTGCCCGAGCAGCCTGAGCGGGAAGACTCCTTTCTTGAAGAGTTGAAGGAGGATCATCGGCTGATTGGTTAGCGCGGATTCGGGATTGCATTGCCGGCGTTTTTTTTTTAGATTCGAGAAAAGATGCCGGCGCAAGTCGGCATCTTGCGTTGTGTAGGATGCGCTTGTTCTGGGTCGTGGCTTGACATGCCCCGGTTAAAAGCATAATGAATTCCTCTTTTGACATTCAAT
>DBNV01000047.1 GCA_002299865.1 Desulfonatronaceae bacterium UBA663 | reverse complement strand
AACTTGGCTACTGGCGACAAGTTCACCATTGTGCCCAAAAATGGCCTGTATTGGTATGAAAACACCTCCTCGTTCATGAATATCACCCCGCAAATCCACTCCAACGGCAAGGACAACGAACGCCGGGCCGTGGGGGGCAGCTTGGCCGGACTGTTCAATTTTCGTGACGATTACGTCGGAAAGTACCGCGAAAAGCTGGACTCTCTGGCCCAAACCCTGGCTTGGGAAGTGAACCGCATCCACAGCCAAGGCGCGGGGCTGCAGAAATTTACAAATGTTTTGGGAACATCTGGGGTGTCAAATACCGGGGCGGCATTAAGCAGTCTTACTGCCGGCTTGTTTTATGGGGACAAACTGCAGCAAGGAAACTTGACCATTTGGATGTATGATACCCATGGACAACCGATCAGGCCGGGTTTCCAGTTGGACTTCGACGGGGCTTTGGGCATACAAAATTTTAATCCGGCTTTGCATAGCCTTGAAAATGTAAGAGATGCCATCAATAACAGTGGCGCTGCTGTCACTGCTGAAATTGTAAACAATCGCCTTCAGATCACAGCGCGCAACGCCGGAGAATCCTTTGCCTTCGGCTCCGACTCCACCGGCCTTCTCGCGGCACTGGGCATCAACACCTTTTTCGCGGGCCAGGATGCCCGCGGCTTGAGCATGAATCAGACCGTGTTCAACAACTTAAACTTCATCAATGCCGGGCATGTGAACGGGGCCGGAGAGATCAACAGGGGCGACAACGCCACGGCCAAGGCCCTGGCCACGCTGCAATACGCCAGGGTGAGCTTTAAGACGTCCTTTGAAGGCAGGACCATGCAGAGCATTTCCGATTACTACAACTCACTGGTGGGCAATGTGGGCGCGGATACGGCCAACGCCAGGTTCAACTTTAATTATCAGAAAGCTCTGGCTACGGATCTGAACAACCGCCAGGAGGAAAGATCCGGCGTGAACCTGGACGAGGAAATGAGCAATCTGATCAAATTCCAGCATTCCTACAGCGCTGCGGCCAAGCTCATATCCGTCGCAGACCAGATGTTCCAGACCCTCTTGGCCATGAAGTAGGAGGACCCGTGCGTGTCAGCCATCGCAACATCTATGCGAACATGCTCACCCACATGAACCATTCCCTGGCCGGATTGATGGAGTTGCACCTGAAGGCGTCCAGCCAGAAGGAAATCAATCGGCCCTCGGACAACCCCATCGGCATGGCCCGCGTGCTGTCCTATCGGGACACCATCAAATCCCTGGACCAGTACCGCAAGAACGTGGACACGGCCCAGGGCTGGCTGAACCTGGCTGATGAAAACCTGATGCAGGTCAGCATCATCAGCACCCGGCTCAAGGAACTGGCCCAACAAGGGGCCACCGGCACCTTGAGCAGGGAGAACAGAAAACAGATCTCTTACGAGGCCCGCCAACTCTATCAACAATTGATCATGCTCTCCAACGCATCCTACGAGGGCAAATACATTTATTCCGGCCACAAGATCGACACGCCGGCGTTTAGGGAAGCCTTGTTCGCGCAGAGCAACGACGGAAGCATCCGTAGCAAAGACATCCTCGGCATCTCTGAAGGGGCTGGAAATACGATCCTGGTGCAATTTCTTGAAACTGGGGAGACCGGGGCTACTGACTTGAACTTCAGGTACTCCGACAATGGCGGGGAGACCTGGACGCAAGGCACCCTTCCGGTCTCCGCCACTCTAGGCGCACCAGTGGTGATGAACCTTGGGGGGGTGCAAATCACTCTCGCCGCAGGGCGGATGGTATCCGCGAACTCTGCCGTTGACTTCAACGATACCTCGGGCACATGGCTCTGGGTGCGGCCTACGGCCAGCTACCAAGGCGATGACAAGGACCAGGTCGCTGTTGAGTATTTCGGTGCTGTGGCAGGGCTCACTCCCTCAGCCTCAGGATCGTTTCGAAATAACGTCCTGGTGCGTATTGATAGTGTCGGCGGGGGTGTCGGGGCGAACATCGGCTACTCTTACAGCACGGATGGCGGCCGAAATTGGACTACAGGCAATACCGCGCCCGCGGGACCACCAGCCTCTTTGCCTGTTCCCGGCGGTTTTCTTCAGCTTGCAGGACCAAACCCAGCAGTGGGCGATCAATTCGTCATTCGCCCCAACCGCGCCCTGATCCATGTGGAGATCTCCCAGAACGAAACCATTCAGATGAACAACATCGGCAAGGATGTTTTCGGCGGGTTGCACAACGGCCGGCCGGCGAACCTTGGCAAGGCCGGCGCCAATTTGTTCGAGACCGTGGGCCGGTTGATCGGCTATCTGGAAACGAACACCCAGCAGGGAGTACAGCAGACCCTGGCAGAGCTGACTGACGCCCATCAGCACATCACCACCTATCTGGCCGGTGTCGGGGCGCGGAAGAATCGTCTCACCCTGACCGACAGCGTCCTGCACGGACTGCAACTCAACGCCCGGGAACGCAAGGGCAAGATCGAAGACGTGGACGTGGCCGACCTGATGACCAAAATGGCCATGCAGCAGATCACCTACGAGGCGGTGCTCAAGTCTTCCTCCATCATCATGCGCATGAGTCTGGTCAACTATCTCTAACAAACGATCCTGAACACGCAAGGCAAGACCAAAAACCATGCTCATCTTGACCCGAAAAGCGGGGGAAAGTCTGCACCTGGGAGACGATATCAAGATCACGGTGCTCAAGGTCCAGGGCAATCAGGTCAAGCTCGGCCTGGACGTGCCCAAGGCCCTGACCGTGTATCGCGAGGAAGTTTATTTGCGGATCAAGGAAGAAAACCTGCTGGCCGTCCAGGCCAGTGACCAAGATTTGATCATGGCAACGCAACTATGGTCCAGAAAGCAGGAAAAATAATCCATTCCCGGGTCGGACCGCTGAATGTGGAAGAGAAGCGCCTGATTCTCTTTCCCAAGGGTCTGGTGGGCTTTGAACAGCAGCGGGAATTTGCGTTGCTGCGCCTGCGGGATGATGCGGTGTTTTTCCTACTGCAAAGCTGCACGGCTCCGAATCTGGGCCTGATGGTCACGGATCCTTACGTGTTTGTTCCGGATTATCGCATTCGGATCGGCTCGGCGGAGCAAGAGTTGTTGCGTTTAAAAAACATCCGGGAGGCCGTAGTGCTGGCGACGGTGACTATTCCGCCGGGCAAGCCCGAGGATGCGGTCATTAACTTGGTCGGGCCGTTGGTGATCAATATTCGTTCGCGCAGAGGCGTGCAGGTGCCGCAGAACTTGTTGCACCACCCCCCACAGGTGCGTCTGAAACCCAGGGAAAACAGCGATCCATAACATAAGCCTTGAGCGCGGTCTTGCTTCGCCCTTACTTGTTTTTACCCCACAAGGCGAGTTCCTGGGCCAGCATTTTTTCCGCAGTCTTGCGGGCGTTCATCTTGTAGGTACCGTCAGCCACCTGCTCCTTGATCTGTCCAACCACGTCGCTGCGGACTCCGGAACTGTCTTGAGCCGTCTGTTGCGCGGCCTTGTATAGTTGCGCCGCCTGGGACAGATTGACCCGGTCGCCTTTTGGCGAAGACTCGTCTCGGGAAGCCCTGTCGACCTTATTTTTTAAGGCGCGATTTTCCGAATTTTCCACGGGGCGGAACATGTCCGTCAGGTTTTTGATTTGCATGCCATTTTCTCCCAATGCTCAAATCATGGTTTCATTGACCGTATTCAACGTGATGCGCCAGAGTTTTTCGAGGACGGCGCGTTTCTCATCTCCGGTGATTTCCTGAAGTTCCTCTCCCTCCTTGCGCAAGATCTGGATCTCCGTGGCCAGAGGAGGGTATCTGAACTCCATGGGGAACCCAAACTCACGTTGCAACTCTTTTTTGATTTCCTCCACCACCGGGTTGGCACTCTCCGAAACCATCAGACTTTCCATGATCTCGCGGGCAATTTTTTCCACCAATTGCTTTCTTCTCGAATCCTTGGACGGGGTGACCACGTCCCCGCTGGGCAGGGCTTGCTGAAGCAACATGCGATAACGCGCCATCCTCCGGCCCTGGTCCAAATGATGGCCGTAGACCCGGAGCATGTTCTGAAAAAGTTGCGGCTTAATGGTCACCGAAGATTACTCCTCGTGACTATTATCGGCAGGGCAGAGAAAAAACTTTAGTGGGGATCAAAAGGTTCCTTCGTAGACGATTCTCCACTGTCCGTCTTTTTCCTGACGCCAATATTGGTGTTTCAAGGACTTGGACTGAAAATTGTCGCTCCAATAATCCTGATCAAAAACCGCCAGGACCAACCCTTGCTCCTCGGGATACCGCAAAATCGAAAGGTTGTGCAAACGAACCCTGATTTCCTTTTTCCCGGCGATGACGCGTTGCTTGTGCTTGACCCAGGCCGCATAGTCCTGATCGCCGCCGCTGCCGCTGCGAAAATCACGGGAGTAGTGCCTCAAATAGGCCTGCGTGTCTCGACTTTCCCAGTCCCGGCGCCACTGTTCCAGCCGCAAACTCATTTCCGCATTGAACCGCTGCAAATCCTCGGGATCGACCCACTCCACGCTTCGGGCGAGAACCACGGGGATGCGGCCCTCTTTCAACAAGGGAGCAATGTTTTCCAAATCCTCGTTGTGCATGGTCACGCATCCGTCGCTGGCCTGGGGCGGCCGGCTGAAAACCCCGGTGGGGTTGCCGTGCAACCAGATCCCCGACCCTGTTCTTCCCTGTTTGCGATCCCAAGCGTTTGGGTAATCAAGGGGAAACGCGCCCCATCCGAAATAATGCGGCAGGTTGCGGCCGGGGATATGGCCCTGGATGAAGTACACGCCGACGGGCGTACGCTGGTCCCCTTCCCGATACTTCACGGGCCCACGCTTGCCTCCGGAAACGTAGAAATCTTCAACCAGTCTGAGAGGATGAGCATTGTTGGCAAAGACGTACATTCGTGAAAGATCCAAGTCCACCACCAACACATAGGGCTGATTCTCTCCGATGCGCACCAGGTTGGACGGAGTCCGCTCCCTGTCGGGCTGCAGCACATGATGATGCCAGCGCCGCCTGATCTCGTCCTCCAGGCCGACCAACTTCGCCTCCGGGACAAATCCAGCGCCCAGGTCTTCAAGCTTCCCCGCCCTGGCCGCCAGGATGTCGGCGTAGACTAGGTGAGCTAGGCGAAAATCCGGGGTCTCTCTGACTAACTGCTCGATAAGCCCTTGGGCCTGGTCCAGTTGCTGCTCGCTAAGACTTTCCAGGGCATGGAGCAGGGAGATCTCCGGTTGCCTGGAAAAACTAAGTCCGGAATCCCGGGCAAAGGGCGAGTCTAAGGCTGCCTGAGACGACTGCCAGCCTGGGAAAAAAAGAAAAATCAAAAAAATGACCGCAAAGCGTTTCATGAAGGTCATTGCGACAGAAGCCGTTCCCGGATGATGCGCCATTGCCCGTTCTCCTGTGCAAAGAGGAGTTCCTTGCGAACCCGACTATTGATGATGTTGGAGCGGTAATGCTGAAGGAATCGGACCTGAATGATCCCCTGCTCCTGCTCCGAAACCACGATCTCGGATAGGCTGATCCTGATGAAAGGCGGCGCAGCGACTCTGGTTCTGCGCTGCTCTTTCCATTGGGCGTACTCCAAATTATCCTCGGGGACAAACGAGACGCTGTAGAAGGAAAGATAGGCTTCGACGTCCTGTTCGGCCCAGGCCTTGGCCCATTCATGAAGCACGCTTTTCATGCTCTGCCGCAATTCAAGTTCAGGAGATGCCGCGGGTTGCTGACTTTCCGGCTGAACAGAAGGCGGCGATTGTTCTTGTGGCTCCGGCGTCGTCACAACCGCCTTCTGTTCAGCCGGAACCAAAGGTGAGTCCGGAATAAGAGGGGCATCTTCAGGGGCGACAGGGACGGCGACAAGAGCAGAGTCGGGTCCGGACGGCACCTCGGGCTCAAGGGGCGGCTTGGCCAAGGCCGCGGCAACCATGGACAAAGCGGACACGGTCGGCATGGTTGCATCAACCAGCAAGGTTTGCCCATCAACGACCGTGAGTTCTTCCAGAGAATCGAGACTGACCTGCAAGCTGCCCTCCTCGATCCCGAGCACGCGGCGATAGACCTGGCCTGCCATGGCCGAGTAGATCCGGATCAAGTTCTGGTGCGCTGCGGCATAGCTGGGATGGGTCCGCAATGCCTGGTGCAACATTTCCTTGGCCTCCTCAAGCTTTCCTTGGGAGGCCAGCAACCGGGCCAAATTGTTGTATGGTTCGGGGAATTCCGGATGAATATTGATCAGGTCGCGATAGGCATCCATGGCTTCGGCGGTCCGCCCCAGCCGCTCCAGTGCCAACCCCCGCAAAAAAAGCCCTCGAGGCTCGCCGGACCAGACCTGCAAATGCACTTGGACAGCCTGGAGTGATTCCGCGGTTTGGCCGTCTTGAAAAAGTTTCAGCGCCTGTTCCAGAGACGGTTCGGCATGGACGGCCGGAGTGGACGGCAGCCATGGAGCCGCGAGAAGAACGAAAATAATCAGGATGTGTTTCATTGTTGAAAAGGAGCCCTGCCGTAGAGGGCGGTTAAGGTTGAGAGTTCCTGCGCAAAGGAAGCGGTGAGCGCTCCCTGGGGCAGTCGCCATGTCCAATGGCCGTTGGCCATGCCCGGAATGTTCATGCGCGAACGGGCGTCAAGGCCCAGCAGGTCCTGCATGGGAAAGATCGCCACCTCCGCGACGGACTGCATGGTCAATCGGACCAGCTTCCGGGAGACGTTTTCCGGGGTGCAAGCCGTGTCCAAATAGGCGTCCAGACGGGCCCGGGTCTGGGGATCAGCTTCCTCCTCGTACCAGCCGCGCACGGTGTTGTTGTCGTGGGTGCCGGTATAGGCCAAGCAGTGCCGAACATGATTGTGGGGAGCATAAGGGTTCGTGGGCAGGTCCGGGCCGAAGGCGAAAAGCAGGATCTTCATGCCCGGCAGGTCGAAATCACGCATGATCAGGCGCACGTCATCGTCAATGGTTCCCAGATCCTCGACGATCAGGGGCAAGGAAGAAAACGCGTCAGTCAGGGCCTGAAAAAATGCGCGGGCAGGGACACGGGCCCAATGGCCGTTGACGGCGGTTTTTTGACCCGCGGACACCTCCCAGCAGGTCACGAACCCACGGAAATGATCCAACCGGACCAGGTCAAAAAACCGCATGTTGTGTCCAATACGGTGCACCCACCATGCAAAGCCGCCTTTCTGCAGGTGTTCCCAATCGTAAACAGGATTGCCCCACAGTTGCCCGGTCTTACTGAAGTAATCCGGCGGCACACCGGCCAGCACGGTCGGGCAAAGGTGTTTGTCCAGCTTGAAATTGTCCGGGTGGGACCAGACATCAACACTGTCTTCGTTCACATAGATGGGAATGTCGCCGATCAGAGCCACGCCGCGGTCCCGGCAATGACTGCGCAGGCCCTCCCATTGCGAGAAAAAAACATACTGTCCGAAGCGGATCAGGTCCATTTCCCGGGCCAGGAGCGCACGGTGCTCAGCCAGGGCGTCGGAGTCCCGGCGCCGCAGGGAGTCGGGCCAGCAATACCAGGACCGGCCTAAAAAATAACCCTTCAGAGCGAGAAACAAGGCATAATCTTCGAGCCAATAGGCCTGCGCGACGCAGAACGCATGGAAGTCTTCCAGCAATCGCGGCTTGGCGGCAAGCCCGGTATAAGCCTTGCACAGCAGGCTTTCGCGAAGGGTCCGGGCCTGATCATAATCAGCCCGGCCCAGCGGCACGGCCGGGAGCGTGTCCGGATCCTGGTCGTCCAGAAGCCCGGCAGAAAGCATTGCCTCAGGACTGATGAGCAGTGGATTGCCCGCGAAAGCCGAACAACTGCTGTAGGGCGAATTGCCGTGCATGGGCGAAGTCGGATTCAAAGGCAGGATTTGCCAGTAGCTCTGGCCGGAACGGGCCAAGAAGTCCACGAATTTCTTGGCCTCTGGTCCCAGATCGCCGATGCCGAATCTCGAAGGCAAGGAAGTGACATGCAGGAGAACGCCGCTGGAGCGTTTCAACCTGGTTTCGTTCAATGCTCTATTCGCGTCAATCATTGAATGTCTGGTTTTGCAGCCGCTTGCAACCATGTATGACCCTATATAAAACTTACATTGTCAATGACTAGCGCGAATAGAGCCTCGTTCAATGTGGCGGTTAGATGCTTCATTCTGTAATGTGGCTCCGGCAAGATGCCGGAGCATAAGCCGGCTGGAAGCCGGCTCCACTCAAGTTCTGTTTCGATTCCGGACTTCTTTAGCGCGTTAGCTAAGTCTTTTCAAAAAAAAGTCCACCATGGGCATTTCGGGAATATCCGCGAGCAGTTCCTCGCGTCCCCCCTCTGCCTCGCCTTTCGCAGCTTGGTTCTTCAAAAAAACGACTCCCAAGGGCGGCAAGGTCAAGGCTACGGAAAAATAATGGCCATGACAAGACAAGGGCGCCGCTTCCACGCCGCCCATATTGCCCTGGCCGCTGCCGCCATATTCCGCAGCATCGCTGTTTAGCATCTCTCGCCAGAAGCCGCCCCGGGGCACGCCGATGCGATAATTCATGCGCGGTACCGGCGTAAAGTTGGCCGCCACCAGAATCAGATCCTTGGTGCAGGCCCCCTTACGCAAAAAGCTGATCACGCTTTGCTCCGCGTCGTTGCAGTCCACCCAGGAAAAGCCGGCCTGCTCAAAGTCCAACTCATACAGTGCCGGTTCGGCACGATAAAGACGATTCAAATCCTGGACCCAACGCCTGATGCCGTGATGGGCGGGTTGCTCGTCCAGATGCCATTGCAGGCTTTGGTCGTGGGACCATTCAGCCCACTGACCGAATTCCGAGCCCATGAACAGGAGTTTCTTGCCGGGATGGCCGTACATGTAGCCTGAGAGCAATCGCAGATTGGCGCATTTCTGCCAATAGTCCCCAGGCATCTTGTTCAGCAAGGAACCCTTGCCATAAACTACCTCGTCGTGGGACATGGGCAGAACGAAATTCTCGAAAAATGAATACCAGATGCTGAAGGTCAACTGGTTGTGGTGGTGTTTGCGGTGCACCGGGTCCTTGCCCATGTAGCTCAAGGTGTCGTGCATCCAGCCCATGTTCCACTTCATGCCAAACCCCAGGCCGCCCATGTTCGCAGGCCGGGAAACCATGGGCCAGGCCGTGGACTCCTCGGCGGTGGTCTGAACATCCGGGAAATTGGCGTACACAGCTTCGTTGAGGACCCGCAGGAAGTCGATGGCTTCCAGGTTCTCACGCCCTCCATGCCTGTTGGGGACCCACTCCCCGTCTTTGCGGGAGTAGTCCAAGTAGAGCATGGAGGCTACGGCGTCCATGCGCAACCCGTCCACATGGTATTTGTCCAGCCAGAACAGGGCCGAACTGATTAGGAAGGAGCGGACCTCGCTGCGCCCGTAATTGAAGATGTAGCTGTTCCAGTCCGGATGATAGCCCTGGCGCGGATCCTCGTGCTCATAAAGATGGGTCCCGTCGAAGTAGGCCAGACCGTGACCGTCGCCGGGAAAATGGGACGGCACCCAGTCCAGGATCACGCCGATGCCTTTCTGGTGCAATCGATCCACCAGAGACATGAAGTCCTGGGGCCGGCCAAAGCGCGAGGTGGGAGCGCAGTAGCCCAGGGTTTGATAGCCCCAGGAACCGTAAAACGGATGCTCCATGACCGGGAGCAGTTGCACGTGGGTGAAGCCCATCTCGCCGACATAGCCGGGGAGCCTGGCGGCGAGTTCCCGATAGGTCAGACTGCGGTTAGATTCTTCAGGCACGCGCCGCCAGGACCCCAGGTGCACCTCATACAAGGACAGGGGAGCATGCAGAGCGTTGCGCAGCCCGCGTTCTCCCATCCATTCTTCGTCGTGCCATTGGTAGTCCAAGTCCCAGATCACAGAGGAGGTGTTGGGCGGCATCTCCGTATGCCGGGCGAAGGGATCGGCCCGGTCCGTGCTGTACATCCGGTGTTTGGAGCGAACATGGTATTTGTAAAGCTGCCCCTGGTGCGCTCCGGGCACGAACCCTTCCCAGATCCCGGACTCGTCCAAACGCGGATAGAGTACGTGCACGTTCTGATTCCAGTCGTTGAAATCGCCGATCACGCTGACCCGCTCGGCATTGGGCGCCCAAACCGCGAACAAAGTCCCGCGACGTCCGCCCACCTCCATGAGGTGGGCGCCCAGTTTGTCGTAAAGACGAAAGTGCCGTCCTTCCTTGAACAGGTAGATATCCGTGTCCGTTAACAGACTCACGCCGGGAATGACGCGGTTCATGCATGCACCTCCATCAGGTTTTTCAGCCCGTTAGGCGTCAAGGCCACCTTAAGTCCAAGCGACTATTCAGCCCATATCCCAGCTCGCAGACCGCTTTATCCAGGACGAAAATATCCATGAAGATTAATGTGGCTCCGGCATCTTGCCGGAGCATAAGCCGGCTGGAAGCCG
>DBNV01000050.1:510-12760 GCA_002299865.1 Desulfonatronaceae bacterium UBA663 | reverse complement strand
AGCTTCCCTATTCTTTGCATATTGACTCCCTCCATGTTTCGTAGTTTGCGGTTATAGAAAAGGGGTCAGGTCTTGTATTTTGATTTTCTGTCCGGCAATTCATGTATATGGTCAGACCACTGCGGATTGAGTTTCCTCACGCCCTCTATCATGGAACTGCTCGGGGGACTGCTGGGAGGAATTTTTTTTTGGGAGACGGCGACAGATGCTTACTTTTCTCCATTAAGGCGGCCCGCAAATGGCTCCATATTGATGGCCGGTGACAAAAAGATCAAGTCTGAATGACGCAGCCACGAAGTGACTTACCCCCAGTATTTGTAGTTGATTGATGGGATGTTGGTCAATGCATTGCTGAAGGTCTCTAGACTTGGAGCTACAGCGCGTTGTCGCCATCCCATTTTTCCCTTGGGCACGGCCTGCCGTCTCACGGCCCAACCCTCTGTGTCATTGAAGGTGAGACACTCGCCTGTTGAGAAATTAATGTGGGGCGGGTAGGAGTCTCAAGCATGAAATCTGCACCAGTCATCGTTTCGGCCAGGGAGCCGGTGATGGGGGAGACGGAAGGAGGCCGTAGGCCGACTGGAGTCTCACACATCACCGGCCTGAATCAACAATCCACGGACCCGGAGGTTCCCGAGGTCATCAAACGAAGAAAGCATACTGCCGCCTACGCTACCGCTAAACTCCGCATCCTCCAGGAAGCCGATGCCTGTACCGAGCAGGGACAGATCGGGGCCTTGTTGCGCAGAGAAAGATTGTATCACTCCAACCTCACGGTATGGCGCAGGCAACGGGACGAAGGTGCGCTGCATTCTTTATCTCGCAAGCGGGGCAGGAAAAAGAAGCCCGCGAATCCATTGGCCAAACGCCTGGAGAAGTTGGAGCGGGAAAACAAGCAGCTCCGGACAAAGCTCAGCCAGGCGGAAATGATCATTGAGGTTCAAAAAAAAATATCAGAGCTCCTGGGCATCCAGACGGACCAGACCGAAGAGAATCAATCATGAATGCCGCTATGCAACTCGGTCACGACGTCGGGATATTGCCGGCCTGCCAAGCTTTGAGCGTTCCACGGGCCAGCTTTTATCGGTTCTTTGCTTCGAAGCCCCAGGAAACATGCGTCAGGCCCAGTCCTCCCAAGGCATTGTCCGCAGATGAACGCGCCGTAGTCCTTGAGGCTTTACACAGCCAGCGTTTTCAGGACAGCACGCCGTATGAAATCTATGCCTCTCTTTTGGATGAAGGTCGGATGCTCTGTTCCGTCAGCACCATGTATAGGGTTCTCCGGCAAAAAGGTGAATGCCAGGACCGTAGGCGACATACATTCAAGGCGCACCATGAAAAACCCGAGCTGCTGGCCACGGCTCCCAACCAAGTCTGGTCCTGGGATATCACCAAGCTCAAGGGGCCACGAAAATGGAACTACTTCTATCTCTACGTGATCATGGACATCTACAGCCGGTACGTTACCGGATGGATGATTGCCTCCCGAGAATCACAAAGCCTGGCCAAGCGCCTGATCGAGGAATCCTGCGAAAAGCAGAATATCGCCCAAGGCCAGTTGACCATCCATGCCGATCGCGGCCCCAGCATGCGCTCAAAAACCGTTGCCCAACTCTTGGCTGACCTGGGCATCACGAAAACCCATAGCAGGCCGTATACGAGCAATGACAACCCATTCTCGGAATCTCAGTTCAAGACCTTGAAATATCATCCCTGCTTCCCTGGAAATTTTGGTTCACAAGAAGACGCCCTGGCCTATGGCAGAACATTTTTCCCTTGGTATAACGAGGAGCACCGGCACAGCGGCATCGGCTTCATGACGCCCGAGCAAGTTCATTCCGGCATTGTCCCGCAAATCCTGGAAACCCGGTCAAACGCCATGAAACAAGCTTTCCTTGCAAATCCTATCAGATGGAATGGCCGTCATCCCGAACTGCCCAAAATCCTCCAGCCTCAGGAAGCAGCCTGGATCAACCCTCCAACCATGATGAAAACGCTACACTAATTCTATGGACCTGGGTGTCTCACTTTCATTGACACATTCCGCCCTGCCTCAGGTGGGCGAACTTGCAGCAGGAGGCGATGGAAGCAAGGCGCGGACTGTGGGCTGACAAGGAGCCCGTGCCGCCCTGGGAGTGGCGCAGAAGGTGACAAGGAATGTAGAGAATCTATCAATGAGCAACACCCTGACCAAGGCCGACATAGTTGACGCTGCCTATGAAGAATCTGACCGCAGCCGTGTCGAAATGAAGACCATCGTGGAGTCCCTGCTGACCACCATGAAGACCGCCATCAAGCGCGATCATGACCTGCTGATCTCGGGGTTCGGCAAATTCGAGGCGTATGCGAAGCAGGCCCGCAGGGGTAGGAACCCCGCCACCAATGAGGCCTTGATCCTGGAGCCGCGCAAGGTGGTCGTATTTTGGTTGTCGAAGAAGTTGAGGGAGAAGTTGAATTAGGACCTCGTACTGAATCGTTTATGGCTACTTATGAGGAATGATCGGTGTATGAAAATTTTAAGAGTGAGAATATCTGATGAACGATGAACTTGTCTTCACTGTGGAAGGGGCTGCTGCTAAGCCGGCGAAAGTGATTAGTCTTGCTGAAGCGGGGCTAACCGAACGGAGCCATCTTCAGGAATGGATTCTTGCCCATCCACAGATTTTGGGGGCGGATGTGAAGATTGTGGCATTCGAGTTTGATCGATGGAGGTCACACTCTGGTCAACCTGAACGAGACCGTTTGGATATTCTCGGGCTCGACAAATCAGGATGCCTTGTGGTGACGGAATTAAAGCGAGACAGGGCTCCCGACACCGTAGAAATGCAGGCGATCAAGTATGCGGCCATGGCGAGCCGGTTTACGCCGGAAATCTTGGCGTCCCAGCACGCTCGCTTCCTGACCAGTCGCGGCGACAAGACAGACGAGGAACAGGCCCTGGATTTGCTGAACGACCATGTGGACTTCGAGTTATCCGCCGAGTTGTTACGTAAACCGCGAATCGTTCTGGTAGCTTCTGAATTTCCGCCGACTGTTACAGCCACGGTGGTATGGCTCACGGAGATGGGGTTGGACATCACCTTAAAGAAATTTCTGGCGTATCGCACAGCTAACGAGACTATTATCACCTTATCGAAGCTTTATCCTGTGCAGGACGTTGAAGAGTTCACAGTCGCACCCCAAAAATCCGTGACCCGCCTCCCTGCTCCAGAGTACCCTCAACTCGAATGGACACTTGAGGATTTTCAACTGCTCCGGGAAGTTGCCAACCAAACGACTCTTGCGGCCCTTAATCTCTGTTCCTCTCAACCTGGAGAGCTTGTCCCCCTACGAGAAATTGAGGCTGAATCTGGAAGAACGAGATATCAGGCACGTGCGGACCTTGCCGTGCTTACGATGACGGTAAAAAGACGTTTGGGTCGTTCAAATTGGCCCTTTGAGGCATTATGGGCAGCGGGCGGCGAGAAGCAGTTTTACTATCGCATGAATCAGGAACATGCCGAACTTTGGCTGGCCTCTGGGATTGAGAACGGGACAATTTCTGATATGGACGGGCAAGGGGACTGACCTCCCCACAAAGAACTGGCCCAACCTCAACGATCGGAACATAGAGCCGTGAAGGAAAGACTAGCCGAATCCATCTCCAAAGCTGGCGCAGTTCGAAATCATCCCCCAAGGTTCCCGCTTAACTCCGACACGGGCCTACCTCTGCCCGCCTCCAAATTTCTAAAGGCTTACCATTTAAGTGGCTCTATTCAACCTGCTCATTTTACATGTAAAATTCTTCACCTCAAATTCCGGAATTTGGAACGATGCTGGGCATACCATACACTCATGGTCGAATACCTTCAGCGCTAGCTGGCCTTGAAAGGTCTGGACTGTTGGGGAACACGAGGAATTATTGCCTTTCCTAGCTAAACACTTTGTTTAGGGTTAGGGATGGCTCCATGTACACGAGGACAAGTAGACTCCGTGCACAAAGGATTCAAAGTTGAAGAGTCGTACTCGTTCAGATTTGATCGTACCTCTTGCCGCGGTGCCTTACACCATTTGTCCAGCGAAGACGTACGAAGACGAGCATGGACAGGCAAGGCTGGGGAGATCTGTATTCGAGCATTGCCTCATTGTAGGCGAATTGGCCCGCGCCCTACTGAGAAGGCTGCCTGCCCACACCCGAGAGGAGCTTTTCCCTCCGGGCAGTGCCTTGATAGCCGCAGTGCATGATGTCGGTAAGGTCAGTCCGACATTCTTCCTCAAACTTCAAAAGGCGGTCTTGGGAGTTGGTTCCTGCCTCAAGGGTTTTGAGCAGTATTTAGGCCTCGACGAACACCAATGGGGGGGGCACGCCGGTGCGAGCGCGCTGGCGCTGATCGCAGCAAGTGGTAGGCCGGAGATTGGCCTAATTGCGGGCCAGCACCACGGTTACACACCGGATACGGGTTTTCTGGATGCCAACGCGCCTGTCCTGGGTGGCGAGGTGTGGCAGCAGCAACGAGTTTACCTCATTGAGGCGTTGATGCAGGCCCTGCAGGAAACCTGGCCTGTAGTCGCCGGAATAGCACAATCCCGGGTGATGGCCGGCTTGACGTCTGTCGCGGATTGGATCGGTTCTGGCGATTTTTTCGAAAATCCGCATCAGCCATGGCAATCCCAAATAGAACGAGCGCTGGATCACGCCGGGTTCATCCCGCCGGTGGTCCACCACGGACTGGCTTTCGGCGACATTTTCAAGGATCAAGACGGACAACCGCTGACACCCAATGACAGCCAACTCGCTCTGTATCAGCACTGCCTTGCCGCCGGAGTTTATATACTTGAAGCCCCGATGGGGCTGGGCAAAACCGAGGCTGCCCTATATGCCGCATATCTGGTACTGGAACGGGGCGAGGCGCATGGCATCTACTTCGCACTGCCAACACAGCTAACCTCCAACAAGATTCACGAGCGCTTCGAACAATTTCTCCAGGCTATCCTTGAGGATGGAAGCCCTCATAAGCGCTCTCTGCTTTTGCATGGCAACGCGTGGTTGGTGGAACAGGAACTTGGGGAAGAGGGCAGACCGGGGGGAGGATGGTTCAACAGCAGTAAACGCGGCCTGCTGGCTCCCTTCGCCGTGGGAACCTTGGATCAGGCACTGATGGCGGCCATGCATGTTAAACATGGTTTTGTTCGAGCTTTCGGATTGGCCGGTAAAGTTGTCATTTTGGACGAAATCCATAGCTACGATGCCTACACAAGCGTGATACTCGACGAGTTGATTGCACTACTGCGCCAGCTGGGATGTACCGTAATTATTCTCAGCGCCACCCTGAACCACTCCAGGCGTAGCCAATTGCTGGGCCAGGCTGCGACAACCGACCACTACCCTTTAATCACGATATCGCCCAATCAAAATAAGACACTACCGACAGAACTGCCCGTGCCTTTGTTGGACGTAAATACGGTCGATCTCAAATTGATTCCAATGACGCACGAATTTGCTCTTGAAGAAGCGTTGCTCCGTGCCCAATCCGGGCAACAAGTGTTGTGGATTGAAAATACGGTGCAGGAAGCGCAAGCGAGGTATTTCGATTTCGCCGCCCGTTGCCAGGAGTTGGGGATCGCATGCGGCTTGCTGCATTCACGTTTTACCATGGCCCATCGCCAGCGCAATGAAGACGAATGGGTCGCCTATTTCGGCAAAAAAGGCTGGAACAACCGGGCCATGCAAGGACGAATCCTGATCGGTACCCAGGTACTTGAACAGTCTCTCGATATCGACGCCGATTTCCTTGTCTCGCGCTTTGCCCCCACTGACATGCTGTTGCAGCGCTTTGGGCGGCTCTGGCGCCATGCCGCCACCCCCAGGGCTCCAAGCGCCAAACATGAGGCCTGGATACTGGCACCAGAATACAACGCCGCAATAGAACAACCGCAGGTCCAGTTTGGCGCGACGGCATCCGTCTATGCCCCCTACATCCTGTGTCGAGCCCTTGCGGTGTGGGAAACACATTTCCGTTCCTTCGGGCGGGTGGTTTTGCCTACGGATATCCGTCAGCTAATCGACCAGACCTACGTTGAGCGGGATGAAACGGGTCCGCTAGCACAGTGGAAACACGAACTGCACGAAGGCAGTCCTCGTCGCAAAGGACTCAGGGCGCTGCAACAACTGGCCCATCTCACGTTGTCGCGGCAGGGCAAAACACTGCCTGAGTCCAAAGCCCAAACTCGTTACAGCGAACAGGATGAAGCCGATCTTTTGTTGCTCGGGGGGATAGAAGTGAATGGCCGTGGGAAGCAGACCCAGTTGACCCTCCTTGACGGTGAGAGAATAACCATTCCATGGCAACGACACCGTTTAACCAAGGCGCAGTGGAGACAAAAAGCAGCCACCTTAAACGCGCATCTGGTGAGCTGTCGGTACTCCCAGAGGCCAAATCCCCCCGCACGAAACTGGTGTGAAAAGGCAGGCCTGGGCAATGTGTTCCATTTGGGAAACCCGGCATTCGATGAGGCAGGGCTGTCTGTGGCCGTTGTCACGCAAACCGATGAACTCAAATCCCTTGATGGCGGCCCACTCAGTAACAGATTCACGTATCGGTATCGACATGATCTCGGTTTGCGGATCAACAAGATCAAGGAGTGACAGTTGGAAAATCGATTCAATCTGATTGATGAGCCTTGGATCCCGGTGGTCGACATAGGCAGGGCCAGCTTGCGGGATGTTTTCGCTAAGCCGGAATATCGGGCTCTGGGAGGTACTCCGGTCCAGAAAATCGCCCTGACAAAATTATTGCTGGCCCTTGCCCAGACGGCGGCGACTCCGGACGACGACACTCAATGGCAGAAATGGGGCTGGCAGGGGATGTCCCGGCGTGTGCTCGATTACCTGGATAAGTGGCACGGCGTTTTCTTTCTGTATGGGGAACGGCCTTTCTTACAAATTCCGGCAATCGCCGCCGCGGAGGTAAAGCCTTTTGGAGCCTTGCTGCCCGATGTGGCCACCGGCAACACCACGGTGCTTACGCAAAGCCAGGCTGAAAAACCATTGGACGATGCGGACAAGGCGCTACTGCTGATTACGCTTATGGGCTTCGCTTTTGGCGGAAAGAAGACGGACAACCGGATTGCCCTCAGCCCGGGCTATCGGGGCAAAGTTAACCTTAAAGGCAACCCCTCGACGGGAAAACCCGGCCCTTCTGTTGCGTACAAGGGCTTGTTGCACAGTTTCTGCCAGGGCGACTCGCTCCTGAAGAGCATCTGGTTCAACGTAGTTAGCCATGCCGAGTTGGCCGATCTTACCATGTATTCGGAAGGATTGGGAGTTCCCCCCTGGGAAAACATGCCCCTGGGGGAAGCGTGCCCGATCGCGCTGAAGCTCAGAAGTTCTATGATGGGGCGCTTGATACCCTTGTCCCGCTTCTGCCTGCTTTGCGAGAGCGGCGTACATTATTCGGAAGGTATCGCCCACGATAGCCATAATGAGGGTGTTTTCGATCCCTCAATCACAATCAACCTGTCTGGGGAAAGAGCCAAGGTTTTCTGGACCAATCCGGAGAAACGGCCCTGGCGTGAACTGACTTCTCTTCTGGGCTTCATTGCCCAACAAAACAGTAATCATGATTGTATCCAACTCCGCCTGTCCCTGCCAAAGGCAATTCGCTGTCGTGAAAATATGGCGATCTGGTCCGGGGGGCTGAAAGTCAGTAGCAATGCAGGGGAACAATATGTCTCCGGCACCGATGACAGCGTCGAATCCCTGTTGTGGTTGATGCCGGACCAACTCGGAGAACTGTGGTTTTCGTTTTTCCAACAGGAGATGGACGCTCTCAATTCCATCGGCAAGTCACTGTATGGCTCCGTGATGGCCTATTTCAAGGCGCAGTTGATGGAGGGTGAAGTATCCGCCGCTCAAGCTAGCAATATGTTTTGGCAACTTTGCGAACGCGATGCCCAAGCGTTGATCAACCACTGTGAAAAGCCAGATAAAAGATATGAGCTGCGTCGCAAGTTCGTCCGTTATGCAGAGCAGACCTTTGACCTGTTCTGTCCAAATCAAACCGCCCGTCAACTGGACGCCTGGGCCAGGGCAAAACCCAGTTTCGGCAAGTATCTGCAAAAGGAGGAAGCATGAACAACCAACCGCAGACGTACAGTGAATCCTTTGTTGGACACCTGTTCCAGCGATGCGTGCAGGATAAGGGGGTTGCCGCGAGGCTACGCCGTGCCGACAACCCCGCTACCGAATTCCAGAGCTGGGACACCCTAGCCGCTTTTGGCGTGAATCTTGAGCATGCCGCCGAGAGGCAGCCTTTCGCCCTTATCGCGGCGGCGGTGGCCCGTTGTCAGAAGTCGGTCAACGGGACCCTGCGCCTGGGAAGAGCGATAGCCCTCTGCTATGATGAGGGAAATCAAAGCGATCAGGCCAAGGCCCGGTTGCGACGTCTACTAGCCTGCGATCAGATTGAAGAGCTTTGTCGCATCTTACGCCCTCTGCTTAGCCTGATCCAGAGCAGGGTTCCCCAGGCGCTCGACTACGTCAGGCTCCTCAACGAGTTGCGCTGGTTTGACCGGTCTGCTCAACAGACCAAAGCCCGCTGGGCGCAGCAGTTCTACGGCAAAACCACGGAGACCGATAAGGAGTTGCCATGACCCAGTACGCCAGTGTTCTCAGACTTGACCGGGCTGCTGTGAAGGCGCTCAAGGTCACCGATCTCTACTCCTTGCACAGGGTGGTCTACAGCCTTTTTGATGACATTCGCACAGAGACTGAAAAGCATTCAAGCCAGCCCAGCGGTATCCAGTGGGTCGACAAGGGTGGGGATCATCAGGCCAGGAAGATTCTGATTCTCTCAAACCGGAAGCCGAAGCCGCACGAGTACGGTCTGCTTGAAACCAAGACCTTGCCCGACATGTTTCTTGAGCATCAGCGTTACCGATTCATGATCACCCTTTGCCCGGTACGGCGCGACAACCAGAGCCGCAAACTTGTGCCGGTAAAGGGAAGAGACTCCATTGCGGACTGGTTTTGCGAACGGGCCCCAATCAGCTGGGGCTTTGCCGTCGAGCGCGAGCACCTGCAGGTTGATGACGTCAGAGTGCAGGAATTCAAAGGTAAGCAGGGTGCGCCTGTTACCCTGCAACAGGCAAGCCTGAACGGTATTTTGGCGGTCAATGACCGGCCTTTGTTCCAAAATAGCTTCCGCCACGGGATCGGACGCGGTCGTAGTTTTGGTTGCGGACTGTTGCAGATAGTCCCGATCCTCGAAAACCCTTTTTCTCAATAAGGAAATAGACATGCGCAAACCATTAAAAAATACCCGCATTGAATTCCATATCCTGCAATCCTTCCCGGTGACCTGCCTGAACCGCGATGATGTGGGCGCACCGAAAACCGCAGTGGTGGGAGGCGTCACCCGCGCCCGTGTCAGCTCCCAGTGCTGGAAACGTCAGGTACGGCTTGCCTTGCCTGATTTTGGCGTCAAGCTGGGCATTCGCACCAAGAAGGTGGCCGATCTGTTGACTCACCGATGCATTGAGGCCGGGGCGACAGACGAGCAGGCCCAGGCATGTGGCACCAGGATGGCTGAACTGCTTGTCGACGATACATTGCTGTTTATCAGCGACAGCGAGGCCAGGGCCTTTGCCGGGTATGCCCAAGGCCTAGCCTTTGATGCCGACAAACTTAAAGACAAGGAACTGGCCAGGGTAGCCAGGAAAGCGCTGAATCCGGCACTCGACGCCCTGGACATAGCGCTGTTCGGCCGGATGGTGGCCAAGGCCTCAGAAATGAATGTCGAAGCGGCTGCGTCATTCAGCCACGCCATCTCAACCCATAAGGTTGCCAACGAGGTCGAGTTTTTCACGGCGCTTGACGACCTACAGGATGAGCCTGGCTCGGCGCATATGGGCAGCCTTGAATTCAACTCTGCCACCTACTACCGATACGTCAGCCTGGACCTGGGACAGCTGGCCCAGACCTTGGGCACTGAAGAGACGGAAGCAGGTACCGAACAAGTGCGGAAGGCTGTCGCCGCCTTTACCAAGGCATTGTTTGTCGCCATACCCGCAGCCCGTCAAGCCACCCAATCAGGCGCAAGCCCCTGGGAGTTTGCCAAGGTGCTGGTACGCCGAGGGCAACGGCTGCAGGTGCCCTTCGAAGCGCCGGTGAAGACGGCGCAAGATGGTTTTTTGAAGCCCAGCGTAGCCATGTTAAAAGACTATCTCGCCAGGAAGGAGAGCCTGTCGGGCTCCCTGTTCGGCAAGCTGGGTGACTATGAATGGGGCGAGAGCGAGGATTACAGCATGGATCGTCTGATCCAGGATCTGCAAAGCCATGTGGAGTAACCCATGAATCCGTATCTGTTGCTGTGGCTGGAGGGACCGTTGCAAAGCTGGGGGCACGATTCACGGTTTGGCCGGCGTGACACGTTGCCATTTCCCACCAAGTCCGGAGTGCTGGGAATTATTTGCGCCGCCTTGGGAGCAGGGGGCAAACAGACTGACCTGCTGGCCAAGTTTGCCGACCTTGATATGCAGATCTGCGTCTACAGCCGGCGAAACAGCAAAGGGGGGCCTGCGCCCCGTGAGCCCCTGCTCCGTGACTTCCATATGGTTGGCAGTGGTTACGATGACACGGACCCCTGGCAATCACTCCTGATCCCCAAAACCAGTGAAGGCAAAAAGGCCGTTGGAGGCGGTTCCAAGATGACCTTCCGCTACTACCTGCAGGATCGCATCTTTGCTGTTTTGCTTCAGGTGCCGACGGAACAGTGCGACACCGTTACGCACGCCCTGCGCCATCCGGTCTGGGACCTCTACCTGGGCCGCAAGAACTGTGCACCGACCGAATACATTTTTCAGGGGGTTTATTCTACTCTTGAGCAGGCGAAAGAAGCCGCAGGCAAGCTGGCACAAGAGAAAAAAAGAGTCCTCGACTATATGGTGGTCCAGGGGGATGGCACTGGAGAGACTCTGTCGCTGAACGACGTGCCTGTCCAGTTTGGCATACATAAACGCTATCGGGATCGGCGGGTTACGATATTAAATGAGGCCTAGCGGCCATGGCCGACAATCAACGCCTGTTTGTCAAAATCACTCGAGAGTCACTACCTCAGGTCAAAGACAAGTATCCTTTCATCTACCTGGAGCGTGGCCGTCTTGAGATTGATGACAGCAGTCTGAAGTGGCTGGATGCGGACGGCAATGTGGTGCGCTTGCCCGTGGCAACCATCAACGCCCTGCTGATGGGTCCTGGTACCAGCGTGACACACGAGGCAGTGAAGACCGCGGCAGCGGCTAATTGCTCCATCTGCTGGGTGGGGGAGGATAGCCTTCTGTTCTATGCAGCAGGCTTCTTGCCCACGGCAACCACTCGAAATTTGAAACGGCAAATGGAACTGGCATGCAATCAGAAAGCCGCGCTTGAGGTTGCGCGGCGCATGTTTGCATCCCGTTTTCCAAATCTAGATCTCACCGATAAAAACCTAAAAGAAATGATGGGCATGGAAGGGCTCCGGGTGCGGAGTCTTTATCAGCAAAAGGCAGAGCAATATGGGGTTGGCTGGAAGGGGCGGAGATTTGTTCCAGGCAAGTTCGAGCTTACAGACACGACAAATCAAATTCTAACGTCAAGCAATGCTGCGCTTTATGGCATACTTTGCTCTGCCGTTCACGCAATGGGTTATTCACCACACATTGGCTTTATTCATTCTGGTAGCCCATTGCCATTCATCTATGATTTGGCGGACCTGTACAAAGAGCATCTGTGCATCGATCTGGCTTTTTCTCTCACCCGAGAACTTGCCGGGCTCTATAACAAGCATACGGTATCGGCTAGGTTTCGAGAAAGGGTGATTGAAATGAATCTGTTGGACCAAATTGGGAAGGATATTAATCGAGTGTTGGGGACTGTGGATGCTCATCGTGCTGGCTAATGACTTGCCTCCAACCGTACGCGGGCGAATGAAGCTCTGGTTTGTCGAACCCAAGCCCAATGTCTTTGTGTCTGGACTGAAGGACTCAGTGGCTAATGAGGTTGTTGATTACCTTTACAAGCACTGTTCTCCTTTAGCTGGGGTCTTGATTTTCAAGAGCTTATCAAAACCACCTGGCTACGAAATTAGGACGATTGGCTCTCCGACCAAAAGAATGACAGAATTGTCAGGTTTGCAACTGGTCATCGAAAAGCCCGGTGAAAATATCGAGAGGGCATGAATTCTAAATTATCTAATAATTCGCAGTGTCTTCCCCACGCATGTGGGGGTGTTTC
>DBNV01000050.1:0-134 GCA_002299865.1 Desulfonatronaceae bacterium UBA663 | reverse complement strand
CACGCATGTGGGGGTGTTTCCGTGCTCTTGGCTGATGACGGGTATTTCCCAGGGTCTTCCCCACGCATGTGGGGGTGTTTCTGTCATGTAGACGTAAATTAAACAATGGGCATGGGTCTTCCCCACGCATGTGG
>DBNV01000069.1:16770-18184 GCA_002299865.1 Desulfonatronaceae bacterium UBA663 | reverse complement strand
ATGTTCGCCGGCGGCGAGACCCGTTTTCTGCCCTTGACCGATGACAACGACTTTTTGCCGGATTTGGACGCCGTCCCAGCGGATGTCTGGAAAAAGGCAAAAATCTTGTTCCTGAACTATCCCAACAATCCCACGGCGGCCATGGCGCCCAGGTTCTTCTACGAAAAGCTGGTGGCCAAGGCCAGGGAGTTTGATACTATTCTGGTCCATGACGCGGCCTACTCCGAGATGTATTATGATCCGGGCAACAAGCCCTTGAGCATCCTGGAAATACCGGGGGCCAGGGACGTAGCCGTAGAGTTCCACTCCCTGTCCAAGACCTACAACATGACCGGCTGGCGGATCGGCATGGCCGTGGGCAATACGGAACTGGTCCAGGGTCTGGGCAAAATAAAGAGCAATATTGATTCCGGCATATTTCAAGCCGTCCAGGAAGCCGGGATCACGGCCCTGGGGGAAGGGGAGGCCTTTGCCGGGCAAATGCGCGAAATCTATCGCGAACGCCGGGACATTGTGGTGGATGGTTTGCGAAACATGGGGTTGAGTTGCCGTCGCCCCGAAGCGACGTTCTATGTCTGGGTGAAGACGCCCCAAGGACGGGATTCCGCGGGATTCGTGGCCGAACTGCTTCAGAAAACGGGCGTGGTGGTCACGCCGGGCAACGGTTTCGGCACCCCTGGAGAGGGCTATTTTCGTATCGCCCTGACCGTTGACGCGGACCGTCTGGCCGAGGCGTTGTCACGGATCGCTTCCCTGTAGTCGCCTATATCGGTCTGGGGTCGAACCTGGGCGATCCGGAGGCCAACCTGGCTCGGGCTCGTCTGGCCCTGGCCGGTTTGCCCCGGATCAAGCTGGGGGAATGTTCACCGGTCTATCGTTCCAATCCCCAGGGTGTCCGGGACCAACCCTGGTTTGCCAATCAGGTCGCGCGGTTGTATTGTTCCCCGGACTGGACCGCGCAGGAGTTGTTGCGCACCTTGCTGGCCATTGAAGCGGATCTGGGGCGGGTCCGGGTGCATAGCAAGGGGCCTCGCCTGATCGATCTTGACCTGTTGTTGTTCGATGCGCAGCGCATGCACACGCCGGGGTTGATTCTGCCTCATCCGCGCATGGAGTGCAGGGCCTTCGTCTTGGTGCCGTTGCTGGACATCGCGCCGGATTTGATGTTTCCCGACGGCAGGGCCGTAAGCGATGTCCTGGGCCGACTGTCCTACACCCTGACGGAACGGACTATTCTGCAACCGTAATGTCTTCACTTTCCAGGCGATCTTGCCCATGTTAAGAGGCTGCTGCGCATTCGCTAAAAAGTCGCGCCATGCCGGCATCCAGCGGGGTAACCCCGCCCCTACCCTGCAGGAGTAGGGGCGACCGGCCGGTCGCCCCTACTTTTTAGCGAACGCGGCGAACGCGGCGA
>DBNV01000069.1:7893-16405 GCA_002299865.1 Desulfonatronaceae bacterium UBA663 | reverse complement strand
GCGAACGCGGCGAACGCGGCGAACGCGTAGTGACCTCATGTAAGGAGACATCATGCTTAATTTCCTGATTTTCATCGTAGCGGCGTTTATTCTGTATAAACTGCTCACAAGCGACTTCAAGAAGAAAAAGGAAGTCCGGAACAAGGAAAAGGAGCATTTGGCCGCGACCGGCGTCATGATCAAGGATCCCGTTTGCGGGACCTATGTCCCCGTGGACGGCGACATCCGGGTCAAGCAAGGGGACAAGGTGCATAATTTTTGCAGCTACGAGTGCAGGGATAAATTCTTGAAGCAGCTTGAGGCGAAGTGACGGACAACAAGCGACCTGTTTTCACAACCATATAAAGTAGCAATGAATAAAGAAATTTGTGTTTCCCGGAATTGTCTTGTGCTTTCATGTCTATACTTGACATGAAAAGCAGTACAGAGTGTATTATTTTTCAGTTTGGCAGGGTGGCTTAAACAGTTACAGGCGCAAAAGTGAAAAAACGTTTCGGACTCGTCATCATCGCCCTGACCCTGATCGTCTCGGGGATCATTTTCATCTTGTCCTACAGGGTCAACCTGAAACTGGAGCGGGTGGTCACGGAACAGTTCAACGACCAACAGCTCGTGCTGGCCCGCAAGATCGCCTTGGACATTCGTCATCACTTCTCCTTTCTGGAAACCGTGCTTCTTTTCTTCAGCCGGCAATGGACGGACGACCCCCCTGAAGACCAGGGGACTATTTTCATTTCGGCCCTGCACGACTTAGTCAAGGACTGGGGCGTGCTGGGCATCAGCCTCGTTTCGTCCTCTTCCGTCCCTGCGCGGATCTATGTTGAAGGTGATTGGAAAAACATCCGGGAGTTGGGATTATCCGAGGAATCCTTCGCCTGCTCTGGGCATTTCCCACGACAAGCTCCGGTCTGCCTCAGCCTGAACATGCAGCCGGACACCGGCCCTTTTGCCGGACGCTGGCTGATAGCCATGTCAACCCCTCTTTCTCCGCCGGCGGACGGCGAAATGTCTGTATCGAACGGGGCGATTCCCCGACTCGTCTTTCTGCTGGACGCCCAAAACATTGCCAGGCGCTACGCCGAAGGAATCCGCTCCGGGAAGACCGGGTATGCCTGGGTCGTCGATCACAAGGGCTACTTCATGTACCATATCGAGACGGATTTTGACGGACAAAACTCCCTGACCATCCGCCATGAACGCAATCCGTACATTTCCTATGAGCGGATCAACAGCCTGGTGGTCAACCGCCTGCTCAAAGGCGAGGAAGGCACGGACTGGTACATCTCCGGCTGGCACCGGGAGGTGATCAGGGAAATGAAGAAACTGTTCGCCTTCAGTCCAGTTATCCTCGCCAAGGATGCGGACAGACCTCTCTATGTATGGTCCGTGGGGCTGGCCGCACCGGACACGGAAGTCTACGGTTTGATTGAGCCCATCGTCTTTCGTCAACTCAAGATCGTAGGGCTTTTTTTCGGTCTTGTCGTGGCCGTGTTCGCCGCGTTCTTGTTCGTTTCCCTGCGCTGGTCCGAGGCCTTGCGCCGGGAGGTGAACAAAAAAACAGAACATCTGCTCCGCTCGGAAAACGCCTTGCGTCGCGAACGAGACAAGGTCAAGGAAAGCATGGAGCACCTCATACAGACCCAGGATCGGCTGGTTCTCTCGGAGCGTTTCGCCGCCATCGGCGAAATTGCGGCCCATCTTTCCCACGAGATCAAAAACCCATTGATGCTTATGAGCGGCTTTGCCCACCAGGTCCTGCGGACCCTCCCCAAGGACGATCAGTGTTGCGAGAAGCTGCGCATCATTGCCGAGGAAGCCAAGCGGCTTGAAGCCCTGCTCACGGAGGTTCGGGACTTCACCCGCTCGCCGCAACCCCAAAAAGTCGAGGCCGATGTCAACACGACGGTTCGTGACGTTCTGGCCCTGATGCAGGAGAAAATCCAAACCCGGAACATTCAGGTCGATCTTCACCTTGCGCATGACCTGCCTCTCTGCCGCTTCGACCCGGACCAGATCAAACAGGTGCTCTTGAACCTGGTCAAAAACGCCGTGGAAGCCACGCCTCACGGCGGCAAGTTGAGCATCTCCTCCCGGAGGGAAAACGGTCACACCCAAGTCTCGGTGGCGGACACGGGAGAGGGCATTGCGCCGGAAAAAATGAAGCGGCTGTTCCATCCTTTCTTTACCACCAAGAAGAAAGGGACGGGACTGGGGCTGGCTGTAAGCCATAAAATCATCCAGGACCATGGGGGAGACATCTCCGCGCAAAGCCGCGTGGGGGAAGGCGCCAAGTTCATGTTCACCCTGCCCCGGGAAACAGGGGCCTGATGGCGCTTCCCCTTCAGGAAAAAACGCGATCTTCCAATCCCTCGACGATCCCAAGCACCGACACGAACTCTACAGCGAGGAGAACTCCATGATCCCTGTTCCCAAAGGCTTTCGGTGCGCCGTGGCCGAAGCCGGATTCAAGTACGTCAAACGCAACGACCTGACCGTCATTCTCAGTGACACGCCCTGCGTCTGGGCCGCGACGCTGACCCGCAATCTGTTTCAGGCCGCGCCCGTGCTGGTGATCAAGAAGCGCCTGCATTCCGCCACCCTCTGCCGCGGGGTGGTCATTAACGCGGGGCAGGCCAACGCCTGCACCGGAGAGCAAGGCTTGGCCGACTGCCGAAAGGCCTTGGAACTCACGGGTCGTGCCCTGGACCTGAACATGGAGGACCTGTTGCCCGCTTCCACCGGCGTGATCGGCGACCGCATCAAGCTTGATGCCTGGGAAAAGGCTCTGCCCACGCTCAGGGGCAGTCTGGGCAAGGCCACGGCCCTGGACGCGGCCAGGGCCATCATGACCACGGACAAATATCCCAAGATGTCCTGGCGGGTTCTGAACCTGTCTTGCGGCGAAGTCCGCGTGTTGGGCATGGCCAAGGGCGCGGGCATGATCTGCCCGAACATGGCCACCATGCTCGGGTTCATCATCTGCGACGCCGGGGTCGATCAAGAGTGGTGGCGGGCCACGCTGAAAGCCTGCGTGGACAAAAGCTTCAACCGGATCACCGTGGACGGCGACACCAGCACCAACGACTGCGTCCTGGCCCTGGCCAACGCTCAGGCCGGAAAGGTCGTCGAGAAGAAGAACTTGAACGTTTTGGCCAAGGCTTTGGGCGAGGTCTGCTCGGAACTGGCCGGTCTGATCGTTCAGGATGCCGAGGGCGGAACAAAGGTCATCCACATCCGGGTCAGCGGGGCGAAGAACCATCGTCAGGCCGAACTGGCGGCCAGGGCCGTGGGCCATTCCCCGCTGGTGAAAACGGCCATGTACGGCCAGGATCCCAACTGGGGCCGGATCGTGGCCGCCCTAGGCCGCAGCGGCGCAGACTTCGCCCCCAACCACGTCAGCGTCGCCCTGGCCGGCCAGACCATTTTTCATCTCGGCGCGCCCGTGCCCATGGACTGGGACAACCTCTTGGCGGCGACCCTGCGCAAACAGGATCTGCGCATGGATATCTCCCTCGGCGCCGGACCGGGACGCTACCTTTTGCTTGCCTCTGATCTGACCGAGGAATACATTCGGATCAACGCCAAGTACCGGACGTGAGGAAGCGTCTCCGTATTTCTATGCATCAACACGATTTCGCGGCCCTGGGGCTGTTCATTACCGGCCCCACGTACGTCCGCGACGAAGTAAAGCAGGCCGCCCTGCTGCCCGAGTTCGGGCATCGCGATACCGAGAACAAGAAGCGGTTCGCGCCCATCATGGCCAATCTGAAGGCCCTGGCCGGCCTGCCAGCGAATACCGACTACCAGGTCGTCATTTACAACGGTTCGGGTTCCACAACCATGGAGTCCTCCATCCGGTCCCTCGTGGCCCAGGACGACGTGGTGCTCAACGTTTCCGTGGGCGCCTTCGGCGATTTGTACCACAAGATGGCCGTGGTCAATGGCAAGAAGGCCCGGCAGCTCAGCTTCGAGCCGGGCCGGGCCATGGACATGGAGCAGTTGGAAAAGACTCTCCAGGAGGTCGCCCCGCAGGTGGTGACCATCACCCACAACGAGACCTCCTCGGGCGTTGTCAACGACATTGTGGCCGCCTGTGCGCTGATCCGCGCCCACGGCGCCTTGCCCCTGGTGGACGGGGTGTCCATTTTCGGCGGAGCGCCCAGCCGGATCAGCACGGCCAGACCGACCATATACAGCACCTCCACCCAGAAATCCCTCGGTTTGCCCGCCGGATTCGGCATCGCCTTCATTGGCCCGGATGCCGTGGCCAAGGCCGAGAAGGTGGAGTTTCGCGGCTATTCCTCGGACATCCTGGCCCAGCTCGGCTGCGCCTCCAAGATGCAGACCTTGACCACGCCCAACTGCACCCTGGCCAACCAGATGTTCGTGCAGCTTGACTCCATCGTGAACCGCGAGGGTGTGCTAAACCGTTTCGCCCGTCATGAGAAAATGCGCGACATGGTCCACGCCTGGGTTGAAAAGCTGGATGGATTCGAACTGTTCGCCCAGGAGGGGGCTCGTTCTCCCACCTTGACTGCGGTGCGCTGTCCCCAGGATATGACCGTGAACAAACTCAAGGCGCTCAAGGCAACCATGCGGGTCAAGGGCTATCTGTTTGATTCCGGCTACGGCAAGCTCAACGACGCGCTGGCGGCCCAGGGCAGGGCTATTCTGTTCCGCATCGGGCATATGGGCGACATCACCATGGAGATGCTCGGCGAGTATTTGGAAAATCTTGAGCAGGCGCTGGAAGCAAGATAAGACATGAGGATGAAGACGGACGTCCTGGCCTTCTGGATATCTACCCTCGGTCCTTTGGGCAGGATGCCCGTTGCCCCCGGAACATGGGGCGCCCTGGGCGCAACTCTCGCGGCTCCTTGGCTGTTTCTGCCGTTTTCCCCGCTCGTCCGGGCAGTGATTCTGCTGGGAATTCTGGCGGCGGGAACCTGGGCCGCGCAACGCATGGAACAACTTACGGATCGCAAGGATCCGGGCTGCGTGGTGGTGGACGAACTCTGCGGACAGTGGTTGACCTTCCTGCCCTTTGCCGCCCTTTCCCCTTGGCACCTGCTGGCCGGCTTCGCGCTGTTCAGGTTCTTCGATATACTCAAGCCCTGGCCCGTGCGCAGCGCGGAGAAAAAGATTCCCGGCGGCCTGGGGATAATGCTGGACGACTGCGTGGCCGCGCTTTACGCAAGTCTCACGCTGTGGCTCCTGCTCAAATTTTTCCCAATCCCATAAAACACTCCCCCACGGCTTTGGCCGGGCCATCCCCATCTACCTGCCGCAGCACTTCTTATACTTCCTCCCGCTGCCGCAGGGGCAGGGCTCGTTGCGGCCCACCTTGGGCTGATCCCGACGCACCGGCTGCTGGGCCGGGGCGTCTTGTCCGACCCCGGAATACTGCAACTGCTGGGTCTTTTCCTCGTGCTGGAACTGCTCTTCACGGACCACGTTCATCCGCAGATGGCACAGGTTGCGCAAAGTGTGCTCCTTGATCCGGTGGAGCATGGCCTGGAACAGCTCGAATCCCTCGCGCTTATACTCCTGTTTGGGGTCCTTCTGGCTGTATCCGCGCAGGCCGATGCCCTCGCGCAAGCCGTCCATGTTCAGCAGGTGCTCCTTCCAGTTCCGATCCAAGCTGTCCAGCAAAAAGTAGCGCAAAATTTCGGGATTGTGGGTCCCGGCGTCCATATTTAGTTTCCCGAGCACCCCTCGGACCAGTTCCCCGGTTTTTTCCTGGTCCGGCAGGTCGTCGCCGGGCCAGGGATGGACACGACCCAGGCCGAAAATCTCTTCCAAGCGGGTGCGCACCTCCTGCCGGGACTCCTCATCCGGGTCCTGGTCCTTGGTCTGCAACGGCGCGTAAGCATCCTCCAGAAGGTCCTCCACAAAGGACTCGACCATTTTCTCCAGGTTCTTGCTGGCCATGATCTCCCGGCGCTGGGTGTAGATCACCTCGCGTTGCTGGTTCATCACGTTGTCGAAGTCCAGGAGTTGTTTGCGGATCTCAAAGTGATGCGCCTCCACCCGACACTGGGCGTTCTCAATGGCCCGGGAGACCATCCGGTTCTCAATGGCCTCGCCCTCGCGCAGCCCCAGTTTCTCCATCAGCCCGGCAATGCGGTCCGAGCCGAACAGGCGCAGCAGATCGTCGTCCAGGGCCAGATAGAAGCGGGAGCTGCCCGGGTCGCCCTGGCGGCCGCAGCGGCCGCGCAACTGGTTGTCGATGCGCCGGCTCTCGTGCCGCTCCGTGCCGATGATGTGCAGGCCGCCCAGCGCCACCACGCCCTCGCCCAGGATGATGTCCGTGCCGCGGCCGGCCATGTTCGTGGCAATGGTCACCTGACCTTTTTGGCCGGCAAAGGCCACGATCTCAGCCTCCTTCTCGTGGTTCTTGGCGTTGAGCACGGAATGCGGCACCCCGTAGCGCTTGAGCAGCTTGGACACCACCTCGGACTTCTCAATGGACACCGTGCCCACCAGCACGGGCTGGCCCTTGCGGTACAGTTCGTTGATCTCCTCGGCGATGGCCTTGTACTTGTCTTCCTGGTCTTTGTAGATCATGTCCGGATGGTCGGCCCGGATCATGAGCTTGTGCGTAGGGATGGCGGCCACGTCCAGGTTGTAGATCTCCTTGAATTCCACAGCCTCGGTGTCCGCTGTGCCGGTCATGCCCGCCAGTTTGTCGTACATCCGGAAATAATTCTGGAAGGTGATGGAGGCCAGGGTCTGGTTCTCGGCCTGAATCTTGACGTGCTCCTTGGCCTCCAGGGCCTGATGCAGCCCGTCGCTGTAGCGGCGGCCGGGCATGGTCCGGCCGGTAAACTCGTCTACGATAACCACCTGACCGTTGTTCACGATGTAGTCCACATCCCGCTTGAAGATCTGGTGCGCCTTCAAGGCCTGCAGGATCTGGTGCTGGAAGCGGACATTCTTGGGATCGTACAGGTTTTCCAGTTCCAGCAATTCCTCGCAGCGGTCCACCCCTGCCTCGGTGAGCAACACATTGCGCATCTTTTCGTCTACGGTGAAGTCCTGTTCCTTCTTGAGCTTGGGGACCAGGGAGCTGATGTGGACATACAGCCCGGAGGAATCCTCCGCCGGTCCGGAAATGATCAGCGGGGTCCGCGCCTCGTCGATGAGGATGGAGTCCACTTCGTCCACAATGGCGTAGTAAAGGTCCCGCTGCACCATGTGGTGCAGGTGGAACTTCATGTTGTCGCGCAGATAGTCGAAGCCGAACTCGTTGTTCGTGCCATATGTTACGTCCGCGTTATAGGAGGTCTGACGCTGGGCATCGGTCAGGCCGTGCAGGATCACGCCCACTTCCAGCTCAAGAAAGCGATAGATCCGGCCCATCCATTCCGAGTCGCGCCGGGCCAGGTAGTCGTTGACCGTGACCACATGCACGCCCTTGCCCGCCAGGGCGTTGAGCACCACGGGCAGGGTCGCGGCCAGGGTCTTGCCCTCGCCGGTCTTCATCTCCGCGATTTTGTCGTGGTGCAGGACTATCCCGCCGATCAACTGGGCGTCGAAGTGGCGCATCTTCAAGGTGCGCCAGGAGGCCTCGCGCACCAGAGCGAAGGTCTCGGGCAGCAGTTCATCCAGGCTCCGGCCTGAAGCCGTCTGGTCCTTCCATTCCCGGATCCTGACCGGAAAATCCTCGTCGCGCAGGCCGCGCATCTGTTCTTCCAGCCCATTGATCCGTTCCACCTGGGGATTGAGCTTGCGCAGATAGCGCTCATTTTTGGATCCGATGACCTTTCGAAGGATAAAATCAAACATTCTAGCTCTCCTGATTATTCAAAAAGCCGCAATGCCTCCGGCTTGCTTAAGTTCGTTGCCAGACCGCGACATTCTCCGCGCCTTGCCCCGACGGCGCTCTTGACAAACTTACGCGAACATATCCAGCCAATGGGTCACGATGACGTTTTCCGGGGCCAAGGACGCCAACTGCACGACACATCCGCCGCATCCCGTGACCACGCGCAAGATATCCGGGTCAGGCACGTTTTTCCAATACCACCGGCCCACCCGCAGGGACAATTCCGGAGCGGAAAGCCGCATCGCCCCACCCATCCCGCAGCAGGCGTTCCGTTCGCCAAGTGACATGGCCCGTCCGAAAATTCCCCGCAACAGGGCCGCATCCGGATCCGGGTCCGGGGCATGACATGGACGGTGATACATGACACGGGTCTCGTCAAGGCGCGTAAAATCTCCTGGATCGAGAACTTCGCTCAAGGACCGTACGCCCTGGCGCCACAAGCGGCGCTCCGCATCGTTGGCCTGCCTGTCGGCAGACAGGGCGAACAGTTCGGGCTCCGCGGCGTAGTCGCGTAAGGCTGCGTGACAGGTGGCGCAAATGGTCAACACCATGGGCCGCCCCTGTTCGCGCCAGAGGGCAATGTTTTTTCGGCAGGCATCCAGGCGTGGTCCGGCTAATCCTGCCTGACCCAACGTAAAACCGCAACAATCCCAGTCCGGAAAATCCGCAAGCCCCGTCCCGGAC
>DBNV01000069.1:6969-7508 GCA_002299865.1 Desulfonatronaceae bacterium UBA663 | reverse complement strand
CTTGGCCCAGCGGGTCTTGGTCCAGCGGGCCAAGCATCCCGGGAAAAGAACTGTTGGGCCAAAAAGGCGCGCCGCGCCCGAAACCCCGCCAACCAGAACCGGAACCCGGGGGGTGTGGCCTTGGGCTTTCAGTCCGGCAATGATGGCACCGGAACCTGGCCTGGCCGGAAAAAACCGCGCCCCCCTGCTCAGCCACGGCCAGACATGCCGGGCTTGCCCGATCCAGGCCCGCCAGACCCAGGCCGGCCAGCCGGGCTGCTCGGCCTTGAGCCGGCGCAAGGCCTTGGGCAAATCACGGCCCTGGGGGCAGGCCCCGGCGCACCGGCCGCAGCCCAGGCACAGACCCAGCAGTTTGCGCGCTGTCTTGGGATCCCCCAGATCCCTCTGTTCCAGTGCCCTAGCGATCAGAAAGGTCTTGCCCCGAGGGCTGAGTTCCTCCCGGTTCGTGGCCGCAAACAGCGGACAGACCTCCAGGCAGCGGCCGCACAGGATGCACGCACGCTCCTTGTTTTCGGTTGTGTCCACGCGGTTTGATCCCT
>DBNV01000069.1:0-6603 GCA_002299865.1 Desulfonatronaceae bacterium UBA663 | reverse complement strand
CACCAATTGTCAGTAGGCCTTGCCCGGGTTCATGATCCCATGCGGATCAAAGGCTCGCTTGATCAGCACGAACAGGCCGCGCTCCACCGGCCCGACCTGGCGTTCCAGATGTTTCCGCTTGGTCAGTCCCAGACCGTGTTCTCCGGAGAGCACCCCGCCCAGGCGCAGCACCAGATCCAGGATCTGGTCGTGAGCAAGGCCCGCGCCCCGAGCCTGGCGCTCGTCTGAGGCGTCGAACATGATGTTCGTGTGGATATTGCCGTCGCCCAAATGCCCAAAAGTCAGGATGGGCACGCCGTGGCGCCCGGCTATCTCGCGAATCCCGACAATGCCTTCGGCCACCTTGCTCCGGGGCAGGGTTACGTCCTCGCTGATTTTGTCCTTACCCAGGCGAAACGACGCCGGGTTGATCAGCCGCCGATACTCCCAAAACCGGTCTTCTTCCTCAGGATCGCGGGCCTCGACCAAAAAGCAGGGTCCAACACCTTCCAAGGCCCTGCGCGTCAAAGCCAAGTCCTCAAGCAACCCTTCAGGGCGGCCGTCGCACTTGACCAGCAGCAAGGCGTTCGTGGCCTCGGGCCAGGGGGCCTTGGACCCGAGGGCCTTGGGCCCAAGGGCCTCGGGCCCGAGCGGTTCCACGATCTGGGCCACGCATTCCAGCGTCTCCCTGGGCATCAATTCCATGGCCACGGGCAGGATTCCGGCACGGAACACAGCGGCCGAGGCGGCCAGGGCCAGATCCAGGGACTTAAACCCGACCATCAGGGTGGCCTGGGCCGGAGGCAAGGGTAAAAGCTTGAGGGTCAGCTTGGTGAAAAAGGCCAGGGTCCCGGCCGAACCCACCAAAAGCCGGGTCAAATCCAGGCCGACTACGTTCTTATGCGTCCGGGCGCCGGTGTGGATCATCTCTCCGCCGGGCAGCACGGCCTCGATACCCAGGACGTAGTCGCGGGTCACGCCGTACTTCACGGCGCGCATCCCACCCGCGCAGGTGGCCGCGTTGCCGCCCAGGGTGGAAAAACGGGCGCTGGCCGGATCCGGCGGATAATAGAGGGCCGGCTCGCGCAGTCTAGCTTGAAAATCCCCCGTGATCACGCCCGGCTCCACCTGGGCGACAAAATCCTCTCCATTGATCTCAAGAATTCTGTTCATGCCCAGGCAGGATACCACCACTCCGCCGCCCTGGGGCACGCATCCGCCGACCACGTTGGTGGCCCGTGCGCGGGGAAACAATGGCACCTGTTCCTGATGCGCCCAGCGCAGCAGTTCCCGGATCTGCCCCAGTTCCCTGGGCCGGACAACCGCCCAGGGCGCGACAAAGCGGCGACTGGCGTCCGTGCCGTAAACGCACGTCTTTTCCGGCGCGTCCAGATAGTCCTCGCCCGGGAAAAGCGCCTGTAAAAAGGATTGTTGCCGGCCGGTCAGACCGTTTAAGTCAGGCATAAGAAAAACAACAAATCGCCACTACTCACCCCGGGCCAGATCCCGTTCTATGGCCCGCCGCTTGAGGTCCTCGCGCTGGTCGTAGGTTTTCTTGCCCCTGGCCAGGGCCAGTTCCACCTTGGCCCGCCCGTCCTTCCAATACATGCGCAGCGGCACCACAGTCAGGCCCTTTTGCGCGGTCTTCCCGGCCCAGGCGCTGATCTGGTGCTTGTGCAAAAGCAGCCTGCGCTCCCGCTCCGGCTCATGGCCGGTGTGCACGGCATGGGCATATGGGGGAATATGCACTCCCACCAGCACGGCCCTGTCCCCGGAGAACCGGGCGTAACTGTCCTTGAAGCTGACCTTGCCCTCGCGCAGGGACTTCACCTCAGAGCCCATCAAAACCATGCCGGCCTCCAGGGTGTCCAGGATCTCGTATTCGTGGCGGGCTTTCTTGTTCTGGGCGATCAGCCGTGTGCCTTCGGACTTGGGCGGCATCAGTATCCCTCGTCCAGCAAGGAGGAGTAGAACATCAGTTCATGGGGATGACGGCGGAAAATGCTGTCCTTGACCAGCTTGTTGTTCTGGTCCACGGTCCGGCTGGCCAGGATCTGCTTGAGCAGGCTTTTGCAATCCTCCATGGAGGTCTGGCGCAGAATATGCTTGACCACCGGGATGGCTTGCGGGTTCATGCTCAAGCAGTCCACCTGCATGCCCATGAGCACTGGAATGCAGTAAGGATCCGCAGCCATTTCCCCGCACAGGCTGACCTTGATTCCGGCCTGGTGCCCGGAGTCTACCGCGTACTTGATCATGCGCACCAGGGCCGGATGCAGGGGCTGGTACAGATAGGAGACGTGAGGATTGGTCCGGTCGATGCCCAGGCTGTACTGGATCAGGTCGTTGGTGCCGATGCTGAAAAAGTCCACCTCTGCGGCCAGGATGTCTGCGGTGAGCATGGCCGAAGGCAGTTCGATCATGATCCCCACGGGCATGGCCGGATTGTACTTCAGCCCCTGGCTCTTCAATTCGGCCTGGATCCCGGCGAAAAACGCCTTGACCCGTCGCAGTTCGTCAAGGCCGGAAACCATGGGAAACATCAAGGAAATATTTTCGTACACGCTAGCCCGCAGGATAGCCCGCAACTGGACCCGGAACAGCTCCTTGTGATGCAGGCAGAAGCGCACCGCGCGCAATCCCAGGGCAGGATTGGCCTCGTCCAGAGGCCCGAAATGGGAAATGAACTTGTCCGCGCCCACGTCCAGGGTGCGCAGCACCACCTTGCTCGGAGACATGATGGAGGCCAGATCCTGATATTCCTCCAGAAGCTGCTCTTCGTCCGGCAGCGTCACCCTGTTCAGATACGAATATTCCGTCCGGTACAGGCCCACCCCCTCCCCGCCGTTGCTCAGCACAGAGGAGACTTCTTCCAGAAGCTCGATGTTCGCAAAGACCTTGACCTGGTACCCGTCGATGGTTTCCGCAGGCAGATGGCTGGTCCGGGTGATTCTGGCCTGGTAATTCTCGAATTGATGCTTCAAGTCCGTGAAGGAGGACAATTCCTCCTCGTCCGGTTCAACGATGATCCTGCCCTGCAAGCCGTCGAGGATCACCAACCGGCCGTCCTGGATCGAATCCTCCAGATCGGACACGCCCACAATGGCCGGGATCTGCAATGCCCTGGCCAGGATGCCGGAGTGTGAGGTCTTGCCGCCGGTCACCGTGGCAAAAGCCATGATCTTGCTCACCTCCAGCTCCACGGTGTCCGCCGGACTCAGATCATGAGCCAGCAGGATGACCCGGGAATGGATGGCGTTGATGCCCGGTCCGGGTGCGCCCAACAGGTGCTGCTGTACCCGCCCGGCCACCAGGCGCACGTCCTGGATTCGTTCACGGATATAGGCGTCTTCGATGCTTTGAAAAACGCTTTCAATGTCCTCTACGGACTTGTCCAGGGCCCATTCCGCATTGAGCTGCATCTTGCGCACGTATCCCGTAGACGACTCCAGAAGCTTCGGGTCCTGAAGCATCATGATGTGGGAGTCGATGATCCGGGCATGCTCCATAAGTTCAGGCGGCACCCGGGTCTGAATGTGCTCAAGCTCCTTCAAAGCCTGGCGAAAAGCCTGCTCCAGGCGTCGGACTTCCTGGTTTAGGCCGTCCATCGGGACAGTCTGTTTGGGCACGTGGCTGGCGCGCCCCCGGTTCAGGAAGAACGCCTTGCCCACGGCGATGCCCGTGGAGACGGGGATGCCTTGAAGTATGATCCGAGCCACTACCGTACCTCTTCAAACCGGTTCAGAAACAGTTGTTCCAGGTGTTCCAGGGCGCCATGGGCGTCCTCGCCCTGGGCCCTGATTTCCACGTTGCATCCCGGCCCCAGAGCCAGGGTCAAGATGTCCAGAATGCTTTTGGCGTCCACCTCCTGGTTCTGGCAGAACAGGGTGATCCTGGACGAAAATTTCTGCGCTTCCCGGGCCAATCGGGCGGCCGGACGGGCATGCAGGCCAAGTTCGTTGGCCACGCATACCCTGCGCGTTGCGACTTCAGATGCTTCCATGAACGACGCTCCTCGTTCGATGCATGGTCATAGCACTCCCGCTTTAGACATCATCCCGCCAAGAACAGCAAAACGCTCCAATAGCCGACAAAAGCCAGGACCAGCCAAGCCCGCGACACCCGCAGGCGCAGATAACAAAACGCACCAATCATGACCGCGAGGCTCCAGAAGACCCACTCCCAGCCTATCCCTAGACCCGGCCACAGTTCCAGCCAGAGCAGCGTCACCAGTCCGGCGTTGAGCAGCTTGAGCCGTTGCCCCCAATTGATGAGATCCCACTTTTTCAAGCGATTCAAAAAAGCGATGCCTTCCCGCAGCCCCCCGGCAAAGGTCAGCAACTTGAACGCTTGCAGCCCGAGAAAACAGACCCCGAGCCATGTCCAAGCCGCCGCGACCCATCCGTTAAACAGCAACAGGGCCAAAACCAGGGAAAATAGGACCAGAAGGGCGCCCCCGAAAAAAGAGTCGCCCAGGGCGGAAAGCGTGTGCGCAGCAGTGGTTTTAACGCGTTGCAGCATGGCCGGCGGCAGGATGCCCCGGGAGATGTCCCGCTCCAGGGACAGAAAAACGCCCACCAGCAAAGGAGACCAAAAAGGATGGGTGTTGTAGTGCTGCAAAGCGCGCCGTCTGGCCTGCTGCCTGGGCTTCAGCTGCGGGTACAGGGCCTGAAGTCCGGGTTCCATGGCCAGGGCCAAACCGACGTTCTGCATGCCCCGGGTGTTGAAATTGGTGCCCACCAGATAGCAGCGCGCAAAACAGCGGGCCGCGACTCGAAAACTTAAGGGAGAAAAGGCGTCGGATGTGGAACTCATGCGTCTTCTGTCCGGGAGGTGCGGCCCTGGCTGGAAACGATACGGGCGTAAAGTTCCCTGGAGGACCAGCCCACGGCACGGGCCGCGACACGGGCCGCCACGTCCCTGGGCGGGCCCGCATGGCGCTCCTCCTGAAGCATCAGGTCCACATCCCCTGCCAATGTTTTCCCCCCCTGTCCGGGCGGCCCGATGATCACGGTCATTTCGCCGCGAGGATCCCAGGCAAGTTCACGATGAGTTTCCAACCAGCCCAGGATAAACTCCTCGTGCTCCTTGGTCAATTCACGAGCCAGGCACAATTCCCTGGCCCCGAGGACCTCGGCGGCCGCTTTCAGGGAATCTCCAAGCCGGGAATTGCGTTCAAAAAAAACCAAGGTCGTGGAGACCCGCGCCCAAGAAGTGAACAGGCGTTTTTTGTCTCCCACCTGCCTGGGAAGAAAGCCGAGAAAGGTGAAGGGACAGGGCGGAAGGCCCGAGGCGCACAGGGCCGCCACCGGCGCGCAAGGGCCGGGGACCGGGGAAACCGGAAACCCGGCGTCGCGACAGGCACGCACGAGGCGGTAACCGGGATCGCCGATCACCGGTGTCCCGGCGTCTGAAATCAGGGCTATGTCCCGCCCCTGCTCCAGCACTTTCAAGGCCGCCGGGATGCGTTCGCGCTCGTTATGCTCGAAAAAACTGCGCATGCCGCCGCGGGCCTGGATTCCGTGGCGTTGCAAAAACAGACCGGCCCTGCGGGTGTCCTCAGCCAGGATCAGGTCGGCCCGCTCCAGAATGTCCTTGGCTCTGGGGCTGAGATCACCAGGGTTGCCAAGGGGCGTGGCCACGACCCACAGTCTCGGGGAAGTCAAAGGCATCCGGGATGTGCTCCAGTCTGACGCCTTGATCAGCATTGATCACCGCGATCAGGTCAAAACGACAGGGCTTTTCCCACCATCCGCGCCGACTCAGGAAGTAGCTGGCCGCCTTGGCCAGCCGGGTGATCTTGGCTCTGGTCACGCTCTGGGTTGGGGAAACCAAGGCCAGTGCGGCCCTGGTGCGCACCTCGACGAAAATCACGGTGTTCCGGTGCAGGCAGATCACGTCTACTTCACCGACCTTGCACCGCCAGTTGCGCTCCAGAACGACATATCCCAGTCCCTCCAGGAAGCGCACCGCCGCATCCTCTCCGGCCCGCCCTCGGCTCAAATGCCCGGCAGGCACAACCGCTCCTGAAACGGACGTTTCGCTTGCTCCGAAATGACGCCTCGAAACGTCCGCCGATGAATCCGGCTGGGGCCAAGCCGACGCAAGGCCTCCAGATGCGCGGCCGTGGGATACCCCTTATGGCGGGCCAGGCCGTATCCGGGATACCGCCTGTCCAGCAAGGACATCAGGCGATCTCGAAAGTATTTGGCCAGAATGGAGGCCGCAGAAACCTCTGGGACCAAGGCGTCGGCCCGAACTACGGCCTGTTGCGGCATGTCCAGGGGCACCGAATGCGGCCCGTCGATGATCAGGGCCTCCGGAGTCGTCCGGAGGCTTTGTGCGGCCCGGCACATGGCCAGCAGGGAAGCCCGCAGGATGTTTACGGACTCGATCTCCCTAGGCCAGGACAGCCCCAAGGACCAGGCAACAGCCTGCTTGCGAATCGCCGCAGCCAAGCGCATCCTGTCCGCGGCGCTGATTTTCTTGGAATCGTTCAGGCCCGGCAAACCGGCTTGCCGGAAATCGTAATCTTGGGGCAGAATAACCGCAGCGGCGACCACCGGACCGGCCAGGCATCCACGGCCGGCTTCGTCCAGGCCGGCGATCAGCCGGATGTTGTAG
>DBNV01000035.1:13245-21610 GCA_002299865.1 Desulfonatronaceae bacterium UBA663 | reverse complement strand
TAGTTTTCTGGGTCCACTATATATCCTGGAGGCTTTATAATGACGTCGAAAACCCCTGATAAATCGCTGTCCCCGCCGGATCATCTCGCCGCAAAAAAAGCGGCTGTGCTTGGCTTAACACCCCGGACTCAGATCGCCACATCACGGAAAATCACCCTGATCGCCTGCTTCCTGGCGGTCAGTGTGATTTTCGTCGTGTTTCTGCTTTTCACCCATTCCGGACTGAAGGATAAGAGCGCCGGGGCGACCCCGGTCACGCCGGTCAACGGCGAAGTTGTCCATTCGGCGGCCCTGTTCGCCGACGGCCAAGCCCGACATTTCGTGCTCCGCACGAACGACGGCGTGGACATCAGATATTTCGTCCTGCAAACGCCGGACAACGTGATCCGCACGGCCTTCGACGCCTGCGACGCCTGCTGGCAGGCCGGCATGGGCTATGTCCAAGACGGGGACGTGATGATCTGCCGCCACTGCAACATGCGTTTCCACTCCCGGATGATCGGCGAGGTCCGTGGGGGCTGCAACCCCACGCCCCTGGCCAGCCTGGTTCGTGAGGGCGATCTGGTGATCAGGGCTGGGGACGTGCTGGAAGGTCGGCGTTATTTCGACTTCGGCCCAGGGAGCGGACGCGGATGAACCTCAACGCCATCGCCATCGCCAACATCAAGCGCAGGAAGGCCAAGGCCGCCTTTGTGCTCACCGGCCTAATCATCGCCGTGGCCACGGTGGTCACCCTGCTCGGTCTGCGTCAGGCCGTCTCGGCCAACAAGCTGTTTCAACTGGAGCAGTACGGCGCAAACATCGTCATCCTGCCGCAAAGCGACACTCTGGCCCTGAGCTACGGGGGCATCTCCCTGGGCAGCGTGTCCTTCGACGTGCGCAAGATCCACGAGGACGAACTGCAACAGATCTACACCATTCCCTACAGCCAGAACATCGCTGCCCTGGGCCCGGTGGTCCTTGGCGTGGTCAAGGCCCAAGGCCGCAACGTGCTTCTGGCCGGGATGGATTTCACCGCCGCGACGGTGCTCAGGCCGTGGTGGCGCGTCGTGGGAACGGTTCCCGACTTCGAAAATCAAGTCCTGCTGGGCGCAGAAGCGGCGCGCCTCCTGTCCCTGGGCCCCGGCGACGTCCTGCGCGTGGAGGCGAACGAACTGACGGTCTCCGGCATCCTTGAACCATCCGGATCCCAGGACGACCAGCTGCTGTTCACCCCGCTGCGCACGGCCCAGCGCATTCTGGACAAGGAAGGTCTGGTCTCCATGGCCGAAGTAGCGGCCCTATGTCACGACTGCCCCATCGAGGACATGGTGGCCTACATCTCCATGGCCCTGCCAAACACCCAGGTCATGGCCATCCAGCAGGTGGTGGAAAGCCGGTTTCAGGCCATGGACCATTTCGAAAAGTTCGCCTACGGCGTCAGCGGCGTGGTCATCGTGGTGTCCGGGCTGATGGTCCTGGTGTCCATGATGGGCAACGTCCGCGCACGGGCCTCTGAAATCGGCGTGTTCCGGGCCATTGGTTACCGCCGCGGCCATGTGATGCGGATCATTTTTCTGGAAGCCGGGATTCTCTCCCTGGCTGGCGGGGCTCTGGGCTACCTTCTTGGCCAAGTCGCGGTGCGCCTGACCTTGCCGCTGTTCATCATCGGGGAAATGGACGAATCCGTGCTGCACCACGCCGCCCATGGCGATCCGCTGCTGCCCGTGCTGCCCGTGCTGGCCATCGGACTGGCCGTGTTGGTGGGCCTGACGGCCAGCGTCTATCCGGCCCTGATGGCCTCGCGCATGGACCCCAACGAAGCGTTGCGGGCGATCTGATTCCGCCGAGATTATCGTGAATTGCGTGCAATCCGGGCAAGAATTCAATCCCCGCGGAACCGGACCGCTAAAAACGTCCCCATGTCCATACATGTCCACGTTCACGTTGCACGCAGTCGATGCGTTGTGCGGGATTTTGGAAGTTTTTTCGTTTACGGGTACGTGTACGATTGATCACCCGACACAAGCAATTACCAAGAGGAAATTATCGTGAGCGAGATCATCGCCACTGATTTAAGCAAACAGTACGGCCAGGGCGACGCCGCTGCGATTGCCCTGGACCAGGTCAGTCTGCGCATCACGACCGGTGAGTTCCTGGCCGTCATGGGCCAGTCCGGCTCGGGCAAATCCACGCTGCTTTCCATTCTTGGCGCACTGAACACACCCACGTCCGGCACTCTCACCGTGGACGACCTGAACATCTATGAACTGAACCAGGACCAGCGGGCGGATTTTCGCCGGGAATACCTGGGTTTCGTGTTCCAGAGCTTCCACCTGCTGCCTTATCTGAACGTCCTGGAAAACGTGATGATCCCCCTGGCCGTGATTGCCGAGCCCCGCAAGAACAAGGAGAAGCGTGCCCTGGCGGTCCTGGCCGAAATGGGGTTGGACAAAAAAGCCCGGCGGCTGCCCAGCGAGATTTCCGGCGGCGAACAGGAGCGGGTGGCCATTGCTCGGGCCGTGGTCAACGACCCGCCGATCCTCCTGGCCGACGAGCCCACGGGCAATCTGGACAGCAAAACCGCAGCCGAAGTCATGGACCTGCTCGCCCGCCTCAACGCCAAGGGCCGGACCGTCGTCATGGTCACTCACAGCGAGGAATACGCCCGGTACGCCGGGCGTATCCTGCGCCTTGCGGACGGGCGGTTGCTCGGCAAACCTGATTGACTTCAGAAGATCAGCCTTGTTTGCTGCTCCAGCGCGAAGAGCGCCGGCGAGGCCCACATGTTCGGCCAGAAGCGGACCGGTCGGGGGTGATTCCGGAGCGGTCTAGATGGACTGATCAAGGGCCTGGTCCCGGGGACGGCTGGCGACTCCAGTCCACCTGTTGTGGCGTGACGCAATGGGCGTTCATGAGGTAGCCATGCACCATAAAAGCACGTCCGCTCGACTGAAGGAACGGCGAGAGATGACAAATGAAAAAAGACGCTAAAAGCGTCTTCTTAACCGTTTCAAGCTTGCAATTTCAACGCCGGTTCCGGTCTCCCCGACCCCGGTCGCGATCTTGTCCGCCGTCCCGTCGCGGGCCTAAGGGCCTGACCGCCGAGGCTATGTCAAAGATCTCGCCGCGTTCCTCCATGATCACTGCCTTGCGGGACAGACGTACACGGCCGGAAGGTTCCACTGCGATGACCTTGATCTTCAGTTCCTGGCCCAGTTGGACCACGTCCGAAGGCTGCTCCACCCGGGAGGTGTCCAGTTGAGAGACATGGACCAGACCTTCCACGCCGGGCAGAATCTCCACCACCGCGCCGAACTCGATGATTTTTTTCACTCGCCCGGTATAGTCCTTGCCGATTTCCGGCACCTGATTGTAGAAGGTGACCATGGCCACGGCCATGTCCAGGGCCTCCTTGGTGGGCGCGAAAATGGAAATCTTGCCGGAGTCGTCGATGTCAATGGACGCGCCCGTGGCTGCGGTAATGGCCTTGACCGTCTTCCCGCCGGGACCGATCACTTCGCGGATCTTCTCCGGGTTGATATGCACCACGCTGAGCTGCGGGGCGTAGGGGGACAGTTCCTCGCGAGGCTTGTCCAGAACCTTGTTCATCTCCCCGAGAATGTGCAGTCTGGCCTGCCTGGCCTGCTCCAGGGCCCGGCTGAGCACGTCGGTGGGAATGCCAGCAATCTTGATGTCCATTTGCAGGGACGTGATGCCCTGGGCTGTGCCCGCGACCTTGAAGTCCATGTCGCCCAGACGATCTTCCGCGCCCAGGATGTCTGTCAGTACCAAGAAGTCGTCCCCTTCCTTGATCAGACCCATGGCAATGCCGGCCACAGGCTCGGAAATAGGCACGCCCGCATCCATCAGGGCCAGGGACGCCCCGCAGACCGTGGCCATGGAAGAGGAGCCGTTGCTCTCCATGACCTCGGAGACAATGCGCAAGGTAAAGGGATAGTCCTCGGGTTGGGGCAGCACAGGCAGCAGGGCCCGCTCGGCCAGTTGGCCGTGGCCGATATCCCGGCGGCTCGGTCCGCGCAGTGTTTTTGCCTCGCCCACGCAATAGGGCGGAAAATTATAATGGAGCATGAATCGTTTGGTGCTCTCCCCGCCCAGAGTGTCCAGGCGTTGCTCGTCCCGGGTGCTGCCCATGGTGGCCACGGCCAGGACCTTGGTTTCGCCCCTGGCGAACAGGGCCGAGCCGTGGGTCCTGGGCAACAGGCCGATCTGGATGTCAATGGGCCTCACCGTGGTCAGGTCCCGGCCGTCCAGACGCTTATGCTCCTTGCTGATGCGCTTGCGCATCAGCTCCTTTTCCAGAACCTCCAAAATATCATCCACCTGGGAGGCCACGGCCTGGATGTCCACTCCCTGTTCCAAAAGCCCTTGGAGCACATCCTGTTGAACGGCCTTCTGGGCTTCCTTGCGTTCCTGTTTCATGGGGATGCGCAGGGCCTTCTCCAGCTTGGCCTCGGCCAAGTCGCGCACGGCCGCGGTCAGCTCGGGGTCGATGATGGTTAACTTGGGCGCGATTTTGAGTTTACCAACCTTTTCACGCAGCTCTTCCTGGATGTCCAAAAGCGGAATGATCTGCGCCTGCCCCCACTCCAGGGCCTCGGTGATTATGGATTCAGGCACGAAGTTCGCGCCGGCTTCCACCATGACCACGGCGTCCCGGGACGCGGCCATGATCATGTTCAAAGTGCTCTCCTCCAGTTCCTTGAAACTGGGGTTGAGCACGAATTTGCCGTTGATGCAGCCCACCCGGATCCCGGCCACCGGCCCCAGAAAAGGAATCTTGGACAAGTGCAGGGCCGCAGAGGCCCCGGTCAAGGCCAAAACATCCGGATCGTTGTTCGGGTCCGCTGAAAGCACCGTGGCGATGACCTGGGTTTCCACGGAGCATTTTTTTGGAAACAGCGGGCGGATGGGACGATCGATAACACGGGAAACCAGGGTTTCCCAGTCGCTAGGCCGACCGATTTCGCGCCTGAAAAAATTGCCGGGAATCTGCCCGGCGGCATATGACATCTCCTGATAATTGACGGTCAGGGGCAGAAAGGAAACCTCCCGGTCCGGAACCTGAGCCACGGCGGTGACCAGCACCACGGTGTCGCCGCATTGCACCCAAACCGCGCCGTCGGCCTGGTTGGCCATGCGTCCGGTCTCGATGATGAATTCCTTGCCGCCGATTGTCGTTGTTAACCTTGTGGTCTTAAAAAGATCGCTCATTTTTATCGTCTTGTCCTTTAGCTATAGAAGTGGGGAGGGCTGGGCCCGGGCATGCTCCTTCAAACAGCCCGGGCAGACCCTCCTAAAACATGCGCGGCGGCTACTTGCGCAGGTTGAGGCGTTCAATGATCTCGCGGTAGCGCGCGATGTCTTTTTTCTTGAGATAGTTCAACAAATTCCTTCGCTTTCCGACCAGCTTGAGCAAGCCGGTGCGGGAATGAAAGTCCTTTTTGTGGGTTTTGAAATGCCCGGTCAAATCATTGATGCGGTGGGTCAGAAGCGCCACCTGCACCTCGGGCGAGCCGGTGTCGCCCTCCTTGAGCCGGTATTTCGCGATGATTTTGGTTTTTTTCTCGGAACTCATGACCACAGCGGTCTCCTCCTTAGGGATTCTTCCTTTTTTAGGAAATTAATGGGGTCCGGAGTCGGTCCGGATCCTGAAGCGGGCCTGAAAACAGCCCGCGCAGGACAGTCCATTGTAAACGGCCACCCACATCCCTTAACTCGACCAGAGCCAGAGGCTGTTCTTGGGCATCCAAAAACAGGGCCCTTGATCCGGCCTGCATTAGACCGGAATCCGGCCCGAACAACTCCCGTTGCAGACGGGCACCCTGGCGTACTTTTCGGGCCAGATCCTCGGAGAGACAATAGCTGGGATATTGTGAAAGCGCTGCGGCAAGCGGAATCACTTTTTCCCCCAAGCTTTCCGGCTCTCCCAGAACACGCTCCAAATCATGAGCCTGGTCAAGAGTGAAGGGGTGGCTGCGCTCACGGATCAGTTCCTCCAACACGGCCCCGCACTGCAGGCGTATCCCCAGGCTGTGGACCAGGGAACGGATATAGGCACCGGCGGAACATTCCACGCGAAAGCGTACCAGGGGGAGGTCCATGTGCAGAACTTCCGCCTGATAAATGTCTATGAGTTTCCGTTTCACCGGGACGTCTTGTCCCGAACGGCTGAGGGCGTACAAAGGCCGCCCCTTGTGTTTTGCCGCTGAATACGGGGGAACCTCCTGTTCCCGCAAGTCAAGCCACTGCACGATGGCCGCCCCGGCCCGTTCGGGCATCACATGGGCAGCGTCGCGAACGGCCACGACCTTTCCCAAAACGTCATAGGTATCTGTTTCCACTCCCAAACGCAACAGGCCCTGGTACTGTTTGCGGCCCTCCATAAGATAGGACGCTATTTTTGTGGCCTGACCCAAAAGCACCAACAAGACGCCCTGAGCCAGAGGATCCAGGGTGCCGGCATGACCGATTTTCTTCTGGCCCAAGCCGCGCTTGATCTTTTCCAGGCAATGGGTGGAAGTCGGCCCGGGCGACTTGTTCAGGACCAGCAGGCCATGAGCCTGGACAGATTTGAAAGTGTTTTTCACAGTGGAGCCCAAGGCCTGGCCTTTTAGCCCGGAAGATGTCCCGGGTTCTTGTCCGCCATGGTCAGATGTTTGTCGATGAGACGGACCAGAAAGGCCTCAGCCTGCTCCAAGGAAGAATACAGTTCTCCACCGGAGGCGTTCTTGTGGCCGCCGCCGCCCACGGCCGCGGCCATCACGCCTACGTCCGTATTTCCAAAAGAACGCAGACTGAACTTGATTTTTTTGGGTTCGTCCTCCCGCAAGCTGACCGCGACCTTAATGCCCTTGACCCGACGGATATAATCCACCACGTCGTCGCAGTCCTCAATGGTCGCGCCGGTCTGTTCCCGATCATCTGCCGATATGGTGATCAGGCCGATGCGTCCATTGGAAAAGAGTCGGGCACGACGTAGCACTTCCCCCATCAGGTGCAGGCGGTTCAGTCGCCATTGATTTTGCAACCGGGCGTTAAAGGCCCCCGGATTCAGACCCTGCCGGATTATTTCCGCAGCCAGTTCCATGGACTCAGGAGTAGAGCTTTCAAAACTGAAAGAGCCGGTGTCCGTGACCATGGCCAGATAAACGGCTTCGCCCAAAGGGCCGCTCAAGGGAATGCCCAGATCCATGGCCAAATAGCCGATGATCTCCCCTACCGAAGAGCGACTTGGCTCCACCAAATTCATGCCGCCGAAACCGATGTTGCTAACGTGGTGATCAATGTTCACCACCCGGTCCGCAGGAAATTGGATCGCCGCGTCATGACCGATGCGGTACACATTTCCACAATCCAGGAGAAAGTACCACTCCGGGTCCCATGACGGAGCACGGTTGTGCAACGATTGCGGCAGGGAGACCCATGAAAAGCGGGCGGGAAGCGGCGAAGCGTTGTACAGCCAGTACTGCTTGCCCAGGGCCTCCAGAACCCAGCCCAGGGCTGCGGTGGAGCCCAAGGCGTCGCCGTCCGGATTGTTGTGCGCGGCTACCACGAAACGGTCTTCTTCACGCAACAGACGGAGAACTTTTTGCCAGTTATCCCGCATAAACTATCTTTTCCAGAAAGGTGTCACGCTCAAACCGCAATTCCGGGACGGTGCGCAGCTTCAGCCTGTGGCCCAAAAGCTTGCGCAAATATCCCTTGGCCTTGCCCAGAGAAGCGGCGATCTCCTCCCGGCGGGCGGGGTCATCCGTGCAGGTGTAGAGCACGTTGGCGATGGTCAGGTCCGAGTTCATCTTCACCCCGCTGATGGTCACCATCTCCAGACGCGGATCCTGAATCTCCTCCACCAGAAGCATGGCCAAATCGCGCTGAATCAAATCCGCCAAGCGGATGGACCTTCGAGAAGGCGCCTCTCCTCGCATCACCATTGACCTCCTTCCAGCAGGTCGGCCCGGACTTGCGTCGGATCCTGTCTGGCCGTGAAAAATTCCGTGTTGCCCCGCAAAAATTCCGTCGGAGCCGCTGCTTCGGCCAGAGACATGGCCTTATGCAGCCGACTTTCCACCTTGGCCTGATCGCAGGAAACCGTAACTGCGGCAAGAACCAAACGTTCGTGCTCGTCCTGAGCCTCGACCTCGGAAACCGCCAAGTTGAACTTGTTGCGCAGTTTTTGCTTCAGGCTCTGGGCTACCTTGCGTTTGCCCTTCAGGGAACTGTTGCCGTGAAGTCGAAACTCCAGATGCAGCACACCGATAATCATAAAAATTGAAGGGTCATGACTAGAACGATGGTTGTTGACGATCCGTTTACAGCCTTCTTTGAACGTGGCGGCCCCAAAGAGGTCGGCGATCATGGCTGG
>DBNV01000035.1:1143-12890 GCA_002299865.1 Desulfonatronaceae bacterium UBA663 | reverse complement strand
TGAAGGGCGCAAAAACGAAAAGTTCCGCTCCTTAAGTTTTCCGCCTCGCCCTTCAAGGCCTTTACAATGTCGCTTTTTCCGAAACTTCCTCAAAGGCCTCGACAAAATCGCCGACCTTGATGTCGTTAAAATTGGTCAGGCCCACACCGCATTCAAACCCCTTCTGCACTTCCTTGGCGTCATCCTTGAAGCGCTTCAGTGAACTGAGCTTGCCGGTATAGATGACCACCCCGTCCCGCAACAGACGAATCTTGGCGTTGCGCAGAAGTTTCCCGTCCATAACTGCGCAACCGGCCACCGTCCCGATCTTGGGCACGCTGAAAGTCTGACGGACCTCGGCCTGGCCGAGATAGGATTCGCGGATGATCGGCGAAAGCATGCCGGTCATGGCGTCGCGGATGTCGTTCAAAAGGTCGTAGATGATATCGTAGAAACGTATTTCTACGCTTTCCGCCTCGGCCACTTCCTTGACCTTGGCTATGGGCCTGACGTTGAAGCCGATGATGATGGCCGAAGAAGCCGTGGCCAGCATCACGTCGGATTCGGTGATGGCCCCGGCACCGGCATGGACGATCTGTACCCGGACCTCATCCGTGGATAGCTTGTTCAAAGACTCGGCGATGGCCTCCGCCGAACCCTGGACGTCGGTTTTGATCACCAGATTGAGCACCTTGGTCTCGTCCGCGGCCTTGGAAGCCAGGAAGCTGTCCAGGGTCACCTTCGTGGCCTGGGCCAGGACTTTCTCACGTTCTTTGGTCTGCCGGGAGGAGGCGATCCTGCGGGCAATCTTTTCATCGGCCACGGCCACGAATTCATCCCCAGACTCGGCTAACCCGTCAAAACCCTGGACCTCCACGGGATAGGCCGGCCCGGCTTCCTTGATCTTGCGGCCCTGATCGTTAAACATGGCCCGGACCTTGCCGTGATACAGCCCGCAGACAAATACGTCGCCCTCGCGCAGGGTGCCTTCCTGAATGAGCACCGTGGCTACCGGGCCGCGTCCTTTGTCCAGCCTGGCCTCCACAATACGACCCCGGGCGCGCTTGTTGGGGTTGACTTTGAGTTCCAGAACCTCGGCCTGCAAAAGCACCATCTCCAAAAGTTCGTCCAAGCCGATGCGCTGCTTGGCCGAAACGTTAGCGAAGATGGTGTCCCCGCCCCAGGCCTCGGCCAGAAGCCCTATTTCGCTCAGTTCGCGAATCACCCGCTCCGGATTGGCGTCTTCCTTGTCGATTTTATTCACTGCCACGACAATGGGCACATTGGCTGCCCGAGCGTGATTCACCGCTTCCTTGGTCTGCTCCATGACTCCGTCGTCCGCGGCCACCACCAGGATGACCAAGTCCGTGACCTGGGCGCCGCGGGCACGCATGGCCGTAAACGCCTCATGACCCGGGGTATCCAAAAAGGTGATCACCCCACGGTTGGTCTGGACATGGTACGCGCCGATGTGCTGGGTGATGCCGCCGGCCTCGCCCTTGGTCACATTGGTTTCGCGGATGGCATCCAGAAGCGAGGTCTTGCCGTGGTCCACGTGGCCCATGATGGTCACCACCGGGGCCCTGGACGCCAGGTCCTCGGGTCTGTCCTCCTCAGTGGTGTGGGTGAAGTCCTGCTCCATGAAACCGATCTGTTCCACTTCGTAGTCGAATTCCGCGGCGATCACCGTGGCCGTGTCCACGTCGATGGATTGGTTTATGGTGGCCATGACGCCCATGCCGAACAACGTCTTAATGATTTCCTGGGCCTTGAGCCCCATTTGCTTGGCCATGTCCGCAATCCGGATGGCCTCGTCCATGCGCACCTTGCGCTTGGCCGCCTTGATGGGCTGGGTCATCGCCTGAGGTTGCTGTTCTTGGGGAAAATCCCGTCCTTTTTGCCGCGAACGTCTGGTGCGGAGTTTACCTCCGGTACGATCCTGAACAGACGAGCCCTTCTTCTTTTTCCAGGATGGATCGGCCCGACCCAAATCGGCATCCATCTGTGGCTGCACGATTTCCACGGTGCGCTTGCCCTTCTTTCTCTTCCTGCGTTCCTGTCCGTCCTCTCCGGCTTGATCATCACGGACCGAGGGGGCTTTGGGCGCGGCCAAGCCAGGGGCGGGAGCAACCGGCGTGGGCGTGTACGGCTTGGATTCGGGCTGATAAGAAAAATCCGGCTTGACTTCCGGCTTGGAAATGATTCGCACCTGCGGGCCAGCTTGGACAATGGGTTCTTTTTTCTTTGCCTTGCGTTTTCTAGGCTTTTCCGCAACGTCCTTGGCAACCGCAGTGGCTTCGGCCTCTAGTCCCAGCCCGGTCGCATTGCTTGCGGGGGTAGCGGGAGCGGCTGTTTCGAGCTGCTTGATCTGATCCTCATCGAACGTGGGGACCAGCTCCTGTGCTCCTTCTGACGATTCTTCCGGCAACGTCTCGGCTTTTGCATGTTCCGTTACCGGGGCAACCTCCTGCTCCATTGCGACAGCCTCAGGCATAGAGCTGATCGTTGCCGCATCCTTGCGGGAAATGACGCTGGATTCTTTAGCAGCTTCCGGCGTCGTCACGATCTTCTCCAAAGCAGGCTTTGAGGACGGACGGACGGCTTCTTCCGCTTCGGTCTCCTCGATAAGCTTGGCCGGGACTTTTTTGCGCCGCCTCAGGATCACGCCGGGCTGCACCTCGCGCTGCACCACGGCAGGGGCGATCTCCTTTTTCTGAAGTCGTTCGCGGACGCGGGCGGCCTCTTCTTCAGTGACGCTGCTGACGTGGCTTTTGACCGGAATTTCCAGCTCCCGGAGCACCTGCAACAAGTCCTTGTTGCTCACCTCCAGTTCTGCGGACAGCTCCATGATTCGTATCTTATTGGCCATGCATTTCTCCCTTGCACTGCTTCCGACGTCTCCCCGTCATCAATTTATCCAGACACGACGTATTGTCGCATACGTAAAAACCGCGGCCGGTCATATGCCGGCGGTCATCCGCAAGGGGTTCCCGCCGCTGGCCGCGCACAAATCGGCGCAACAGCAACTTTGGAGATCTGACGCGGCAGATGATGCACATACGTAAAGGAACATGACGACCCTTCCGCTGCTTTGTGACGTGCGAATTCATCCGTGCGTCGGCCCTGCTTCCGGTTTTTCCTGCTCCGACGACTGTTTTGCCACATCATCCGTCTCCTCTGAATAATCGCCTTGCGCATCCTGGTCGGCTTCTTCGCCCTCTAGACCCTGAATTTCTTTAGCCCCATTTAGTCCAAGAAAATTGATGGCGGAACGCAGGTCCGCGATTTTTTCAGCGTCCATTCCTCGGATGGTCAACAGTTGTTCGTCGTCGGCCTGAGCCACGGAGGAAGAGCCGTCAAAGCCGGCGGCGATGAACGCCTCTATGGGGATTTCGGCTACGCTGGCCAACTGCTCCAGTCCCTGCCGATCCTTATACATGGGCCCGTAACGACTTTCCGTAAAAATATCGATCTTCCACCCCAGCAACTTTGCCGCCAGCTTGACGTTTTGCCCTTTGCGGCCGATGGCCAACGTCAGTTGATCATCCGGCACGATGACCTCCAGCAGACCGTCCTCTTCATCCACGGTGATTCTGGAAATCCTGGCCGGAGAAAGGGCATTCACCGCATACGTAGTGACTTCCGGGTTCCAGACGATGATATCGATGCGTTCTCCGCGCAGTTCCTGCACAATGTTCTGGATGCGCGAACCGCGCACGCCCACGCAGGCGCCCACGGGGTCCACATCGCGATCCGTAGACATCACCGCCACCTTGGCCCGGCTGCCGGGATCGCGGGCCACGCCCATGATGCGCACGAAACCGTCGGCAACCTCGGGCACCTCGCGGTGAAAGAGAACCGTCAGGTAATCCGGATGAGACCGGGAAACGATGATCTGCGGCCCGCGGCCTTCCTTGCGCACGTCGATCAGTAAAGCCTGGACGCGGTCGCCCCGGCGGAACCGCTCTTTGGAAATCTGCTCTTCCTTGGGCAGAAGCGCTTCGGTACGTCCCAGGTTGATGATCCAGCCCGAGCGATCACGACGTTGGATGGTGCCGCTGACGATCTCGCGCTTGCGCTCCTTGTATTCCTCGTAAATAATTTCCTGCTCGGCCTCGCGCATCCTTTGGATGATAACCTGCTTGGCGGATTGGGCGGCGATGCGCCCCAGGTCTTCGACATTGACCTTGATACCGATTTCGTCGTCAATCTGGAATGTAAGATCTTGCCGGAGGGCTTCTTCCAGGGAGATTTCCATCATCGGGTCCGTGACTTTCTCGACCACGGTCTTGAATTGATAGACCTCGAACGCCCCTTTTTCGTTATCATAAGACACTTCAATATCTGCTTCCTCCCCGAATTTTTTCGTCACAGACGAACGCACGGCGCGTTCCAGGGTGTCTATGAGCAGATCCTTGTCGATCCCTCGATCTTTGCTGATTTGTTCAATGGCCTTGCGCAATTCGGCACTCATATCGTCGTCCTCCGGAATGGTCTCGCCTTGACTTGTGATGATCTCATAAAGTGGTTTGCATGCGCATTGATTGTCTTCAAGCCGCCCCCAAAAACGTGCGGGAAAAAGCTTTTGCCCATGCACGGTTCTAGGATGCTTTGGGGCCGAAGACGTGCACTAAGTGGATTTTTTTAATCTGGTCCCAAGACAGGGAAATTTCTTGTCCGGCCTCGTCGAGAACGAGACATTCACCCTCCGCTCTGATCAGAATGCCTTGAAGTGACTTGCGACCTTCCAGGGGCTCCTTGAGCCGTGCATGCACAAGGCGATTCAAGTAGGCCTGAAGCTGTTTGGGATGAAAAAACTGGCGCTCCAAACCCGGCGAGGAGACTTCCAGCGTAAAGGAACCCGGCAGGGTTTCCTCCACCTCCAGAGCCGGGCCTAGCTGCCTGCTGACCATGACGCACTGGTCCACGGTCACCCCTTCCTCTTCGTCAATATAGATGCGCACCAGGGCCTTGCGTCCCAGGGGGATGTATTCCAGACCCCACAGGCGCAGTCCCAACCCATATACCACCGGGGCAGCTAGTTCTTCCAGACGGCGTCGCAACTGCGCGTGGCGATCGGGGCGAGGGGTTGGTATGGGAGAATGGGTAGACATTATCCGTAAAGCCAAAAAAAAAAAAGTGGACCCAAGGCCCACCCCGTTTGCTCCAAATGTTTGCGAAACCAGCCGCAAGCGACAGGATGTTGCGCTAGATACTGGAGCGGGCGACGGGGGTCGAACCCGCGACACCAAGCTTGGGAAGCTTGTACTCTACCAACTGAGCTACGCCCGCTTCAAACGCAAAATGTCATATGCTCAACGCGGGGGGCCTTGTCAAGTGCGGCACAAAAATGGGTGAGGGTGGCAAGGAAGTGGCCTGAATCTTGCTTAAACCAGGGACGGAGGATGCATTATGCAGGCAAGCATGTACAACGCCCTGTTCGGTGCCCTGACCCAGGAGCATCGGCTGGCCAATATCGCGAACAACCTGGCCAACGTCAACACCACGGGCTACAAACGCGAGTCCTTGGCTTTCAAGGATGTCTTCGTCCGCTTCGGCCACAACATGTTGGATCCCATTGCGGCGCTCAATGAAGAGTCCCTATTGCCCGTGCCTGACGAGATGGCTCAGATCCGCATCGCCTTGTCCCATATCGATTTCAGTCAAGGCAGTCTGCAAAAGACGGGCAACCCTCTGGACGTGGCCCTGCACGGTGAAGGCTTTTTCAAGGTGCGTACCCCGCAAGGCGTTTTCTACACGCGCAACGGGAATTTCCACCTGACCCCGGAAGGTCAATTGGTCAATAGCCAGAACTATCCCGTGCTGGGCAATGACGGAGAAATCAATCTTGAGCCCGGTGGGCAAGTCTACATCGCGCCTAACGGGCAGATCACCGTCAATGACGAAGGCGTAGGCCTGCTGCAGGTGGTGAACTTCGCCAATCCACAGGTGCTGGAGAAGGTGGGGCAGAATCTCTTCCGGATTCGAGATGGAGCCCAGGCCGTGGAGGAACCTGCGGAAAACGTGTCCGTGATCAGTGGATACCTGGAGGGTGCCAATGTGAACGTGGTTCAGGAGATGGTTTCCATGATCGAGACGCACCGCCTGTTTGAAGCCTATCAAAAGGTCATGCGCACCACCCAGGAAGCCGACCGAAAACTGATCCGCGAAGTGGCCGCGGCCCGTTAAGCCCGCGTCCTCACTCTTTGCAAAGAGAAACGCCAAAACCAGTGATCTAGATTGCGGAGGTAAGCAGCGATGATGCGTTCATTATGGACCGCGGCCTCAGGCATGATGGCCATGCAGTTGAGCATTGACGTTACGACCAACAACCTGGCCAACGTCAACACCACGGGCTTTAAAAAAAGCCGGGCCGAGTTCGAGGACCTGATGTACCAAACCCTCAAGATCGCCGGGTCCGTGACTGCCGCAGGAGACCGCATTCCCACGGGTTTACAGGTGGGCATGGGAGTTCGGCCGGTGGCCGTGCATAAGGAATTTTCCCAGGGAGCATTCCGAAATACGGGCAACCCGCTGGATCTGGCCATCGAAGGCCAGGGTTTCTTCCAGGTGGATGTCAACGGCGAGTTTGCTTACACCCGGGCAGGAACCTTCAAGCTGGACAACGAGGGCCGGATCATGACCGCCAACGGCTACGCCCTGCAACCGGAATTCATCGTCCCCCCAGATACGCAAAATATCGTGGTCACGGAAAGAGGGCGCATTTCGGCCATGGATAAATTCGGGGAGGAGCTGGCAGGCGCGGACATCCCTCTGTTCACCTTCATCAATCCGGCTGGCTTAAACAGCATCGGACGCAATCTGTTCCTGCCCACCGCAGCCTCCGGGGAAGAACTGGAAGGGGTCCCCGGTGAAGAAAACGTGGGGACCATTGCCCAAGCTTTTCTGGAAATGTCCAACGTGGACATTGTCGAGGAGATGGTCAATCTGATCACCGGCCAGCGAGCGTATGAAATCAATTCCAGAGCCCTCCAGACCTCGGATCAGATGCTGCAGGTCGCCAACCAGATGAAACGCTAGGCCATCGAGCCTGCCTGATTCCACGAAACAACGGTGCCGCGATGACAAGAAGAAACACCATGCGCGAACGAAGTGCGCCGGCTTTGGCAATCATCGTTCTAGCGGTCTGCTTGTCTCTGACCACGCCTCTTTCATCTCTGGCTCAACAAGGATACTGGCACTTCCTGATTCATCCGGTGGCAGTCGTCGCAGGCCCTCGCGTCACCTTCGGGGATATTGCCAGCCCGCTGACCGAGCAGGGCCGCGCCCAGTGGGCAAGTCTTTCCCAGCGGCAGTTATGGCCTGCTCCTGAAAGCGGACGGACCATGACCTTGTCCAGAAATCAGATCTTGAATCTGCTTGGAAAGTATCTGGGGGACGTCGCCACGGTTTGCCGGGCACCGTCCCAGGTGGTTTTACAAGGTGGCGGGCAAGTGATCCTGGAGGAGGAATTACGCTCCCGCCTTGTCACTTTTTTGACTCCTCAAGCCCGGCTTCTGGGCGAGGAAACCACCTTGCGCGACTTTCGTCTACCGTCGCACATCTTCTTGGGGCATATCCAGGACACCCTGGAGATCAAGCCGGCCGGTCCGTTGCAGCCCGGTCGCAACAGCCTCCGCTTCGTGCTGCGAGCCGTGGACGGAAGCGTGCTCCGCAGGCTGACGGGCACGGTATTCCTGGATGTATGGCAAACTGTGCCTTGCGCGGCCAGGCCTCTGAATTCAGGCCTTGCGTTGGAACCAGGGGACGTTGTGTTCCAGCGCAAGAATCTGGCCTATCTGCGCGAGGTGCCCTGGGACGGTTCGGGAGGGCCGTGGCAGGTCCACTCCCCCGTGGGCATGGATCAGGTCATTTACGCCTCGTCGCTGCGCCCCTTGCCCGCAGTGCGCAAGGGAGACCAGGTCCTTTTGGTGTACGAGGGCGATCTGGTCAGACTCCAGATCCAGGTTCAGGTCATGGCGGACGGGGCCATTGGGGAAACGGTTCCGGTGCGGAACTTGCAAAATAATAATGAAGTCCTGGCCAGGGTTCGAGATTATGAAACCGTCGTGGTCAGATGAGAAAACAGATGAGCAAGAACGAGGGACGGAAGCCATGAAAAAAACAACCGGCCGACCAAACGCGAATGCCGTTTTTCATGCGGCTGCGGCGCTGGTCTTGATTTGTCTTGCAGCCGCCTGCGCACCCGCGACAACGCAAAGCATGCCCACCCCCATGCTGACCCAAGGCGTAGACATCCCGCCTCCAGTGGAACAAAACCCGGGCTCCCTGTTCAATCCGGCCAGTGCGGAACTGCTCTTCGCGGACAACCGGGCCCGGCGGGTCGGGGACATCGTGCTCATCCAGATCGTAGAACATTCCCAAGCCAGAAACAAAGCCACCACGGACGCTTCCAGGGATTCCAGCATCGGCCTGGGCATCGAGCACATGATTGACCAGCCCTTGCTAAACAACGCCCTGGGGATCATGGGCATCAGCCGCGACAATTTCGGGGATACGCCCCTGGTCAGGGCCACGTCCTCAAGCGAATTCACGGGCGACGGCGAAACCAAACGGGAATCGGCCATCAGCGCTACTGTGGGGGCGCGGGTGGTCCGGGTCCTGCCCGGGGGGGTCCTGCAGGTGGAGGGAGCGCGGGAAATCCGCGTGAACAACGAAACCCAGATCATTGTGGTTCGTGGTTTAGTGCGCTCCACAGACATCAATCCGGACAACACCATCCTTTCAACGCATATGGCTGACGCCACAGTGGAATTTTACGGCATGGGCGTTCTGGCGGACAAGCAGCGCCCCGGCTGGATGACCCGGATCCTTGTAAACGTGTGGCCGTTCTAAAATCATAACCAGAGAAGACATTCGGCAGATCTCCTAAGGAATTCTTGCATGTCATTCCTGACGATTCCATCCCGTGCGGCCTTGCTGGCCATGACCCTGAGCTTGCTGATCGGCGTGGCGCTGCCCGACCGGGCCCAGGCCATGGTCCGCATCAAGGATATCGCCACGTTTTCCGGCACCCGCAGCAACCAACTTGTTGGCTACGGATTGGTCGTCGGTCTTTCGGGCACGGGCGACCGCCGAGGGGCTGAATTCACCATCCAATCCATGTCCAACATGCTGGAACGCATGGGCGTGCGCGTGGATCGCGCAAAGCTGCGGGTGCGTAACGTGGCCGCGGTCATGGTCACGGCCCAGATGCCCGTCTCCGCCAGGGCCGGTTCCAGCCTGGACGTATCCGTGGCCTCGGTGGGCGACGCTTCAAGCCTTTTAGGCGGAGTGTTGCTGATGACCCCCATGCGCGGGGTGGACGGTGAAATTTACGCTCTGGCCCAAGGACCGCTGATCATCGGCGGATTCAGCGTCGCCGGAGATGCGGCCCAGGTCCAGGTGAACATCCCCACTGTGGGCTTGATTCCCAATGGAGCCACAGTGGAACGCTCCGTGCCCTTTGCCTTCAATCAACAGGAAAACGTCGTGTTGCATTTGCAGACCAACGACTTTTCCACGGCCATGCAGGTGGTGAACAAGATCAACCGGAACTTTGGCTCTTCGTTGGCCCGGGCCAAGGACATCTCCACCGTGGAGGTGAGCGTGCCCGACCTGTATCAAGGCAATCTAGTGCCCTTTATCGCGGCCCTGGAAAACTTGCCGATCACCCCGGACGACAGGGCCCGGGTAGTGGTGGATGAAAAAACCGGTACTGTGGTTGTCGGGCAGAACGTGCGCTTGTCCAAGGTGGCCGTAACGCATGGCCACCTGCACATCGTGGTTCTCGAACGTCCGGAAGTGGTCATGCCCCTGCCCTTCACCCTGCCGGAAGAGCCGGTCGTAGTGCCGCGCACTGAAGTGGTGATTCGCGAGGAGGACCACCGTTTGACTCTGCTGGAAGGAGCCACGCTGCAAGACCTGATCCACGGGCTGAACGCCCTCGGAGCGACCCCCCGCGACCTGATCTCCATTCTGCGCACCCTGAAGGCCGCCGGGGCCCTGCACGCGGATGTGGAGGTGATCTGATGCTGGGTCTTAAGGGTCATGAAGACACGTTGCTGCTTCAAGACCAGAGCAAGGACGTGCGCCGTCGCCTGGAAGCCATGAGACTGCAGGCGACGGCGCACGTCCCGGAGCAGGACAAGCGCGAGGCCAAAATGCGCGAAGCCAGCCAGGACTTTGAAGCCCTTCTTCTGCACCAACTCCTCAAACAAATGCGCTCCACCGTGCCCAAGGAAGGACTTTTGCACAGCCGGGACAAAGAGTTCTGGCAGTCCCACTTTGACACGGAAATGTCCGTACTGTGGGCTCGCGCCGGGGGCATCGGCCTGGGGGAGATCATTTTCCAGCAATTGCGAGAGCACCAGATCAAGGCCAGCAAGGCGAGTTCTCCTCCGGCCAAGGACATCCCGGTCATGACCTTGCTGCCACCCTACATTGCATCGACCGCAGAGGAAAAAACGCCCGACAAGACCGAACAGGCGAGTGCTCCTTTGGTTGTCTCGGATTATGAACATGAACCGAACCTGCCCCATGCCCATGTCGAAAGCGTTTACTCCGCGCGGCTACTTGGAATCTCCGACCCCATGGAACGTGTGCGCTCCCTGGCCAGAGCCATTGAGGAACGAGGCGGCGTGGTTCCGGAGCACCCCGGCTTTGCCCCGGACGAGATCAACGTCGCTCGCGACGTAACGGCTGCGGCGGGCCTGCCGCCCATGCATTGGCCGCTTCAGGCACGGGTCAGTTCGGGTTTTGGTTGGCGCAGGGATCCATTTACCGGTGAACGGGCCTGGCATGCGGGCGTTGATCTTGCCGCGCCCAAGGGCACCCCCGTGCAGGCGGCCTGGGACGGACGGGTTGTGTTTGTCGGAGAACAGGGGGGATTCGGAAGAATAGTTGTGCTGGAGCACGCCGGAGGATGGCGTACATACTACGCCCATAACGACGCAAACAAGGTCAGGGTCGGAGACAAGGTGCGTGCCGGACAGACTATCGCCACGGTGGGCTTGTCCGGTCGGTCCAGCGGACCGCATCTGCACTTTGAAATCCGCCAAGACAATTTGGCCTGGGACCCGAAACAGGTCCGCGACCGGCTCCTGGCAGGCTTGCCCATCGGCCGGGAGGACTCGGCGTAATCTGCCGGATGCACTATCGCTTTTCATAAAGAACCGTTTGCATCAACGCAATCTCGGGCAATCTCGGCATTGATCAGATCGGACGTCAATTTTGGGATACTTTAAAGGCTTCCATCGAGGTGCGCAATGAGCCGCTATTTCTTTGAAAACCTGCATCGTCAGAAGCAGGCCCTCGTTGTTCTGGAACAGTTGCAGGACGAGGAGTTCAGTCACTTAAGCAAGGGGGACCCTCAGTCCGTGGCCCAGGTGGAATTCTCCATTCAGGAACTGCTCCGACAATTGGCCGTGGAACGGGAGGGACTCAAAAACCGGCTGCAGGCGCAAAGTCCGGCGCTGCCCGCCATGCGCGACCTGTTGTCCCTGGTGGAGGGATCCGAACGGCCTCAAATGGAGTCCTTGCTGCGGGACATCGACCAGCAGGAGCAGGTCTGCGCCCGCAAGGCCGCCCAGAACACGGAAACCGCCATGGCCCTGCTGGATCAGAACAGGGTCATGCTGGAATTCTTGAGCGCGGAGATCAAACCCAAGAATGGATACACCTACTCCCCGCGAGGCGCATGGAAGCCTCCCGACGGGGCCGGCACTCTGCTGCGGGGCCGAATGTAGCCGAAGGCGGCCGAAGGCGGC
>DBNV01000035.1:0-792 GCA_002299865.1 Desulfonatronaceae bacterium UBA663 | reverse complement strand
CGGCCGAAGGCGGCCGAAGGCGAAGGAGATTTTCCATGACCGTCGGGATCAATTCTCTGCTGAACACCGGGAAAAGCGCCCTGCTGGCCTTTCAGGCAGCTATCCACGTCACGGGCGAGAATGTCGCCAATGTGAATACCCCGGGGTACAGTCGACGGTCGGTGCGCTTCGAGGAGAACATCAGCATCGACCACCGGCCCGGCCAAATCGGGACCGGGGTCAAGGCTGCGGAGGTACTCAGGTATTTCGACTATTTCATCGAGCGCCAGTACCTGGACAAATCCTCGTCCCGAGAACGCTGGGACGCCCTGTTCACCAACCTGCGCAACGTGGAGCTGCTCTTCAATGAATCCATCGGCGACGGTCTGAACAACGCCATGGCCAGGTTCTGGGCGGACTGGCAGAATCTGTCACTGCGGCCGGACGACATGGCTTCGCGCAGCCAGCTCATGAGCACCGCGCACAACGCAACCAAGATCATCAACCAGATGGATCAGGATCTGACCCTGTTCCAGCGGCAGATGGACGACTTCATCCGCCAGGACGTGAACCGGGCCAATGAGCTGATGCGACAAATCGCGGGACTCAACCAGAAAATCAGGGTGCACGACATCCCCGGCCAGAACAACACCAACGCCCTTTACGACGGACGCAACTCCCTGATCCGGGAGCTGGCCGAGATCATCGACATCCAGACCCAGGACAAGGGCCACGGCCAGCTTTTGATCATCACCAAGGCCGGGCACGCCCTGGTGGATTGGGATGTTCACTTCAAGCTGCAGGTAGCGGGAC
>DBNV01000034.1:8340-9724 GCA_002299865.1 Desulfonatronaceae bacterium UBA663 | reverse complement strand
GGGCGTGAACGCCCCGGCGTTGCATCTTCTGAGAACTGTGCTGGCGGCCATGGGCCGGGGAGCGGAAGGGGCGGGGTTCATCGTCGAGGCCTTGCCTCTTAAATCCATGTCGCCCCATGGACATTACAACCGCTGGAGATGAAATCGAGGACCGTTGCCACGCGCTGGTCGTAGGTGTGTTTTTTCAAAATGTGCGTGCGCCAAGCGACACGAAGCTGCGTGGCCAGGCCGTGTTCGCGTTCCAGGCGCTGGACAAGCCGCGGCAATTCCCCGGAGGAGGCAAAGGACGTATGGCGGGCAAGCTCCCGGTCGAAGATGTTCAGTCCCGGCGTGGCGTCGGTGAGCAGGAACCCGCCGGCCGTCCAGACGTCGAAGTGTCTTTGGGTCAGGCCGCAGGGCAAAAGCAAGCTGGTCAGGTTCAGGGTGTAGCGGGCCTGGTTGTAAATGTCGGCCAGGGGGCCGTAGTAGTCCACCGGCCCATGCTTTCAGACCTGCGGGAGTCCGGCGCCATTGAGCAGGACGTGGACGTGATCGCCTTTTTGTACCGCGACGAGGTTTACAACAAGCAGGAAGGCAACCCGAAGAAGGGCATCGCCGAGATCATCATCGGCAAGCAGCGCAACGGGCCGGCGGGCGAACTGGAGCTGGCGTACTTAAGCCCCTTCATCGCCTTTGAGAACCTGGTGGACGTGCCCTTGCCGTCTGAAAACATCCCCGTCTTACGCCCTGCACCTGGCTACGGTGTTTTAGAGAATGGGTCTTGACCCGCGAGGGCATGCCAGCGGCAGGCACGGTGGGGCGTCTCCTCCATGCGCCCTATAAAACCGGACAATTCATTAGCTACAAGACCGGACAGTTCATTTGCTCCTTACACAGTAGCCTCAGCACTATTGACAAGCTTCTTGAAACGGATTATTCTTTATCCCAAATATCCGACAAGGGCAAAGCGTCCGAAAGGGCGCGACGCAAAGCAACCGGCCTACGTTCTGCGGATGCGGAACAGGGCGGCGGGGCCGCCGGACTTAAAGGGATGCGATCCCTTCAAAAGCATACCCTCTGCCATCTTCCACGCTCGATGGTCTGTTGCGACTCCTTCCCCTTTCGCGGTATTCGGCAATTCCCCCAGTCCCTTCGGCCCGGCCTACTTCGGCCTGGTTTTAAACTTTTTTTGGATCCAGACAGGACAACACATGAAGTTCGCTCTCGAACTTTTTGACGCTCTCGCAGTCCGCAAGGACATGGGACTGGTCGAGCTTCGCGGCGCTCCAAATCCGGGCGGCTATCATACGTGTTTGTTGAAGCCCGTTCTGTCTCGTTGAGATTTTGCAGTGCACCGGGATCGCCGGAAAGGGATTGCTGAAAAAGGGGTTGTCGAAAAGGGATT
>DBNV01000034.1:0-8000 GCA_002299865.1 Desulfonatronaceae bacterium UBA663 | reverse complement strand
GATTATCGGATGCCCAACAACAATGCAATGCCTAACAACAATACTATTGATGCAAAATGGCCGCACGAAGGCGATGGTCACGCTGGTCAGGCGGCATAACGCTGGGCTGACCATCATCGAGATGTTAATGGTCATGGCGCTTATTGCGATCATGGCCGGCATCGGATTACTTCATATAAATTCGGCCGGTTTCAGGCTGCAATCTGAGGCTAGAAATATAAGAACGGCACTTTTTGATGCCCGGTATGAGGCAATTAAGCGTAATGTAAGCCAAGAGATGAGACTGTTTACCGATAGATACGTGAATCATCGAGGAGAAACAATTAGGCTCGAAGGAGGAATGTCTTTGATTTATTCCGGGGGTGGTGCGTTGCCACCTGGGGGCGCAGTGGTGAGCTTCACTCCATTAAGCACAGCATCTAATAGCCATTTCCATTTAAGGCACAGCACAGGCGCCACAATCAACATTCTCATTAGTCCTATTGGTAGAATATGGTTAGAAAGAAGATTATAAAAATTGTGAATCCGGATCATCGAGGCTTCACATTAATTGAACTGCTGGTTGCCATGACAGCAGCGATGATCCTCATTGGCGCGCTTGTTCTTGTTTTTCTTTCTCAGAGCAAGATGTCTGCGTCCGAAGAAGAAATGTTGAGTCTTCAGCTAAACTTGCGCGTTGCAACGCAACGACTGTCCCATGCCCTCAGCCATGCAGGATTCGGAAGTAGTGATTCCTTTCAGAATGGATCCAGCATGACGGGAAATGAACCAGGATCAGGTGCCATTGATCCTCCGATTACGAGGTTCGTATCACATATCGGGAATGGAACATCTGGAACACCAAACCTAACATCGCTTAGTCCTGATTCCGTGATCATTGTATATGGCTTTAGAAAGATTGGCACGGAAGTGGCGGAGATAATATCTCCGAATACCGTTAGACTGACTGGAGACCTAAGCCCGGCTCCTGACCCCAATACAGGGAACTTTCGCAGATATTTTTCTTTTTTCCCCAACTTCGCGGGCAATGTGTTTTATGAGCTGACAAATATATCAAGTAGAACGTTGACATTTTCTACAAGCGTTGATGCCCCTCGTGGATCATCTGCATATATGGTTGTACCGATACGTATTCAGGTAGCCAATTTCGTGAAGGAAAACAGGCTTGGACAAAATATTGTCATACCTGTCCTGCAGCTAAAGAATTTCGCCTATAATTCCGCGCTAGGATGGATCGGCGCGGAACATATTGAAGACCTTCAGATACAGTATTCAATAGATGGAAAAACATGGTTCGATTCCATTGATGATTCCGCGGATCTACAAAGAATCCGCAAGATGCGTTTTTGGGTCCTTGGACGCAGTGAAAATCAGACCGGAACTCAGTCTCAGGTTTTCGAGATAACAGACCTAAAGGCTAATCTTGGAGCGTCTGACATGTGCATTGTCCCTCCTGTAGACGGCGCGTGCGTCATCTATCGCGTGGGCCCCTTTAATGACGGGCATGCCCGCATGCTCAGCCGCGGGGAGGTGGTGTTGCGCAATGCATCCTGATGCAAATTCAAAATCCTGTTTGGGGTTCACCCTCATTGAGGTGCTTATCGCCGTGATGGTGCTGGCCGTGGCTGTTTTGGCGTGGATGAGCACCCAGCAGACAGCCGTGCTGACCAGAGGGCAGGGCCGAACCATGACCGTGGCCACAGAGCTTGTCCAGGCCCAAATCGAAGAATTGTCCTTCCGACCTGCCCAGGTATGCCCTAACCCTCCTTGTCAAGGCGGGGCGCAACAGATCATTGGTGGTTTCAATTATGTTCTGGATTGGAACTTGACAAGGATGAATCTCAAGGACGGGGATAACGTTGTTCCGGGTACTAGGTCCTTTTGGGAGATAGCCGTCGATGTGACCTGGCAGTACCGCGGCGAGAAGTCATTCTCCGCCAGCAGAATAGTCGCAGAATAGTCTATGGAGAGAGCGCTATGAGTGCACAGCAGAATAGTCGTGGGGAGAGTGTCATGAGCAAGCGAGATCTCTGTCCTCCAAGTCTGCGCGGGCGGGGCGAACACGGGATTGTCCTGGTCATGGCGCTGCTCATTCTTCTGGCCATAAGCATTATGAGCATTGGTTTTTCAAGAGACGTGAAGATGGACGTGTATATTTCCCGCAACCTGCAACTCCAAAACCAAGCACTCAACTGGGCCGAAACCGGGGTGGATCTTGTCGAAGAAATGATTGGGCATTCCGTGGACACCAGAGGTGGCGAGCCTGCTGTTTTTCAGTTGGGAGATGCTCAAGGCAATTATTTTCAAGGACAAATTGCAAGCGGGCCTTTGTATAGGGCCCCAGGGTCGGACGTGAGAATTTTCGAGATCATTTCTCCAGGAACACTGCAAGAGGTGGCAAGCGTGGAGGTCCGCTTCCAAGGCAGCCGGGTCGCTGAGGGAGGTTCCATCGTCATGGCCGCAGGTTACAAGGGAATCGGCAAGGGCGTTGCCGGGGCCGGTGGCTTTGCAAGCTATTATCAGCTTATTGGGCGTGGCTATGAACGGCTTGACAGCCGCCAAGCCGTAGGAACCATGTATCGTTACGTACAAAGATAGGGAGCGAGCATGAGATATAAAGGTGGGTATTCCAGCGGCGCCGCTGGTGCCGCTGGTGCCGCCAGCGCTACTGTTCGTCTGGCCATTTTGTTGTTTGTGGCATCCTTCCTGTTGGTTGCGATCACAACTACCGCACGCGCCAATACTTATGGTCAAGATATCTGTGGTCAATATTCTTTCGGTGGGCCTCCGTTTTTACCGGGGGCAGTCCCCCCCCTGGTCATGCTGGTCATGGGCAGGGATCATGAGCTGTATTACGCGGCCTATAACGATGCTTCAGACTTGAATGACGATGGACTTCTGGACATAAGATACAATCCATCCATTGACTATTACGGCTATTTTGATTCCTACAAATGCTACACCTATAATTCCAGCAGGATGCGATTTGAGCCGATTTTGGTCACGAAGGACAAAAAATGTTCAAATGCATGGAGCGGCGACTTTTTGAACTATCTGACCATGTCCCGCATGGATACGCTCCGCAAGGTGCTTTATGGCGGATTTCGCTCCACGGACTCCGCCACTGAAACGGTTTTGGAAAGGGTATACGTGCCCCAGGATGCCCATTCCTGGGGCAAGGAATATACAAGCCAAACTGTGGATGGATATTGTATCTCTGATTATACACCACTTGCAGCGCCTAGCCCTGGGCGACGACATTTATTTGCCTCCACTACGCTTTCAGCAGATGGTCCGCCGCTCCTTCGGGTCTTAACAAATAGCAATAACCGAATATGGAATTGGGTTGCCAAGGAGAGTCCTGTTGCGGATTCATCTTTGGGTACACCGACCGACTACGTCGTACGCGTCAGGGTGTGCGATCCCTCCATGCCTGAGGACAATTGCAAGCTTTATCCTGGAACGAATCCAGACGGGTCGGGCGCTGTTTACAAGCCCATTGGCCTTCTCCAGAAGTACGGCGAAGGGAACAGCATGTATTTTGGTTTACTGACCGGATCTTATGAAAAAAACATGTCCGGTGGGGTTGTCCGCAAAAATATCAGCAGCATCAGGGATGAAATCAATCTTGAAACCGGCCAGTTCACGGCAGTCAACGGAATCATTCAGACCATCAACAAGATGAGGATTGTCAATTTCAGGTCGGATCACAGTTATGAACCTGGGTGGCCCGGCGCATGGGTCACGGATCGCCCCATGAACGAAGGGGAGTTTCCGGACTGGGGGAACCCTCTCGCGGAGATGATGTATGAGACTTTGAGATATTTTGCTAGGGGGGAAACGCCAACGCCAGACTATCTTTACAGCGGAGGCAAGGATGCGACGCTTGGACTGCCTCTGGCCGCATGGCAGGATCCGTTCATGCAAAGCGGCCAGAATCTCTATTGCGCTAAGCCGATCATGTTGGTCATCAGCGACATCAATCCCTCCTTTGACTCCGACCAATTGCCTGGTTCCGCCTTTGCTGCGCCGGGCTGGGATTCTGGGCGGACACTTGGGGCGGGAAACTTTAATGCCCAAAATCTTGCGGACACCATCGGCACGCAGGAGTCCATAGCCGGGAAATCATGGTTTATCGGCGAAAACCACCAAGGCACGGACTTTATGTGCACCCCGAAAACAGTCGACAACCTCGGCCGCATCCGCGGGCTATGTCCTGAAGACCCGACGAGAAGGGGAAGCTATTATGCCTCTGCCGTGGCCAAATATGGCAGGAATACCGACTTGCGGCCAGATTTAACGGGTGAGCAAAAAATAAGCTCTTTTGCTGTCGCGCTTTCTTCACCGATACCTGACATTAATATTCGAGTCGGCGACTCAAATGTGCGTATTGTGCCCATGGGCAAATCAATCAGCGGCTGTCTGAATGTCAACCGGAATTGTGCCCAAAGATGTACGTTATCACTAGATACAAATGGATTGCATGTTTCAAATTGCAGATCCAATGCGTTTTGCCCAACTAATCAGATAGTCAATTTTTTCGTGGAGCACATCACATACAATGAACAGGGCGAAATAACGGACGCTACATTTCGGATCAATTTTGAGGATGTGGAGCAGGGCGCTGATCATGACATGGATGCGATTGTTTTTTACAGAGTAAGATCCCTTGGCAATAATCGAATCGAGGTGACGGTCGAGTCTGAACATGCCGCCGGCTGCATTGATCAGGTTCTTGGCTTTTTTATTTCAGGCACAACAGAAGATGGAGTGTATCTTGTGGTCAAAGATCGGGACGTGGGAGCTGGAGGAAACACACCGATTCAGGTCAGCAATTTAGGCCTTGATTGGTCGAAAACATTTGCCGTAACCGGGGATTCTGCCGGCATCCTGAGCAATCCTCTTTGGTACGCGGCCAAATGGGGTGGTGAAGAAACTGTGGCCGGGACCGTCAAGTGGGATGAGAACAGGGATGAAGTCCCGGACCATTATTTCTTCGTGGCCAATCCTCTACGCTTGGAGCAGCAACTGACCAGAGCCTTTCAACTCATACTCTCTCGAGTTGCGTCTGGTGCCGCCGCATCGGTCATTTCCTCTTCCCGCAAGGGGGAAGGCATGATTACGCAGGCGGTGTTCTGGCCTGCCAAGCGCGACAGTTTCGGCAAGGAAGTCACCTGGACAGGCGATGTGCGCGCCCTTCTTGTGGATGCTCAAGGACGCGTAAGAGACAAACAGGACAGTGAAGTGATTTATTTTTACGATGCCAACGCCAAACGAACCAAGGCTTGCGTGAACGGAGTTGTCAGCAATAGTCGGTGCGAGGGCGGCACGATCACGGAATTGGATGCGCTTTCCTATCTTTGGACCGCATCGGGATGGTTGAATAATCTCACGGATGTACTGGCCAACAGGGGCAGCTATCTTTCTACTTCAGCCCAGCGGCATATCTTCACTTGGAACGACGCGGACGATGATGGCAGGATCGACAACGGCGAAGTCATCTCCTTTATTCATACAGCGAGCCTCCCCTATCTTGACGCAGACACCATCAAATGGCTGCGCGGTCAGGACCAGGGCGGCATGCGCAGCCGACAATACAATAACCGAACATGGCGTCTTGGAGACGTGATTCATTCAACTCCAGTATTAGTCGGTGCTCCGGCTGAAAACTACGACCTGTTGTGGAATGATCCGACATACGCCGCCTTCTACCATAAATATCGAGATCGGAGAGTGGTGGTTTATTTCGGCAGTAACAGCGGCATGCTTCACGCTGTTAATGCCGGCTTTTATCAGGCCGGCAGCGGCGGGTTCGTGACCAAGGGAGGCCCGGCGCTGGGCGCGGAGATGTGGGCTTATGTGCCGAACAATCTATTGCCCCACTTGAGTTGTTTGAGCCGGTCCGAATACAGGCATCAATATTATGTTGATTTGACTCCCAGGGTTTTCGACGTGAGGATCTTTCCCGACTCCCCTAGACATCCCAACGGATGGGGGACCATTCTTGTCGGGGGTATGCGTTTTGGCGGCGGGCAAGTTGTTGACGGTACGCGTACATTCAGTTCCTCATATTTCGTGTTGGATATCACGGATCCGGACCAGCCCCCGGTGCTGCTGGGGGAAACAACGACCAAAAAAGGGAATCGGTCGTGCTCGGGAGACAAGCCGTGCGTCAACTTCGGCTACACAATTTCCGAGCCCACGGTTGTTCCGGTGCGAGACCGCGGCGTTGTCAAATGGTTTTTGGTTCTGGGCACCGGCCCGGACAGCGACAAGATCAGCATCGAGAGCACACAAAAGGCTAAGGTGGTGGTCATCCCCATGGAGAATTACTTGGGTGGTCGGGTGGCGGATGCCGACAAGCGGAGCCTCTTGCGCATCCCGGACTTTGCCCCATCGGCGACCAGGAGCGGCAGCATAGAAGTTCCAACCAACAACTCCTTCATCTCTACCGGAATGGTCAGTGTGGACTATGACTTCGACTTTTTTGTTGATATCCTCTATTTCGGGACCACGGAAAGGCAGGGACAGAACATTGGTGGAGGCGTACGGCGATTGAAGGTTGAAGGCGAGGCGGATCCCGGCAAATGGGAATACAAGTCCATGTTCGACGCCAAAAGGCCTGTCACCGGCAAGCCCAACGTGGGCTGGAAAGATGACAATGTCTGGGTTTATTTCGGCACTGGGCAGTTCTGGACAGCGGCTGACAAGTTTGATTCTTCCACTCAATCTATTTATTGTATTCAGGAGCCGAAGTATCCGAGCAAGGCATACAATTTTTCTACTGTGCCCGAGGCTAGATTATTAGATGTCAGCAATATTCAGGTCAATGCAGAAACTGGAGGACTGCTGTGTTCAGACGGGACCACGGATTGTCTCCCCTCCGATGTAACAACATTTTCAGAACTGCAAGACTATATATTGAAGAACAAGGAGGGCGCATTCAGGAGGCTTTCGCCGCCTGGCGAGCGTGTTCTTGGTCAGCCTTCTCTGCTCGGTGGATTGCTCAACTTTGTCGCATATCACCCTGATCCGGACAACGATATCTGCGCCTTCGAGGGGAGAAGCAAGCTTTATAGTTTGCACTACATAACATGTACGCCTTGGGTAAAAAACGTGTTTGGTGGTTTGAATACGTCAACCGTTGGACAAGGGGTAGATAAAACCACAATCGTCGAGTTCACTAAAAATTTGGGGCCGGGCATGGCGATCACGCCGACTTTACATCTTGGTGAACAGGAGGGGGCAAGGGTGTTTATTCAGACCAGCACCGGCGAGATACTTGGCATTGCCCAGCCCGAATTGCCCATCGACTCCACCCGTAGCGGCAGGAGAAGCTGGCATATGATCGACGTGGAGTGAAACCTCAAGGGTTGGTTGCCTTGAATGAACCGGAAGAAGCGTCGTCCTGATCACACCGCGGGATTACATGGCCGCATTAAAACGGGTTGATGTGCTCCTGCCTGGTGTAATGCAGGTAGCCCACGCTGGCGCCCAGGCGCAGTCCGACCCCCGTGCGGATGGGAACGAGGATGATTTCATTGCTTTGTTGATAGTTCATGCTGAACCCGCCGAGAACATAAACGCTGCCGTCAACACCAGGAAACCGTTGAAAAATTCTGTCCGGGTCGGTGAGGTTGTAAACAAGGGTGAAAACCTTGGAGGCATGACCGCCCCAATCAAACCCTATGGACGGTCCCTGCCAAAACACGGGCACAGGCTCCTGGCCTTTTAACAGCAGTTGCCCCCTGCCGTAACGTAGGCCGACTATCAGGGCGCCCCCGAATTCCTCTCCCTGGATGAATCCCGTGGGGCGGCCATATTTCGCGAAGATCATCTCTACGATGTCCGCCAAGCCCTGGGTGGTTCCTTCGAAAAAGCCCTCCACTTGTTGGCGGATTTCCTCTTTGCTGTAGGTCTGGGATTCGTCCCCCACGGGCTGGGAGTCCTGGGCAAAGGCCGGGTTGCAGCAGAAAAATACGGCAAGCAGCGCGGTGACC